>JBILTM010000303.1:0-4490 GCA_044371545.1 Burkholderiaceae bacterium
CCGAGGTGCGGCTGTCGAAGATCGCGCACGAGCTGCTCGCCGACATCGACAAGGAGACCGTCGACTTCGGCCCGAACTACGACGGCTCGGAGAAGGAGCCGCTGCTGCTGCCGGCCAAGATCCCGAACCTGCTGATCAACGGCAGCTCGGGCATCGCGGTGGGCATGGCGACCAACATCCCGCCGCACAACCTCGGCGAGGTCGTCGAGGGCTGCCTGCTGCTGCTGCGACGGCCCGAGGCGAGCGTGGACGAGCTGATCGAGCTGATCCCCGCGCCCGACTTCCCCACCGGCGCGACCATCTACGGCGTCAACGGCGTGCGCGAGGGCTACCGCACCGGGCGCGGCCGCGTGGTCATGCGCGCCAAGACGCACTTCGAGGAGTTCGACCGCGGGACCCGCACGGCGATCATCGTCGACGAGATCCCGTTCCAGGTGAACAAGCGCACGCTGCAGGAGAAGATCGCCGAGCTGGTCAACGACAAGAAGATCGACGGCATCTCCGACATCCGCGACGAGTCCGACAAGTCGGGCATGCGCGTGGTGATCGAGTTGAAGCGCGGCGAAGTGCCCGAGGTGGTGCTGAACAACCTGTACAAGCAGACGCAGCTGCAGGACTCGTTCGGCATGAACATGGTCGCGCTGGTCGACGGCCAGCCGCGGCTGCTGAACCTCAAGCAGATGCTCGAGGCGTTCCTGTCGCACCGCCGGGAGGTGGTCACGCGGCGCACGGTGTTCGAGCTGCGCAAGGCCCGCGACCGCGGCCACGTGCTCGAGGGCCTCGCCGTCGCGATCGCGAACGTCGACGAGATGATCGAGCTGATCAAGGGCTCGCCGACGCCGCCGGTCGCGAAGGAGCGGCTGCTCGCGCGCGTCTGGAACCCCGGCGTCGCGCGCGAGATGGTCGAGCGCGCGGGCGGCGACGCGGCGGCGTTCAAGCCCTTCGGCCTCGAGCCGGGCGCGGGCCTGTCGCCCGACGGCTACCGCTTGAGCGAGATCCAGGCGCAGGAGATCCTGCAGATGCGCCTGCAGCGCCTGACCGGGCTCGAGCAGGACAAGATCGTCCAGGAGTACCGCGAGGTGATGGAGACCATCGCCGACCTGCTCGACATCCTGGCCAAGCCCGAGCGGATCAACACCATCATCGGCGACGAGCTGAAGGCGATCAAGACGGAGTACGGCGACGCGAACAAGGACCCGCGCCGCTCGACGATCGAGCTCAACGCCACCGAGCTCGACACCGAGGACCTGATCGCGCCGACCGACATGGTCGTCACGCTCTCGCACGTGGGCTACATCAAGAGCCAGCCGGTCTCGGAGTACCGCGCGCAGAAGCGCGGCGGGCGCGGCAAGCAGGCGACCTCGATGAAGGAGGACGACTGGATCGACCAGCTGTTCGTCGCGAACACGCACGACCACATCCTGTGCTTCTCCGACCGCGGCCGCGTCTACTGGCTCAAGGTCTGGGAGGTGCCGCAGGGCTCGCGCAACGCGCGCGGCAAGCCGATCGTCAACATGTTCCCGCTCGAGGACGGCGAGAAGATCACCGTCGTGCTCCCGGTCAAGGCGTTCGACGACGAGCACTTCGTGTTCATGGCCACCTCGCTCGGCACGGTCAAGAAGACGCCGCTGTCGGAGTTCTCGCGGCCGATGCGCCGCGGCATCATCGCCGTCAAGCTCGACGAGGGCGACTTCCTGATCGGCGTCGCGGTCACCGACGGCCAGCATGACGTGATGCTGTTCTCCGACGGCGGCAAGGCGGTGCGCTTCGACGAGAACGACGTGCGCCCGATCGGGCGCGACGCGCGCGGTGTGCGCGGGATGATGCTCGAGGAGGGCCAGCAGGTGATCGCGATGCTGGTCGCCGAGACCGAGACGCAATCGGTGCTGACCGCGACCGAGAACGGCTTCGGCAAGCGCACCTCGATCGGCGAGTACACGCGCCACGGCCGCGGCACGAAGGGCATGATCGCGATCCAGACCAGCGAGCGCAACGGCAAGGTCGTGGGCGCGGTGCTGGTCGAGCCGAAGGACGAGATCATGCTGATCACGACCGGCGGCGTGCTGGTGCGCACGCGCGTCTCCGAGATCCGCGAGATGGGTCGCGCCACGCAGGGCGTCACGCTGATCGCGGTCGACGAGGGCACGACGCTGTCGGGCGTGCAGCGCGTCGTCGAGAGCGACGCGAACGACGACCCGGTCGCAGGCGACCCTGCGGCGGGCGAGGGCGACGCGCCGCCCCCGGGAGAGGGCGCCGCGTGACGCGCGTCTTCAACTTCTCGGCCGGCCCGGCGGTGCTGCCGCAGCCGGTGCTGCGCCGCGCCGCCGAGGAGATGCTCGACTGGAACGGCAGCGGCATGTCCGTGATGGAGATGAGCCATCGGGGCCGCGAGTTCATGTCGATCCACGCGCAGGCGCTCGCCGACCTGCGCGAGCTGATGGCGATCCCCGCGCACTACAGGGTGCTGTTCATGCAGGGCGGCGCGCTCGCCGAGAACGCGATCGTCCCGATGAACCTGATGGGGCCGCGTGCGAAGGCCGACTACCTGGTCACCGGCTCGTGGTCGGCGAAGTCGGCGAAGGAGGCGGCGCGCTACGGGCAGGTCAACGTGGTCGCCGACGCCGCGAAGGCGGGCCGCGGGTACACCTTCGTGCCGCCGCAGTCGGAGTGGGCGCTGTCGCGCGACGCGGCCTACCTGCACGTGTGCACCAACGAGACGATCGACGGCGTCGAGTTCGACGCGCCGCCGTCGCAGGGCGACGGCCCCCACGACGTGCCGTCCGACGTGCCGATCGTCGTCGACGTGTCCTCGCACGTGCTGTCGCGGCGCATGGACGTGTCGCGCTTCGGCGTGCTCTACGGGGGCGCGCAGAAGAACATCGGGCCGGCCGGGCTCACGCTGGTGATCGTGCGCGAGGACCTGCTCGGCCGCGCGCATCCGCTGACCCCGAGCGCGTTCGACTACCGGGTCGTGGCCGAGAACGACTCGATGTTCAACACCCCGCCGACCTACGCGATCTACCTCGCCGGGCTGGTGTTCCGCTGGCTGAAGGGGCAGGGCGGCGTCGAGGGCATCGAGGCGCGCAACGTCGAGAAGGCGCGGCTGCTGTACGACGCGATCGACGCGAGCGGGCTCTACGAGAACCGCGTCGAGCGGCGCTGGCGCTCGCGGATGAACGTGCCGTTCTTCCTGAAGGAGGAGCGGCTGAACGACGCGTTCCTCGCCGGCGCGAAGGAGGCGGGGCTGCTGCAGCTGAAGGGCCACCGCTCGGTCGGCGGCATGCGGGCGTCGATCTACAACGCGATGCCGCTCGAGGGCGTGCGCGCGCTCGTCGACTACCTGCGGGATTTCGAACGGCGCCGCGGCTGAGCGCGAGCCTGCGTCCACGCGGTTAGGATCCACCCCATGAGCGACCGACTGAGTGAGCTGAGGACCCGGATCGACGACGTCGACCGGCGGCTGCTGGAGCTGCTGTCCGAGCGCGGGCGGCTGGTGCTCGAGGTCGGCGCGTTCAAGCACGCGAGCAACGCGCCGGTGCTGCGGCCCGAGCGCGAGGCGCAGATCCTGCGCCGGCTCGCCGAGCGCAATCCCGGGCCGCTGCCGGCGAGCGCGATCGCGTCGGTCTGGCGCGAGGTGATCTCGGCGTGCCGCGAGCTCGAGCGCCGGCTGCGCATCGCCTACCTCGGCCCGGTCGGCACCTTCTCCGAGCAGGCGGTGCACGTGCAGTTCGGCCATGGGGTCGACGCGGTGCCCTGCCCGAGCTTCGACGAGGTGTTCCGCGCGACAGAGGCGGGCACGGTCGACTTCGGGGTCGTGCCGGTGGAGAACTCGACCGAAGGCGCGGTCAACCGCAGCCTCGACCTCTTCCTGCAGACGCCGCTGAAGATCTGCGGCGAGCTGTCGATCCCGATCAAGCACAACCTGGTGACCGCGAGCGGCGCGATGGATGGCGTGACGCGCGTCTGCGCGCACGCGCAGGCGCTCGCGCAGTGCGCCGGTTGGCTCAACCGCCACCACCCGAACCTGGAGCGCGTGCCGGTGTCGAGCAACGCCGAGGGCGCGCGCCTCGCGGCGCTCGAGCCGCACACCGCGGGCATCGCCGGCGACGGCGTGCTCGGGCAGTACGAAGTGCGCGTGGTCGCGGAGGCGATCCAGGACGACCCCATGAACCGCACGCGCTTCGTCGTCGTCGGCCACCAGGCGTGCGCGCCGTCGGGCGAGGACCAGACCTCGCTGATCCTGTCGGTGCCCGACCGCGCCGGCGCGGTCCACGCGCTGATCGAGCCGCTCGCGCGCCACGGCGTGTCGATGAAGCGCTTCGAGTCGCGGCCCGCGCGGCAGGGCAACTGGGAGTACTACTTCTACATCGACCTGCTCGGCCACGAGCAGGATCCGCCGGTCGCGGCGGCGCTCGCCGAGATCCGGGCGCACGCGGCGTACTTCAAGTCGATCGGCTCGTACCCGCGCGAGGTCGCGCCGCCCCGCGGCG
>JBILTM010000112.1:0-16302 GCA_044371545.1 Burkholderiaceae bacterium
TTCCTGAACGTCCCCACCGGAGTCGCCGTCCATGGCTTCGAACACCGTCGCGCCCGCCGTCGAGCGTGCTCCCGCCCACGTCCGCGCCATCGCCCCGTACAGCGGCGGCAAGCCGATCTCGGAGGTCGCCCGCGAGTACGGGCTCGACGAGTCGCGCATCGTCAAGCTCGCCTCCAACGAGAATCCGCTCGGCATGCCGGAGTCGGCGAAGCGCGCGATGCTCGCGGCCGCCGCCGACCTCGGGCGCTATCCCGACGGCAACGGCTTCGAGCTGAAGGACGCGCTGTCGAAGCGCCTCGGCGTGCCGCAGGACTGGCTCACGCTCGGCAACGGCTCGAACGACATCCTCGAGCTGGTCGCGCACGCGCTGCTGCAGCCGGGCGCGTCGGCGGTCTACTCGCAGTACTCGTTCGCGGTCTACGCGCTCGCGACGCAGGCCACCGGCGCGCGCGCGATCGTCGTGCCGGCGCGCGAGCACGGCCACGACCTGAAGGCGATGCGTGCCGCGATCACCGACGACACGCGGATCGTGTTCGTCGCGAACCCGAACAATCCGACCGGCACCTTCCTGTCGGCGGACGAGATCGATGCCTTCCTCGCGTCGGTGCCGCCGCAGGTCATCGTGGTGCTCGACGAGGCCTACAACGAGTACCTCGAGCCCGCGCTGCGGGCCGACTCGATCGCGTGGGTGAAGCGCTTCCCGAACCTGGTGCTGTCGCGGACCTTCTCGAAGGCCTACGGGCTCGCCGGGCTGCGCGTCGGCTACTCGGTCGCGCAGCCGGGGATCACCGACCTGATGAACCGCGTGCGCCAGCCGTTCAACGTGAACTCGATCGCACAGGCGGCGGCCGTCGCCGCGCTCGCCGATGCCGAGTTCCTCGAGCGCAGCCGGCGCGTGAACGCAGAAGGGCTCGCGACACTGGAGAAGGCGTTCGACGCGCTCGGCCTGCCGTACGTGAAGTCGTACGGCAACTTCGTGCTGGTGAAGGTCGGCGACGCGGCGAGGCTCAACGAGACGCTGCTGCGCGCGGGCGTCATCGTGCGGCCGGTCGCCAACTACGGGCTGTCCGAGTGGCTGCGAGTCTCGATCGGCCTGCCCGAGGAGAACGCGACGTTCCTCGCGGCGCTGCGCACCGCGCTCGGCCGCGCGTGAGACGCCGGGCCGTCCCAAGTCTCACGGCGCCACGGCGCGCAGCGCGGAGGCTCGTCCGATGACCCGGCTCGGCAGGGCCGTCGTCGTCGGCACCGGCGCGGTCGGCGGCTCGGTCGCCGGCGCGCTGCGCGCACGCGGCCTCGTCGGGGAGGTCTGGGGGGTCGACCCCGAGAACGGCACCGCCGCGCGCGAGGCCGGCCTCGTCGACCGCGTCGCCGCGTCGCTTGCCGAGGCGGTCGAGGGCGCCGACCTGGTCGTGCTCGCGGCGCCGGTGCCGGTCAACCGCGCGCTGCTGGGCGACCCGCTGCTGCGCGAGGCGCTCGGTGCGCGGGCGCTGCTCACCGACGTGTCGAGCACCAAGGCGAGCGTCGTCGCCGCGGCGCGCGCGGGGCTGGGCGCGCGGCTCGGCCGCTTCGTCGCCTCGCACCCGATCGCCGGCTCCGACCGGGCCGGTCCGGGCGCATCGCGCGTCGACCTGCTCGACGGCGCACACGTGATCGTCTGCCCGACCGACGACTGCGACGCCGACGCGCTCGACGCGGTCCGCGCGCTGTGGGCGGCGCTCGGCGCGCGCGTCGCCTCGATGACGCCCGAGCACCACGACCGGCTGTTCGCCGAGGTCTCGCACTGGCCGCACGCTGTCGCGTTCGCGCTGTCGGCGTCGGTCGGGCAGGGGCCGCTCGCCGACGACGCGCGGCGCTACCACGGCGCGGGGCTGCGCGACACGACGCGGGTCGGCGGCTCGCCGCCCGGGCTGTGGGCGGGCATCCTGATCGACAACCGCGACGCGTCCCTCGCGGCCGCCGCGTCGTTCCGTGCGGAGCTCGACCGCATCGAGCGCGCGCTGCGCGACGGCGACCGCGCGGCGCTCGAGGCCGCGCTCGCACGCGGCGCCGACTGGCGCTCGACGCTGTAGCCGCGCGTCAGCCGGCCATCCGCGCCCGGATCGCCTCGATCCGCTCGCGGTTCACGCCGAAATCCTTGCGGCCGAGCCGCGAGGCCGAGCGCACGTGGATCACGCGGGCCTTCTCGTCGAGCAGGAACTCGACGTCGTCGACGAAGCCCATCCACTTCGTGCGGCACTCGGCGTACAGGTAGCCGGGCCGCTCCTCGACGATCGTCGTACCCGGCCATCCGGCGAGCACGCCGCGCAGCCGCGTCCAGGCGGCCTGCGGGTCGGGCGACGCGTCGAGCGGCGCGATCCGGTGGTAGTCGCTGGTCGCGAAGCTCGACACCGCGTTGGTGAGGTGGCTGCGCACCGGTTGCAGCTGGCCGTCGACGACGCCCAGCCGCTCCGGCCGCGATCCGGAGAACAGGCCCATGCAGCCTCCGCCGAGGGTGGCGATCGTGAGGAGACCCGCGCCGAGCGCGAGTCGCCGTCCGGTGCGCGCGGGTGGGGTCAACGGCTCTTCCGCAGTCGGCGGATCAGGCTCGAGGTGTCCCAGCGGCCGCCGCCGAGGCGCTGCACGTCGCCGTAGAACTGGTCGACGAGCGCGGTGACCGGCAGCGGCGCGCCGTTGCGCTTCGCCTCGTCGAGGCACAGCCCGAGGTCCTTGCGCATCCAGTCCACCGCGAAGCCGAAGTCGAACTTGTCGTCGACCATCGTCGTGCCGCGGTTGTCCATCTGCCACGACTGCGCGGCGCCCTTGCCGATCACCTCGAGCACCAGCTTCATGTCGAGGCCCGCGGCCAGGCCGAAGTTCACGCCTTCGGACAGCCCCTGGACGACGCCGGCGATGCAGATCTGGTTGACCATCTTCGCGAGCTGGCCGGAGCCCGCCGGGCCGACCAGCGTGAACGCACGCGAGAACGCCATCGCGACCGGCTTCGCGCGCTCGAACGCCGCGGCCTCGCCGCCGCACATCACGGTCAGCAGGCCGTTGACCGCACCCGCCTGGCCGCCGGAGACCGGCGCGTCGACGAAGCCGAGGCCCGCCGCCGCCGCCGTCGTCGACAACGCTCGCGCGACCTCGGCCGACGCCGTGGTGTGGTCGACGAAGAGCGCGCCCTTCTCCATGCCGGCGAACGCGCCGTCGGGCCCGAGGACGACGCTCCTCAGGTCGTCGTCGTTGCCGACGCAGGCGAACACGATCTGCGCGCCGGCCGCCGCCTCGCGCGGGGTCGGCGCCGAGCGGCCGCCGTGTTCGTCGACCCAGGCCCGGGCCTTCGCCGCGCTTCGGTTGTAGACGGTGACGTCGTGGCCGGCCCGCTTCAGGTGGCCGGCCATCGGGTAGCCCATCACGCCCATGCCCAGGAACGCCACCGTGTGCGGGGCGACCGGCTCGTAGGTCTTGGTCATCGCGATCCTCCTGCCCCGATTCTACGGGACCGGGCTGGACCGGCGGCGACGGGTCAGGCGCTGCGGTCCAGCCAGCGGGCGATCGCGGTGGCCACGGTGCGCCAGCGGCGCTCGATCATCGGCACGTGGCCGACGCCCGAGACACGCAGCGTCTGTGCGCCCCAGCGCGCGGCGATCTCGTCGACCGCGCTCGCGGGGATCATCAGGTCCTGCTCGCCGTGGATCGCGAACATCGGCACCTCGGTCGTCGCGTGGCCGACGAGCCCCATCGGCGCCCAGGTCATCTCCCACAGCGCGCGGCTGGACTCGCGCCCGAGCAGCGAGGACAGCGGCGTGCCGCCGTCCGGGGAGAGCGGGTCGTGGGCCAGCAGCTCGAGCAGGCCGCGGCCGTCGCGCTGGCCGAGCGCGACCTGCACGAGGTTGCTGAGCGCCTGAGGGCGGCGCAGCGCCATCCGCGACACCGAGCCCATCAGGCCGCCGGGCGGCACGCTCGACAGCAGCACCGCGGCATGGGGCCGCGCGCCGGCTGCGAGCAGCCGCTGCACGACGAGGCCGCCCATCGAGGAGCCGAAGACGATCGCGGGGCGGCCGATCGCGGCCAGCGCGCGCTCGACGTCGGCGCGGTAGTCGTCGAGGCCCCAGGCGTCGATGAGGTGGCGCCCGTCGCTGCCGCCGTGCCCGCGCAGCGACAGCGCGTGGACATCGTGGCCGCGCGCGGCGAACCAGGGCATGAAGGTCCGCATCCAGCTGGCGGCGTGCGTGTAGGCGCCGTGCACCATCAGGATCGGCGGCCGGGTCGGCGCGCGGGCCGACATGCCGAGCATCTGCAGCCGCGGCTGCCAGGGCGCCTGCAGCGTGTCGACGTCGAGATCCGGTACGGCGGCCATGCGGGCGGTGTCTCCGGGGGGCGTGCCTTCAGCATCGCGCGCCGCGGCGCGCGCGTGCGTGACGCATCGCACGGGCAGCGCGAACGGGCGGCGCGAACGGGCGGCGCGAACGGGCGGGCCGGGGCGCCGCGCGGTCGCTCAGGCGTCGCGCTGAACCGTCGCCGAGACGCCGCGCCGTGCGAGCGCGTGCTGCAGCGCGTCGGGCCCGGCCAGGTGCAGCACGCCCACCAGGGCCATCGACGCGCGTGGCGCGTCGAGCGCGGCGGCCAGCCCGTCGGCCAGCCCCTCGTCGCGCTCGGCGAACAGCCGCCGCCGCAGCGGGGCGAGCCGACCCTCGGGCGGGAAGGCGAGGTCCTTCAGCTCGGCGAGCCGGTCGAGGTCGCCGACCCGCCAGGCGTCGACGATCCGGCCGAAGGACCGGGCGTGCGCCTCGCGCAGCGCGAGCCGCAGCGCGAGCGCCGCGTCCTGCTCGTCGTGCGTGCCGCCTGCGAACGCGCGGACCTGCGCGTCGGCGCGCTCGAGCTCGACCACCGGGATCGGTCGCGCGCGGGCCCGTGCGATCAGGTGCCGCTCCAGGCCGTCGCGCGACTCGGCGCCCATCCGCTCGTCGTCGAGGTCGGGCAGCTGCAGCGTGAGCGCCCACGGTCGCAGCCGCCGCATCGCGTGCAGCTCCCACGGGCGGTCGCGGTACGCGTCGCGCAGCGCGCGCAGCGTCGAAGGCTGCAGCACGGAGGCGAGCGTCTCGCCGGGGGGCAGCACGCCGAGCTCGACGCCGGCCGCGCGGATCGCATCGGCCTGCACCTCGGTGTCGATCTCGACGAGCAGGCTGCGCGCTTCGGCGAAGGCGCGCTCGACCTGCGGCGGCAGCGGATAGAAGCGCGGGAGCCCGGCATGTACCGTGCCGAGCAGCAGCACGCGCCCGGGCGCGCCCTCGCGCGAGAGTTCGAGCATCGGCGGCGCGTAACGCATCCCCGGGATGCGCGTCCAGGCGCAGCCCGCGGCGAGCGCCGGTGCGGCGAGCGCCGCGCGCAGCCAGGCGCGCCGGCCCGGTGCCGGCGGCGCACCGGGCGGAGCCTCAGAACGCGGCGGCGTGCCCATCCCGACGGCTGTCGCTCGCGGCGACGTAGCCGTCCTCGAGCGCGTCCGTCAGGCGCCAGATGAACTGGCCGGAGCCGAAGTCCATGTAGGGGTCGGCGACCGGCGCCATCACGTGGCCCATCGCGCGCAGCCGCTCGACGACGTCGCGCTCCATCGAGGCCTCGACGTCGATGTCGAGCCCGCGGTTGACCTTCCAGCGCGGCGCATCGCACGCGGCCTGCGGGTTCTGCCCGTGGTCGAGCATGCGCGACAGGGTCTGCATGTGGCCCTGCGGCTGCATGTTGCCGCCCATCACGCCGAAGCTCATCCGCGGGCGGCCGTCGGCCTCGGTGAGGAACGCCGGGATGATCGTCTGGAACGGCCGCTTGCGCGGCGCGACGACGTTCGGGTGCGCCGGGTCGAGCGAGAAGCAGTGGCCCCGGTTCTGCAGCGACACGCCGGTGCCCGGCACGACGACGCCCGAGCCGAACCCCATGTAGTTCGACTGGATGAAGCTGACCATGCGGCCTTCCGAGTCGGCCGCGGTCAGGTAGATGGTGCCGCCGGGGGGCGGCGTGCCGTGCCGGAACTCGGTCGCGCGGTCGCGGCGGATCAGCCGCGCGCGTTCGGCGAGATACGCCGGGTCGAGCAGCTGCGCGGGCGACACCCGCATGTGGCGGATGTCGGCGACATGCGCGTAGACGTCCGCGAACGCGCACTTCATCGCCTCGATCTGCAGGTGCCGGCACTCGGCCGAGTCGGGCGGCAGCGACGCGACGTCGAAGTGCTTGAGGATGCCGAGCGCCATCAGCGCGGCGATGCCCTGGCCGTTCGGCGGGATCTCGTGCAGTCGCTTGCCGCCGTAGTCCATGTGGATCGTGTCGACCCAGTCGGCGCGGTACTCGGCGAGGTCGGCCGCGCTCATCGCGCCGCCGTGCGCCGTCGAGTGCGCGACCAGCTTCGCGGCGGTCTCGCCCTCGTAGAAGTCGCGGCCCTTCGTCGCGGCGATGCGCCGCAGCGTGTCCGCGGCGCCCTGCAGCACGAAGCGCTCGCCGACCTCCGGCGCGCGCCCGCGCGGCATGAAGTGATCGGCCCAGCCGATCTGCCCCGGCTCCTTGGCGAGCGTGCCGACGTGCGCGTCCCACTTGCGCTTGACGATCGTCGACACCGCGTAGCCGCGCTCGGCGTAGTCGATCGCCGGCTGCAGGCACTGCTCGAACGGCAGCCGTCCGAACTTCTCGTGCAGCGCCGCCCAGCCCGCGATCGCGCCCGGCACGGTGACCGAGTCCCAGCCGCGCTTCGGGTAGCTGCTGCCGTGCTTCCTGGTGAAGTAGGCGAGGTCCCAGGACGCGGGCGACCAGCCCGAGGCGTTCAGCCCGTGCAGCCGCTCGCCGTCCCAGACGATCGCGAACGCGTCCGAGCCCAGCCCGTTGGAGCACGGCTCGGTCAGCGTGATCGTGGAGGCCGCCGCGACGACCGCATCGATCGCGGTGCCGCCGGCGGCCAGCATCCGCAGCCCGGCCTGCGCGGCGAGCGGCTGCGAGGTCGCGACCACGTTGCGCGCGAAGACCGGCGTGCGGACGGTCGGGTACGGGTTGGTCCAGTCGAAGGCGTGCGACATGTCGGGGTCCGGTGGGGGTCAGCAGTCGAGTCGCGCGGCGAGGTCGTCGAAGCCGGTCGCGACCACGTCGAAGCGGTCGTCGGGTCGCGGCACGTCGCCGCGGCGGTCCGGCCCGAATTCCAGCGGGCGGTCGACGTACGCGGTGCGCAGCCCGCAGGCAGCGGCCGCGCGCAGGTCCGAGGCATGCGCGGCGACCATCATCACCTGCGCCGGGCGCAGGTCGAAGGTGTCGGCCACGCCGAGGTAGGCGCCGGGCTCGGGCTTGTACGCGCGGTAGACCTCGGCCGACAGCACGCAGTCCCAGGGCAACCCGGCGCGCTTGGCCATGCGCGTCAGCAGGCCCACGTTGCCGTTCGACAGCGGGGTGACGACGAAGCGGCGCTTCAGGCGTGCGAGGCCCGCGACCGCTTCCGCCCACGGATCGAGCCGATGCCAGGCGAGGTTCAGCGCCGCGCGCGCGGCTTCGTCGAGGCGCGCCGCGACGCCGAATTCGTCGAGCGTCGCGTCGAGGTTCTCGCGGTGGAGCACGTCGAGCTTCACCCAGCCGCGCTGGCCGGCGCGCACGCGCTGCATCGCGGGCTGGTACTTGTCGCGCCAGGCGTCGGCGAACGCCGCGCCGTCGACGCCGAGCCCGAGCGCGTCGACCTCGCGCCCGATCGAGCCGCGCCAGTCGACGACGGTGCCGAACACGTCGAACGCGAGGACCTGGACGTCGTCGAAGGCGGGCATCGGAAGGGTTCCGTCGAGGGGCGCGGGGTCCGCGGCGCGGCGAGTCTAGCAGAGGGGCCCGCGATCCCCGGGGCGGCCGGTGCTATCCTCGAACCATGACCGAGGACGCCCTGCGCGAGCGCATCGTCGCCGTCGCCCGCTCGCTCTTCGAGCGCGGCCTGACCCACGGCAGCACCGGCAACATCAGCGCCCGGCTGGCCGACGGCCGCTGGCTGGTCACTCCGACCGGCTCGAGCTTCGGCACGCTGGAGGCGGGCCGCATCAGCCTGCTCGACGACACCGGCACGCTGCTCGCCGGCGACCCGCCTTCGAAGGAGGCGACGCTGCACCGTGCGATGTACCGCGAGCGGCCGCGCGCCGGCGCGGTGGTGCACCTGCACTCGACGCACTCGGTCGCGGTGTCGGTGCTCGCCGACGTCGACCCCGCCGACGTGCTGCCGCCGCTCACCGCCTACTACGTGATGCGCGTCGGAACGCTGCCGCTGGTGCCGTACTTCCCGCCGGGCGACGCCGCGCTCGCCGAGGCGGTCGCCGGCTGCGCGGGGCGGCACCACGCGGTGCTGCTCGCGAACCACGGGCCGGTGGTCGCCGGCCGCACGCTCGAGGCCGCGAGCGACGCGATCGAGGAGCTCGAGGCGACCGCGCGCCTGTTCCTGACGCTCAACGGCCGCGCGTGCCGCTGCCTCGGCCGCGACGAGGTCGAGACGCTGCGGCGGCGCTTCCCGGTCGACTGCTGAGGTCGCACGGCGATCGGCGCGATCGATCGCGCCGATCGGGAAAGACCGTTGGCGCGCGACCGACGTCGCGGCGAGACTATCGTGGCGACGCGGCGAGGGCCGACAGCCGAGCTCGGCGCGTCGTGCCATCCTCGCCGATCCACTTCGAGAACAAAGGAGTCCACCATGGCCGTCCAGGCGCCCCGCATCGACATCGGCATCGACGACGCACAGCGCGAGAAGATCGCGCAGGGCCTGTCGAGACTGCTCGCCGACAGCTTCCGCCTCTACCTGAAGACGCACAACTACCACTGGAACGTCACCGGCCCGATGTTCCAGACGCTGCACGTGATGTTCATGGACCAGTACACCGAGGAGTGGGCGGCGCTCGACCTGATCGCCGAACGGATCCGCGCGCTCGGCGTCGTCGCGCCGGGCACCTCGGCGCAGTTCGCCGAACTGTCGTCGATTCCCGACGACGCCGGCGTGCCGAACGCGCAGGAGATGATCCGAAACCTCGTCGACGGCCAGCAGACCGTGGCGCGCACCGCCCGCGAGGTGTTCGCGGCGGCCGCCGAGGCGAACGACCAACCGACCTGCGACCTGCTGACGCAGCGGATGGACATCCACGAGAAGAACGCCTGGATGCTGCGCTCGCTGCTCGCCTGAGCGGCGGCGCAACGCAAAGGAAAAGGGCCGCGTCGAGCGGCCCTTTCCGTTGCTGCGCCTCGCGCGCGCTCAATCGTCGCCCGCGAACGCCTCCTGGCGCTTCCTCGAGATCGCCGGCAGGAACACGATCACCAGCAGGATCGCGGCCATCGCGAGCAGCGTCGCCGACAGCGGCCGGGTGACGAACACCGTCCAGTCGCCGCGCGAGATCGTCATCGCGCGCCGCAGGTACTCCTCCATCAGCTTGCCGAGCACGAAGCCGAGCAGCATCGGCGCCGGCTCGCAGTCGAGCTTCTTGAAGATGTACCCGAGGATCGCGAACGGGATCGTCATGAAGACGTCGAACACGTTGTTGTTGATCGAGTACGCGCCGATGCAGCAGAACAGCAGGATCGCCGGGTACAGGACCTTGTAGGGCACCGACAGCAGCTTGACCCACATGCCCACCAGCGGCAGGTTCAGCACCACCAGGAACAGGTTGCCGATCCACATCGAGACGATCAGGCCCCAGAACAGCTTGGGGTTGCTGCTCATCACCTGCGGGCCCGGCTGGATGTTGTGGATCATCATCGCCGCGACCATCAGCGCCATCACCGGGGTCGTCGGGATGCCGAGGGTCAGCATCGGGATGAACGAGGTCTGCGCGCCGGCGTTGTTGGCGGCCTCGGGGCCGGCCACGCCCTGGATCGCGCCCTTGCCGAACTCCTCGGGATTCTTGGCGATCTTCTTCTCGATCGCGTAGGCCGAGAACGAGGCGAGCACCGCGCCGCCGCCGGGCAGGATGCCGAGCACCGAGCCGAGGCCGGTGCCGCGCAGGATCGCCGGGAACGCCACCTTGAAGTCGTCCCAGCGCGGGAACAGGTTGGTCACCTTGCTGGTGAAGACCTCGCGCTTCTCCTTCTGCTCGAGGTTCAGGATGATCTCGGCGAAGCCGAACATGCCCATCGCGACCGCGACGAACTCGATGCCGTCGGACAGTTCGGGCACGTCGAACGAGAAGCGCGCGACGCCCGAGTTCACGTCGGTGCCGATCATGCCGAGCAGCAGTCCGAAGATCACCATCGCGAGCGCCTTGACGACCGAGCCGTGCGCGAGCACGACCGCGGCGATCAGGCCGAGCACCATCAGCGCGAAGTATTCTGCGGGGCCGAACTTGAACGCGATCTCGGCCAGCGGCGGCGCGAACGCGGCGAGCAGGAAGGTCGCGACTGTGCCGGCGAAGAACGACGCGATCGCGGCGATCGCGAGCGCGGGGCCCGCACGGCCGCGGCGCGCCATCTGGTAGCCGTCGAGCGTGGTCACCACCGAGGACGACTCGCCGGGCAGGTTCACCAGGATCGCGGTCGTCGAGCCGCCGTACTGCGCGCCGTAGTAGATGCCGGCGAGCATGATCAGCGCGGTCGTCGGGTCCGACATCTTGTAGGTCGCCGGCAGCAGCATCGCGATCGTCGCGAGCGGGCCGATGCCGGGGAGCACGCCGATCAGCGTGCCGAGGATCACGCCGATCAGGCAGTACAGCAGGTTGTCGAACGTCGCCGCGGTCTGGAAGCCGAGCGCGAGGTTGCTGAGGAGTTCCATTGCGGGCTTTCGGTCGTCGCTCGGGTCAGCGGGTCAGGAACGTCGGCAGGAACGGGAACTGCAGCTCGAGGCCCTTGACGAAGACCAGCCAGGAGAAGACCAGCAGCACCACCGCGGAGATCAGCGAGGTCGTCAGCTTGAACTCGTGGCTCGCGAAGGAGGAGATCATGATCAGCAGGAACAGCGACACGATGAATCCGAGCTTCGGCAGGGTGGCTGCGTAGACCGCCACCGCGACGAGGATCAGCACGATGGACCTTAAGTCCATCTTGTCGACGCGCACCTCCGGCCCCTTGGAGGAGAACGCCGGCAGCATGATCAGCACGCCGAGCGCCGCCATCAGGCCGCCGAGGATCGTGGGGAAGTAGCCCGGACCCATCTTCGCCGCGGTGCCCAGGTTGTACTGCCGGGACAGCACCATGAAGAGCACGCCGGTGGCGATGAACAGCACCCCCGACCAGAAGTCGCGGTAGTTGCGGATGCGCATGGCAGGTGGTCTCCCCCGGGTGGTCTCTTGATTCGGACGCGTCTCGCCGGGGTGGGCCCCGCGCGGAGTGGGAAGTCTACCCGAGCCGGGTCGCGGCGCAACAGGGGCGGTGGCGCGTGCGACCCACTGTCCGAGCGGCCCTGCGAGGCCCGCCGCGGTGCGCGCGCGCCATGCCGGTGCGCCGACTCAGTCCTTCACGTTCTCGAGCAGCCGGGCCAGTTCCACCGCGCTGCGCACGCCCATCTTGCTGAACACGTTCGAGCGATGGACCTCGACGGTGCGCATGCTGATCCCGAGCTCGTCGGCGATCACCTTGTTCAGCTTGCCCTGCAGGATCAGAGCCATCACGTCCCTCTCACGCGACGTCAGGCGTTCGAGACGCGTGCGGATCCGCCCCGAGCTGTCGGCCTGCATCAGCCGGCTCTGCGACTCGGCGAGCGCCTGCACGACTCGGTCGGCGAGGCGGTTGTCGTTGAAGGGCTTCTCGAAGAAGTCGAACGCGCCGTTCTTCACCGCATCGACCGCCATCGAGATGTCGCCGTGGCCGGTGAGGAAGATCACCGGCGCCGGCATCGCCGGCTTGCGCGCGCGCAGCCGCTCGAAGGTCTCGATGCCCGACAGCCCGGGCATCCTCACGTCGAGCAGCACGCTGGCGGGCCCCGCCGGCCATGCGGCGTCGACGGTCGCGAGGAAGGCCTCGCCGCTCGGATGGGTCGCGGTGCCGAGCCCGCGCGACATCAGCAGCAGGCTCAGCGCATCGGCGAGCACGCCGTCGTCCTCAACGACGTGGACGGTTCCGGCGACTTCGGTCTCGGTCATGGGTCGACTCCTGGGGGCGTGGTGCCGGGTCGGGACCCGTCGGGCTCGGCGAAGCGCGGCAGGTCGAACGCGAAGATCGATCCGCCCCCCGCGCGGGGCCGGTACTGGAGATGGCCGCCGTGCTGCTCGATCATGGACCGGCACAGACTGAGCCCGAGGCCCATGCCCTCGGACTTCGTCGTGAAGAACGCGGTGAACAGCTGCGGCACGACCTCGGGCGGCACGCCGCGCCCGCGGTCGACGACCGACACCTCCACCCGCTCGCCCCGCTCGTCGTGCTCGAGCGGCCGCGCCACGACCTGCAGCACGCGTTCGGCCGCCGGCACTTCGGCCATCGCCTCGAAGCCGTTGCGCGTCAGGTTCAGCAGCACCTGCTCGAGCATGATCCGGTCGGCGAGCACCGCGGTGCCGGGCGGCACGTCGACGACCACCCGGGCCCCGGTGCGCCCGGCCTGCAGCCGCAGCAGCGGCTCGAGCCCGCGGATCAGCGCGGCGAGGTCGACGCCGCTGCGGTCGACCGCCCGACGTCGCAGGAAGGACTGTACGCTGCGGATCACCTGCCCGGCGCGCTCGGCCTGCGTCCGGATGCCGCGCAGCGCCTGCCGGACCGGCTCCGGCCGCGGCGGCTGCGCGTCGACGAAGTTCTCGCACGCGGTCGCGTAGCTGGTGATCGCCGCGAGCGGCTGGTTGAGTTCGTGCGACAGCGTCGAGGCCATCTCGCCCAGCGTCGCGAGCCGCGAGCGTGACTGCAGCACCTCCTGCTGGCGTCGCGCGAGCTCCTCGATGCGCTTCTGCTCGGTCAGGTCCACGCCGATCACCATCCGACCGATCAGGCGGCCCTCCGGGTCGTGCACCGGCGACTCCATCAGCAAGGCGTCGAACTGCGTGCCGTCCCGGCGCAGGTAGACGGTCTCGACGCCGCGCGCGCGCTCGGCATCGGCCGCGGCGGCGTCGGGCGCGGCGGCGATCCGCGCCATGTATTCGCGGTAGTCGGCGCGCGAGCCCGGCGTGCTGAACGGCAGCGGCGGGTGCAGGCCGATCAGCTCGTCGCGGCCGTAGCCGGTCAGCCGGCTCATCGCCGCGTTGACCTGCACGACGCGGCCGTCGAGGTCGTAGACCGCGAGCGCGTGCAGCATCGCGTCCTCGACCGCGTGGCGGAAGGTCACCTGCTCGCGCAGCGCCTGCTCGACGCGGGCGCGCTGGCGCACGTCGCGGACCAGGAAGAACATCGCGAGGCCGAGGCCCACCGATGTCGCGGCGACCAGGCCGGTGAGCAGGTTCGGGATGAAGCGCGGCCGGCCCCGCAGCGCGTCGACGCGCACCAGCAGCGGCGCGCCGCTGCGCGCGAGCGGCGCGACGGCGTGCCGCTCGCCGCGCGCCTCGCCGGGCACCGCCTGGCGTGCGGTCACGGTGCCGTCGCCCTCGACCAGCGAGTAGAGCACGCCGCCGGTCACGTCGGCGGGCAGGTAGTGCTCGAGGATGCGCTGCGGTGCGTAGGTCGCGACGATCAGCGGGCCGCCGGTCTCGCCGGTCGGCACCACCAGCTCCATGAGGTCGAAGCCGGTGCCGCTCGTCTGCACGAAGTAGGGCCGCGAGTAGGTCGGCCGGTTCGTCGTAGAGGCGGACTCGAGCGCCGCTGCGCCCTCCGGCGAGAGTTCGGCGCGCAGCGCGTCGCCCAGCGCGGCACGCGGCGGCGGCGCCTCGATGGCCATCCGCGTGAGGCCGTCGCGCCCGCGCAGCTCGATCCGCAGCAGCGCCGGGTTCGCCTGCAGCAGCTCCTCCATGTCACGGCGGAAGCGCTCGGGCGAAGTGGTGTAGGTCGATCCCTCGAGCAGCAGCATCTGCTCGGTCTCGACGAGGCGGCCGCGCACCAGCAGCGCGGCGTTGTGCGCGAGGCGGGTCAGCTGCTCGCGCGCCTGGCGCTGCTGGTCGATCACCGACAGCCAGGTCGCGGCGGCCACCGTGGCCGCCACCAGCAGCGCGATCGCGACCAGCGCGCCCGCGGTCGACGAGCGCCACAGCGGCGCGAGCGCGGCCGCGGCGGGCCGGGCGCCCGGCCGCGGTCGGTCCGTCACCGCATCAGGCACCGCCCCTCGCGGCGGGCCCGCCGCCGATCGCGCCGGCCTCGCGCGCGGCCGCGATGCGTGCCGCGTCCCAGCCGAGCACGCCCGACAGCACCGCGTCGGTGTGCTCGCCCAGCCTTGGCGGCGGCAGCCGGTAGGCGGGCGGGGTGCGCGAGGCCTTGACCGGGTTGGCCACCAGCGCGACCGGCCCCGCGTCCTCGCGATCGATGTCGATCCGCAGGCCGCGCGCGCGGACCTGCGGGTTCTCGAACACCTGCTTCAGGTCGTTGATCGGGCCGCAGGGCACGCCCGCGGCCTCCATGCCGTCGATCCACTGCTGCTGGGTGCGGGTGGCGATCATCCGCTCCAACTCGGGGATCAGCGCCTCGCGGTTGCGGATGCGGTCCTGCACGCGGGCGAAACGCGCATCGTCGGCGAGTTCGGCACGGCCCCCCAGTTCGACGAACCGGCGGAACTGCCCGTCGTTGCCCACCGCCACGATGATCCAGCCGTCCGAGGCCCTGAAGGTCTGGTAGGGCACGAGGTTGGGGTGCGCGTTGCCCCAGCGCTTGGGCGGCGTGCCGCCGTGCAGGTAGTTCGACGACATGTTGGCGGTCATCGCGACCTGCACGTCGAGCAGCGCGAGGTCGAGGTGCTGGCCCTCGCCGGTGCGCTCGCGATGGAACAGCGCGGCGAGCACGGCCTGGGTCGCGTACATCCCGGTCATCAGGTCGGCGACTGCCACGCCGACCTTCTGCGGGCCGCCGCCGGGGCGGTCGTCGGCCTCGCCGGTCACCGACATCAGGCCGCCGAGGCCCTGGATGATGAAGTCGTAGCCGGCACGGTGCGCCCACGGCCCGGTCTGTCCGAAGCCGGTGACCGAGCAGTAGACGAGCCGGGGGTTGATCGCCGACAGCGACGCGTAGTCGAGGCCGTACTTCGCGAGCGCGCCGACCTTGTAGTTCTCGAGCACCACGTCGCTGACCCGCGCGATCGCGCGGACGATGTCGCGGCCGGTCTCGGTCGAGAGGTCGATCTCGATCGACCGCTTGCCGCGGTTGGCGGCGAGGTAGTAGGCCGAGTCGGTGGTGTCGGCGCCGTCGCGGTCCTTGAGGAACGGCGGCCCCCAGCCCCGGGTGTCGTCGCCCGCCCCGGGACGCTCGACCTTGATCACGTCGGCCCCGAGGTCGGCCAGGTTCTGGGCGCACCACGGACCGGCCAGCACGCGGGACAGGTCGAGGACGCGGATTCCTTCGAGGGCGGAGGGCATCGGGCGGGCGGCAAAGGTCGGGATGCAGACGATGGTAGCCCGATTCGCGCGGGGTTCCGTTCCGCTCGCGGCATCCGCCGACGCGCACCGGCCCGGCTGGCGGCGGCGGCGCGCACAGGGCCGCGGATCCGCGCCGAAGGGCTGTGATACGCTCGAGGATTGCCCCGAAATCCCCGTCGAATCAAAGACATGAAGTCGGCCGACATCCGCCGGAAGTTCCTCGAATACTTCGAGTCGCAGGGCCACGCGATCGTGCGCTCGTCGTCGCTGGTGCCGGCGAACGACCCGACGCTGCTGTTCACCAACAGCGGCATGGTTCAGTTCAAGGACGTGTTCCTGGGCAAGGATCCGCGGCCCTACAGTCGCGCGACCACCGCGCAGCGCAGCGTGCGCGCCGGCGGCAAGCACAACGACCTCGAGAACGTCGGCTACACCGCCCGGCACCACACGTTCTTCGAGATGCTCGGCAACTTCTCGTTCGGCGACTACTTCAAGCGCGACGCGATCCGCTTCGCGTGGGAACTGCTGACCGGCGTCTACGCGCTGCCGAAGGAGCGCCTCTGGGTCACCGTCTACAGCGAGGACGACGAGGCCTACGGGATCTGGGAGAAGGAGATCGGCGTGCCGCCCGAGCGCATCGTGCGCATCGGCGACAACAAGGGCGCGCGCTACGCTTCCGACAACTTCTGGCAGATGGCCGACACCGGGCCCTGCGGCCCGTGCTCCGAGATCTTCTACGACCACGGCCCCGAGGTCGCCGGCGGCCCGCCCGGCAGCCCCGAGCAGGACGGCGACCGCTACATCGAGATCTGGAACCTGGTCTTCATGCAGTTCGACCGGGACGCCGCGGGCACGCTGCACCCGCTGCCCAAGCCCTGCGTCGACACCGGCATGGGCCTCGAGCGGATCGCGGCCGTGCTGCAGCACGTGCACA
>JBILTM010000282.1:0-5292 GCA_044371545.1 Burkholderiaceae bacterium
GCGAGACCGGCGTGACCGACCTGTCGACCCCGTCGCTCAAGGTCATCGCCGACCACATCCGCGCGTGCGCGTTCCTGATCGTCGACGGCGTGATCCCCGGCAGCGAGGGCCGCGGCTACGTGCTGCGCCGGATCGCGCGGCGCGCGCTGCGCCACGGCCACAAGCTCGGCCAGACGAAGCCGTTCTTCCACCGGCTGGTGCCCGACCTGGTCGCGGCGATGGGCGACGCCTATCCCGAGCTGCGCGAGGCCGCGTCGCGCGTCACCGACGTGCTGCGCCAGGAGGAGGAGCGCTTCGGCGAGACGCTCGAGCACGGCATGCAGATCCTGAACGCCGCGCTGCCCTCGGGCACCAGGACGCTCGACGGCGAGACCGCGTTCAAGCTCTACGACACCTACGGCTTTCCGCTCGACCTGACCGCCGACGTCTGCCGCGAGCGCGGCGTGGCGGTCGACGAGGCGGGGTTCGACGCCGCCATGGAGCGCCAGCGGCAGACCGCGCGCGCGGCGGGCAAGTTCAAGATGGGCGGCTCGCTCGAGTACTCGGGCGTCGTCACGCACTTCCACGGCTACGAGCAGCTCGAGGTCGACGGCGCGCGGATCTCGGCGCTGTACGTCGACGGCACCGCGGTGCGCAAGGCCGAGGCCGGGCAGGCCGCGGTCGTCGTGCTCGACCGCACGCCGTTCTATGCGGAGTCCGGCGGCCAGGTCGGCGACCAGGGCCTGCTCGAGGGGCCGCACGGTGCGCGCTTCGCGGTCGACGACACGCTGAAGGTCCAGTCGGAGGTGTTCGGCCACCACGGCCGGCTCGAGGCCGGCGCGCTGCAGGTCGGCGACGAGGTGAAGGCGCGCGTCGACGTCGCGCGCCGCGCGCGCACGATGCGCCACCACTCGGCGACGCACCTGATGCACAAGGCGCTGCGTCAGGTGCTCGGCGCCCACGTGCAGCAGAAGGGTTCGCTGGTCGACGCCGACAAGACCCGCTTCGACTTCTCGCACCACTCGCCGATGACCGCCGAGCAGATCCGCGAGGTCGAGGCGCTGGTCAACGCCGAGATCCTCGGTAACCACGCGACCCGCGCGCAGGTGATGGGGTTCGACGAGGCGGTCGCTGGCGGCGCGATGGCGCTGTTCGGCGAGAAGTACGGCGACAGCGTGCGCGTGCTCGACATCGGCTCGTCGCGCGAGCTGTGCGGCGGCACGCACGTCGCACGCACCGGCGACATCGGCCTGTTCAAGGTGGTGACCGAGGGCGGTGTCGCGGCCGGCATCCGCCGGATCGAGGCGGTCTGCGGCGACGTCGCGCTCGCCTGGGTACAGGGCGTCGAGAACGTGCTGCACGATGCTGCGGGTGCGTTCAAGGCGCCGGTGGCCGAGCTGCGCGGCAAGATCGAGCAGTTGCTCGAGTCGGCACGCGCCACCGAGCGCGAGCTCGCGAAGCTGAAGTCGAAGCTCGCCGCCAGCCAGGGCGACGAGCTCGTCGCGAAGGCCGTCGACGTCAAGGGCCTGAAGGTGCTCGCGGTCTCGCTCGACGGCGCCGACGCGAAGGCGCTGCGCGAGACGATGGACAAGCTCAAGGACAAGTTGAAGTCCGCGGCCATCGTGCTGGCGGCGGTCTCCGAGGGCAAGGTGCAGCTCGCCGCCGGCGTCACCGCCGACGCGGTCGGCCGGGTCAAGGCGGGCGAGCTCGTCAACTTCGTCGCGCAGCAGGTGGGCGGCAAGGGCGGGGGCAAGCCCGACATGGCGATGGCGGGCGGCACCGACGCCGCCGCGCTGCCGAAGGCGCTGGCCTCGGTCCAGGGCTGGGTGGCCGAGCGCGCGTGAGCGCGGACCCCGACGACGGCGGGCCGGCCGACGGGCCGCCGTCTCGCCCGCTCGGAATCCGCACGCTGATCGCGCTGTCGATCCTCAACCACGTCGCGTTCGCAGGCGTGCGGGTGTCGCTGACGCTGTCGGCGCTGCACCTGCACGCGCCGACCTTCCAGGTCGGCATGGTGCTGTCGCTCTACAGCCTGCTGCCGATGCTGCTCGCGATCCCCGGCGGACGCTGGATCGACCGGATCGGAGCGCGGGGCCCGATGCTGTTCGGCACCGCGGTGATCATCGCGGGCGTGCTGCTGCCCTTCGCGTGGCTGTCGATGGCGACGCTCACCGCCACCGCGGTGCTGGTCGGGCTCGGCTTCCTGCCGTTCCACCTCGGCATCCAGAAGCTGGTGAGCGAGCTCGGCACGCCCGAGGACCGGCGGCACAACCTCAGCCTGATGGCGATCGGCTTCTCGGTGTCGGCCTTCCTCGGGCCGACCAGCGCGGGCTTCCTGATCGACGGGCTCGGCCACCGGCTCGCGTTCGGCTGCCTCGCGCTGCTGCCGATCGTCGCGTTCGCGTGGCTGCGGCGGATCCGCGAGCGCTTGCCCGGCGGGCGGATCGCGCCGCCGGACACCTCGACCAAGATTCGCATCCGCGACCTGCTGTCGACGCCCGAGCTCAGGCGGCTCTACGTCGTCGTCGCGCTGATCTCGTCCGCCTGGGACGTCCACCAGTTCCTCGTGCCGCTGTACGGCGCGCGGATCGGACTGTCGGCCTCGGGCATCGGGCTGATCCTCGGTGCGTTCGCGATCGCGACGATGGTGGTGCGGATGGTCGTGCCGCTGTTCCTGATGGACGTGTCCGAGTGGAAGGCGATCCTCGCGGCGATGGCGATCGCCGGCGTCGTCTATGCGATCTACCCGTCGTTCTCGTCGCTCGAGGCGCTGATCGCGCTGTCCTTCGTGCTCGGCCTCGGGCTCGGCGTGTCGCAGCCGATGACGCTGTCGATCATGGCCCGCTCCGCACCGGCGAGCCGGCTCGGCGAGGCGACCGGTCTGCGGCTGATGCTGGTCAACGGCACGCAGACCGTGCTGCCCTCGGCGTTCGGCGCGCTCGGCGGCGTGATCGGCATCGGCGGACTGTTCTGGGGGATGGCGATCCTGCTCGGCGCGGGGCTGGTGGGGGTCGGGCGGGCCGTGCGGCGAGCCGGCTGAGGCGGGCGCGGATGGCGCGACGCGCGCGCGCGTCGTACGATCGGGCTGTTGCAGGAGAGGCATCGATGGACGTGTCCGCGCCCGCATGGCGCGACCCCAAGCGTCGCGCATGGCTCGCGTCGGTCGTCGCGCCGGCGGTGTCGGCGCTCGGCACCGGCGCGATCTCGCTGGGCGCGACGCATCCGGCGTGGTACCTCGCGCCGCTCGCGATCTTCTACCTCGTGGTCCCGGCGCTCGACACGTGGCTCGGCGAGGACGCGTCGAACCCGCCCGAGGAGGCGGTGCCCGCGCTCGAGGCCGACCCGTGGTACCGCGCGGTGCTCTACGCGACGCTGCCGGTGCTCTGGGCCGTGGTGGCGTTCAACGCCGTGCACCTCGCGACCGTGCCCATGCCGGCGTGGGCCTGGCTCGCGACGGTGCTCGCCACCGGCGCGGTGCTGGGCTTCGGCCTGAACCTGAGCCACGAACTCGGCCACAAGCGCGCACCGCTGCCGCGCGCGATCGCGCTGGTCAATGCGTCGCTCGGCGCCTACGGCCACTTCCCGGTCGAGCACAACCGCGGCCACCACCGGCACGTGTCGACGCCGGAGGACCCAGCCTCGGCGCGGCTCGGCGAGGGCATCTGGCGCTTCGCGGCGCGCGAGATGCCGGGCGCGTTCGTGCGCGCCTGGCGTCTCGAGTCGGACCGCCTGCGGCGCACCGGCCGCGGCCCGTGGCACCCGTCGAACGAGGTGCTGCAGGGGGCCGCGCTGACCGCCTGCCTGTACGGCGCCGCGGTCGCGACGTACGGCGCGCCGATGGTGCCGGTGATCGTCGCGGTCGCATTCTGGGGCGCGTTCCAGCTGACCTCGGCGAACTACGTCGAGCACTACGGGCTGCTGCGCCGCCGCCTCGCCGACGGACGCCGCGAGCCCTGCGGCCCGGAGCACTCGTGGAACAGCAACCACCGCGTGTCGAACCTGCTGGTCTTTCACCTGCAGCGGCACTCGGACCACCACGCGCACCCCGGGCGCGGCTACCAGTCGCTGCGCGACCGCACCGGCGTGCCGCGGCTGCCGTCCGGGTACTTCGCGATGTTCCTGATCGCCTACCTCCCGCCGCTGTGGTTCCGCGTGATGGACCCCCGGGTCGCGGCGGCGGTCGGTCACCGTGCCGATCGGATCAACTTCGATCCGCGCCGTCGCGACGCGCTGGTGCGCCGGCTCGGGCTCGCCGACCCGGCGTGACCGCCCGGGCGCGGCGGCGCCCGTGGTGCCCGAGTCACAGGCAGACTCGGTCGTATCGCGGCACGCGCCTAGACTGTGGGCAGGCCCGCCGACCCGCGCGGGCATACCCCTTCGACGGAGGACCCGATGCAGTTCGCGGAGACGCTGGACACCGCCCAGCAGATCATCGTCAATTTCGGTCTCAAGCTGCTCGGTGCGTTCGCGCTGTGGTGGGCGGGGCGCTGGCTGATCGGCCTCGCCGCGCGGCTGATCCACAAGGCGCTGACCGCGCGTCAGGTCGATCCCACGCTGCAGCGCTACCTCGCCTCGATCATCGGCGTGGTGCTGAACATCGTGCTGGTGATCGGCATCCTCGGCTTCTTCGGATTCGAGACCACCTCGTTCGCCGCGCTGCTCGCGGCCGCGGGCGTCGCGATCGGCGCGGCCTGGAGCGGACTCCTCTCGAACTTCGCCGCCGGCGCGTTCCTGATGGTGCTGCGGCCCTTCAAGGTCGGCGACTACATCTCGGGCGGCGGCGTCGAGGGCACGGTCCGCGAGATCGGCCTGTTCGCGACGACGATCCTCGCGCCGGACAACGTCGTCACGCTCGTCGGCAACGGCAAGCTGCTCGGCGACACGGTGAAGAACTTCTCGGCCTCGCCGTACCGCCGCGTCGAGCGCGTCGCGCAGATCGACCACACCGTCGACCCCGCCGACGCGATCGCGCGGCTGAAGGCGCGGCTCGCGACCATCCCGAATGTGATGACCGACCCCATGCCCGACGTCGAGATCCTCGACTTCAACGCGATGGGGGCGCAGCTCGCGGTGCGGCCGTACTGCCACACCGATCACTACTGGCAGGTCTACTTCGACACCAACCGGGTGATCCGCGAGGAGTTCTCGCGGGCGGGGTATGGGGTGCCTTCGGCACATGCGGTGCACGTGAACGTGCAGGGCGGGGCGGCGCGGGAGCTCTGAGCGTTCGACGGTTGGTGCGGCGGCGCCGGTGCAGGGGGGCCGATGCTTGCTCCCAGGGCCGCACCCCTCGGGCCTTGCGGCCCAGTCGCG
>JBILTM010000225.1:0-7586 GCA_044371545.1 Burkholderiaceae bacterium
GCTCGCCGAGGCGGCCGGCCGCGCGGCTCCGGGACGCGCGGGCGACGGCGAGGGCACCGGTCCGGAGGGCGCGGGCCGCAGCACGGGACCGCGGCGGCCGGCCCCCGCGGCCGCCGTGCCCGGTTCGCCCGCCCCGGCGTCGCGCCGGCTGCGCCCGGCAGGCCGCGCGGCCGAGCGCGTGCAGGACGAGCCCGCGTTCGTGCTGCACGCCATCCCGTGGCGCGAGACCAGCCTGGTCGTCGAGCTGCTGACCCGCGACCACGGCCGCGTCGCCTGCGTCGCGAAGGGCGCCAAGCGCCCGGCCTCGCGGCTGCGCGGCGTGCTGACCGGCTTCCAGCCGCTGCACGTGTCGTTCACCGGTCGCCACGAGCTGCGCACGCTGACCGCGGCCGACTGGCTCGGCGGCATGGCCGCGCCGCAGGGCGACGGGCTGCTGTGCGGCTTCTACATGAACGAGCTGCTGGTGCGGCTGCTGCCGCGCGACGACCCGCACCCCGGGCTGTTCGACGGCTACGCGCAGGCGCTGGTCGCGCTCGGGCTGGGCGAGTCGCTGGAGGCGACGCTGCGACGCTTCGAGTGGCTGCTGCTGCGCGAGATCGGCTACGCGCTCGACCTGGAGCGCGACGCCGACGAACGCCCGATCGACCCCGGCCGACGCTACGCGCTGATGCCGGGCCGCGGCTTCCTCGCGACCGACGTCGCCGAGGAGGGCGGCTTCGCGGGGGCGACCCTGCGCGACATCGCCGACGAGCGCTACGATTCGACGGCCACGCTCGCCGAGGCCAAGCGCCTGACCCGCTCGCTGCTCGCGCGCCACCTCGACGGCCACGTGCTGAAGACCCGGCAGATCCTCATCGACCTGCAGAAACTCTGAGCCTCCACCGATGATCGAACTCGGCGTCAACATCGACCACGTCGCGACCGTCCGCCAGGCCCGCCGCACCTACGAGCCCGACCCGGTCTGGGCCGCTGTGGAGGCCCACCTCGGCGGCGCCGACGGGATCACCGTCCACCTGCGCGAGGACCGCCGCCACATCCAGGACGAGGACGTGCGCCGGCTGCGCGAGCTCACGCACATCAAGCTCAACCTGGAGATGGCGGCGACCGACGAGATGGTCGGCATCGCCTGCGGCCTGAAGCCCGAGATGGCGATGCTCGTGCCCGAGGGCCGCCACGAGATCACCACCGAGGGCGGGCTCGACGTGCACGGCCAGCGCGCGCGGCTGCGCGAGGTGGTCGCGCGGCTGGCGGGCGAGGGCATCGTCGTCAGCGTGTTCATCGACGCGGAGCTGCCGCAGGTCGAGGCCGCGGCCGAGATCGGGGCGAAGGTCTGCGAGATCCACACCGGGCCGTACGCCGACGCGTTCTTCTCGCGCGGCCGCGACGCCGAGAGTGCAGCGGTCGTCGCCGAGCTCGACCGCATCCGCCGTGCCGGCGACGCGATCCGCGCGGCCGGCATGCGCTTCAACGCGGGCCACGCGCTCAACTACGTCAACGTGCAGCCGGTCGCCGCGCTGCCGGGCGTGCGCGAGCTGCACATCGGCCACGCGATCGTCTCGCGGGCGATGTTCGTCGGGATGCGCGAGGCGGTGCGCGAGATGAAGCGGCTCCTGCGCGAAGGCGCCGCCGGCCGGCCGCTCGCCGGCGCCTGAGCGGTCCGGAGCCCCGCGTGATCTACGGCATCGGCACCGACATCGTGCTGATCTCGCGGATCCGCACGCTGCTCGAGCGCTGGGGCGAGCGCTTCCCGCGGCGCGTGCTCGGGCCCGACGAGCTGCGCGAGTACGAGCGTCGCCGCTCGCGCGGCACCCACGGCCCGGAGCGGGCCGCGCGCTACCTCGCCAAGCGCTTCGCGGCCAAGGAGGCGTTCTCGAAGGCGATCGGCCTCGGGCTGCGCGGCCCGATGACGCTGCTGTCGCTGCAGGTGCTGAACGACGCGCGCGGCAAGCCGGTCGCGGTGCCGCGCAACGCCCTCGAGCCGTGGCTGCGCGAGCGCGGCCTGGTGGCCCACGTGTCGATCTCCGACGAGGTCGACAGCGCGCTCGCGTTCGTCGTCGTCGAGCGCGCCGGGCCGGGCGAGCCGCCGGCGCGCTGAGCCGCGGCGTGCGCGGGCCCGACCGCGCGGGCCGCTAGAATCCCGCGGTGGATCAGACCGACCCCGCCCAGAGCCCGCCCGACGCCGAGCCCGCGCCGGCCTTCGACGTCCGCGCCTACCTCGCGTCGCTGACCAACCGCCCCGGCGTCTACCGCTACTTCGACGCCGAGGGCACGCTGCTGTACGTCGGCAAGGCGCGTGATCTCAGGAAGCGCGTCTCGTCGTACTTCCAGAAGACCGGGCACAGCCCGCGGATCGCGCACATGGTCGCGCGGATCTCGCGGATCGAGACGACCGTGGTGTCGTCCGAGGCCGAGGCGCTGCTGCTCGAGAACAACCTGATCAAGACGCAGGCGCCGCGCTACAACATCCTGTTCCGCGACGACAAGTCGTACCCGTACCTGAAGCTCACCGCGCACCGCTACCCGCGGATCGCCTACTACCGCGGCGGCACCGACCGGCGCAGCCAGTTCTTCGGGCCGTTCCCGAGCGCCTGGGCGGTCAAGGAGAGCATCCAGGTGCTGCAGAAGGTGTTCCGGCTGCGCACCTGCGAGGACTCGGTCTTCGCGAACCGCTCGCGCCCGTGCCTGCTGCACCAGATCGGCCGCTGCAGCGCGCCCTGCGTGAAGGCGATCGACGAGCCCGGCTACCGCGACGACGTCGACGCCGCGGTGCGCTTCCTGCGCGGCGGGCAGCAGGAGGTGCTGCGCGACTTCGAGACGCGGATGCACGCGGCCGCGGCCGAGCTGCGCTTCGAGGACGCCGCGGTGCTGCGCAACCGGATGACCGCGCTGTCGCGGGTGCTGAGCCAGCAGTCGATGGAGACCGGCACCGACGTCGACGCCGACGTGATCGTCGTCGAGACCGGCGGCGGTCGCGTCTGCGTGAACCTCGCGATGGTCCGGGGCGGCCGCCACCTCGGCGACCGCGCGCACTTCCCGACCCGGGTCGACGCGCTCGACGAGCAGGTGCCCGGCGAGGTGCTCGACGCATTCGTGTCGCAGCACTACGCCGACGGCGAGGTGCCGCCGGTGATCGTCTGCGCGACCGTGCCCGCGGGCGACGCCGAGACCGTCGAGTGGCTGCAGGCGCGGGCCGGGCACCCGGTCTCGTGGATCCGGCAGCCGACCGGCCCGCGCCGCAAGTGGCTCGAGCAGGCGACCCAGAACGCGAAGATCGCGCTCGCCCGCGTGCTCGCCGAGGAAGGCTCGCAGCAGGCCCGCACCCGCGCGCTCGCCGACGTGCTCGGCCTCGACGACGGCGACCTCGACGCGCTGCGGATCGAGTGCTTCGACATCAGCCACACGATGGGCGAGGCGACGCAGGCCTCGTGCGTCGTCTACCAGCACCACGCGATGCAGCGCGGCGACTACCGGCGCTTCAACATCGAGGGCGTGGTCGGCGGCGACGACTATGCGGCGATGCGCCAGGTGCTGACGCGGCGCTACGGCCGGCTCGCCGCCGAGATCGCGGCCGAGGCGGGCGAAGGGGGCGAGGGGGGCGAGCGGGGCGAGGCGAGCGACGCGGGCGAGGGCGGCGCTGCCGCCGAGCCCGCGGAGGACGGTGCGGACCGCGAACCAAGCGCCCCCGTAGCCGAAGCCGCCGAAGCCGGCGCCGCGACGCTCGAGTCGCGGATCCCGCACATCGTGCTGATCGACGGCGGCAAGGGCCAGGTCGAGGTCGCGCGCCAGGTGTTCGAGTCGCTCGGGCTCGATCCCGCGCTGCTGGTGGGCGTCGCCAAGGGCGAGGACCGCAAGGTGGGCCTCGAGACGCTGGTGTTCGCCGACGGCCGGCCCGAGCTCGCGCTCGGTCGCGAGTCGCCCGCGCTGATGCTGATCGCCCAGATCCGCGACGAGGCGCACCGCTTCGCGATCACCGGCATGCGGGCGCGCCGGGCCAAGGCCCGCAACACCTCGCGGCTCGAGGAGATCGACGGGGTCGGTCCGCGCAAGCGCCAGCGGCTGCTGGCGAGGTTCGGCGGCATGCGTGGCATCATGGCGGCCAGCGTCGATGACCTGGCGTCGGTCGAGGGCATCTCCCGGGCGCTGGCCGAGGACATCTACAAGCGCCTGCACTGATGCGGTGGAACCTGCCGATCCTGCTGACCTGGCTGCGGATGCTCGCGATCCCGCTGCTGGTCGCGGTCTATCTCGTGCCGGCCGAGACCGCGTCGATGCCGACGCGCAACCTGCTCGGCACGGTGGTTTTCGTCGCGGCCGCGATCACCGACTGGGTCGACGGCTGGCTGGCGCGCCGCCTCGGGCAGACCACCGCGTTCGGCGCCTTCCTGGATCCGGTCGCCGACAAGCTGCTGGTGTGCGCCGCGCTGGTGCTGCTGCTCGAACTGCAGCGCGTCGCCGCGCTGGTCGCGATCATCATCGTCGGCCGCGAGATCGCGATCTCGGCGCTGCGCGAGTGGATGGCCGGCATGGGCGCGCGCAAGAGCGTCGCGGTCCACTCGCTCGGCAAGCTCAAGACCGTCGCCCAGCTGGTCGCGATCCCGATGCTGCTCTATCACGAGCCGCTCTTCGGTGTCGTCCCGGTGCAGCGCATCGGCACCTGGCTGATCTGGGTCGCGGCGCTGCTGACGCTGTGGTCGATGTTCTACTACCTGCGCCAGGCCTGGCCGCTGCTGCGCGACGCGTCGTGAGTGGCCGCGGGGTCCTCGCCGCCCGTCCAGGCTTTTGACGAGCCCGAAAAGAACCTGCTATCATCCCGCTTCTGTCGACAGCGGCAGGCTGCGGGAGTAGCTCAGTTGGTAGAGCGCAACCTTGCCAAGGTTGAGGTCGCGAGTTCGAGACTCGTCTCCCGCTCCAGATCCCAAGGGAAGCTTCGATCGGCTTCCCTTTTCATTTTGAGCAGTTCGAAGGACGGCGCCGCGACCCACCGGTAGGCGCCGCTCCCTGCCGGCGCGATGGCAGAGTGGTTATGCAGCGGCCTGCAAAGCCGTGTACGTCGGTTCGATTCCGGCTCGCGCCTCCAACCCGTTCCCCCTGACGACGGTCCGTCCGGACCGGTGACGCGCCTCCGCGCGAGCCCGCCGGGCAGTTCGCCGTCCGTCGATCCGCGACCGCTCCGACACGGCGCCGGCCGTATGCTTCGCCCCTTCGTCGAACGGGCCGGCACGCACCGGCCCGTCCCGCGCGACGCCCCTGGCGCCGCGCCATCCACCGGGAGCCTCCAGATGCACCGCCATGCCCTCCGCATCCTGTCCGTCGCGCTGGCCGCGTCGCTCGCCGCCGGCTGCGCCGGCATGACCGAGACCCAGAAGAACACCGCCACCGGCGCCGGACTCGGCGCGCTCGGCGGCGCGATCGTCGGCAGCATGGTCCACGGCCCGCGCGGCGCGTGGACCGGCGCGGCGATCGGCGCGGCCGCGGGCGGCGGCGGCACGTACATGTGGTCGAAGAAGATGGAGGAACAGAAGCGGACGATGGAGCAGGCGACGCAGGGCACCGGCGTCGCGGTCACGCAGACGCCCGACAACCAGCTCAAGCTCGAGGTGCCGAGCGACGTGTCGTTCCGCACCGGGCGAGCCGACATCGAGGCGAACTTCCGGCCGATCCTCGACCGGTTCGCGCAGACGCTCGCCGCCAATCCCGCGACCACGGTGCGGATCATCGGCCACACCGACAGCACCGGGAACGACGCGATCAACGACCCGCTGTCGGTGAACCGCGCCGCGAGCGTGCGCAGCTACCTCGTCGACCGAGGCGTCGCGCCGCAGCGCGTCGCGATCGACGGCCGCGGCTCGCGCGAGCCGGTCGCCGACAACGCGAGCGAGGCGGGCCGGGCGAAGAACCGCCGGGTGGAGATCTTCGTCGGCGAGCCGCAGCTGGCGCAGGCGCCGCAGCCGGCCCCCGCGCCGCAGCCCGCGCCGCCGCAGTCGATGCCGCCGCAGCAGAACCCGTCGCCGGCGCTGCAGCCCGCGCGCTGAGGCACGGGCGCCACCGCACGGGCGCCACCGCTCGGGCGCCACCGCACGGGCGCCACCGCACGGGCGCCACCGCTCGGGCGCCACCGCTCGGGCGCCACCGCTCGGGCGCCACCGCTCGGGCGCACCGAACCAAGGGTTCCGTTGACGCCGACGGTCCGGGCGGGAGACACTCGCCGCCCGGGGCGCGCGTGCGCGCACCCGCACACACACAACGGAGGAGACATGCTGAGGAAAGGCGTCATCGCCGCGGCCGTCGCGTCGGTGCTGTCGGCCACCGCCGGCGGAGCGATTGCCCAGGAGAAGCTGGTCGTCTGGTTCACCAAGGGCTTCTACCCGGCCGAGGACAAGGCCCTCGACACGATGATCTACCGGTTCGAGCAGAAGACCGGGGTCAAGGTCGAGCTCTCGCTGTATCCCGTGCAGGACGTGATCCCCAAGACCGTCGCGGCACTCGACTCGAGGTCGCCGCCCGACGTCGCCTTCGGCCACACCTTCGACTTCCAGGTCGCCGGCAAGTGGGCGAGCGAGGGCAAGCTGCTCGACCTGAGCGACGTGCTGACGCCCATGAAGGACAAGTTCCTCCCGAACACGCTGTCGACGACGCTGCTGTCCGGCCCGGGCGGCAAGAAGGCGTACTACGCCGCGCCGATCTACCAGCAGACGATGCACACGCAGTACTGGATCGACATGCTCGCGGAGGCCGGCTTCAAGCCCTCGGACGTGCCGAAGGGCTGGAAGGAGTACTGGAGCTTCTGGTGCGACAAGGTCCAGCCGGCGCACCGCTCCAAGAGCGGCAAGCGGACCTTCGCCATCGGGCACCCGATGGGCGTCGACGGCACCGACTCCTTCTACAGCTTCCACCAGTTCATGCTCGCGCACGGCGTGCAACTGGTCGACGACGGCGGCAAGGTGCTGCTCGGCGATGCGAAGAACCGGGCCGGTCTCATCGCCGCCCTGAAGGACTACACCGACATCGCGGCCAAGGGCTGCACGCCGCCTTCGGCCATCAGCTGGAAGGATCCCGACAACAACGTCGCCTTCCACAACAAGACCACGCTGATGACCCACAACGCGACGATCTCGATCGCCGCGAAGTGGCTCGACGACATGAACAACCAGACGCTGACGGCCGATCAGCGGGCCCAGGCGAAGAAGAACTACGAGGAGCTGATCGCCACCGCCCAGTGGCCGAACAAGCCCGACGGCCGCCCGATGAGCTACCTCGCCGCGGTGAAGGTGGCCGTGGCGTTCAGCGGCTCGAAGAACGAGAAGCGGGCCAAGGAGTTCCTCGCCTTCATGATGGAGGACGCCAACCTGATCCCGTACACCGAGGGCTCGCTCGGTCGCTGGTATCCGGTCACGAAGTCCGGCGCGGACCGTGCGTTCTGGGTCAGCGAGGACAAGCATCGCAAGGCGGTGTCCGACCAGTTCCGGGCCGGCACCGGCACGTTCCCGTTCACGCGCAACTGGAAGTTCACGATCCTGAACAACGAGAACGTGTGGGCGAAGGCGATGAGCCGGGTCGTCAACGACAAGTGGACCCCGGAGCGCGCG
>JBILTM010000226.1:0-7532 GCA_044371545.1 Burkholderiaceae bacterium
GGTCGGTGTCGACCGGCTTGCCCGGCCCGACCATGTTGTCCCACCAGCCGACGTCGGTCGGATCGGTCGCCGACACGCCGGCGACGTGGTGCGAGGCGTTCAGCGCGTGGCAGACCAGCACCGCGTTGTCGCGGGCGGGCGAGAGCGTCCCGTAGGTCTCGAAGACCAGCTCGTAGCCGGCGATCGACTGGCCGCTCGCGAGCGCGAGCGGATCGTCGAAGCGGAGCCGTTGCGGGGTCGAGGCCCCGGCCGAAGCGGTCATCGTGCGTGCGTCCTGCGTCCGTCCGGAAACGAAAATGCCCGACCGGCTTGGTGGCTGCGGTCGGGCACGGGCGGGGTCGCGGTGCGCCGCTTTAGCCGCATTTTTAACGCGCCCGCAAGCTGGTCTCAAATCGGCGCGAGGCGCAACCATAGCGGCCCCACCCGCGGGTGTCAACGCGACCCGGACGGCCGGTGGGGATGCCGCGAATCAGGCCTGCGGCCGGCGGCCCGGCAAGCATGCCGGGCCCCGCTCGGCGGCGCGCCGCATGCGGCGCGAAACCCCGCCTCACGTCTCGCGCAGCCGCTCGAGCCCCGATCGGACCTTCACCGGATCGTCGGCGGCGAGCAGCCGCGCCACCCGCGCGCGCAGCCGCCCGGCATCGCAGCGCAGGATCTCGCGCTTGACCCGCAGCAGGCTCGCCGGGTGCATCGAGAACGAGCGCAGCCCCATGCCGATCAGCAGCCGCGTCGCCTCGAGGTCGCCGGCCATCTCGCCGCAGACCGCGACCGGCTTGCCGGCGCGCTCGCCGGCGCGGATCGTCTGCGCGACGAGCTGCAGCACCGCCGGGTGGAACGGGTCGTAGAGCGAAGCGACCGCGTGGTCGGCGCGGTCGATCGCGAGCGTGTACTGGACCAGGTCGTTGGTGCCGATCGACAGGAAGTCGAGCCGACGCGCGAAGAACGGCGCGGTCAGCGCGGCGGCCGGCACCTCGATCATGCCGCCCACCGGGACCGGCGGCATGTCGCGGCCGAGCCGGTCGGCGAGCTGCGCGCGCGCCTGCGCGATCAGCCGCAGCGACTGGTCGACCTCGTGGCCGTGCGCGAGCATCGGGATCAGCAGCCGCACCGGCCCGTGCTCGGCGGCGCGCAGGATCGCACGCAGCTGCTCGAGGAACACGTCGGGCTCGGCGAGGCTGTAGCGGATCGCGCGGCGGCCGAGCGCGGGGTTGGGCGCGGCCGCCGGGCCCTGCGCGTCGTCGTCGGTGTCGAGCGGCTTGTCGGCGCCGATGTCGATCGTGCGGATCGTCACCGGCCGGCCGCGCATCGCGAGGACGGCGGCGCGGTAGGCCTCGAACTGCTCGTCCTCGCCGGGCAGCTCGGCGCGGTTCATGAACAGGAACTCGGTGCGGAAGAGGCCCACGCCGGCAGCGCCCGCCTCGCGCGCCTGCTCGGCCTCCGCGGGCAGCTCGATGTTCGCGTGCAGCTCGATCGGCACGCCGTCGATCGTCGCCGACGGCACGTTGACCAGCCGCGACAGCTGCTTGCGCTCGAGCAGCCCGAGCGCCATCCGGTGGCGGTACTCGTCGAGCACCGACTCGTCGGGTGCGACGATCAGCACGCCCGACTCGCCGTCGAGCACCAGCCAGTCGTCGTCGCGGACCATCTGGCTCGCGTGCCCGAGGCCGACCACCGCCGGCACGTTCATGCTGCGCGCGAGGATCGCGGTGTGCGACGCGGTGCCGCCGAGGTCGATCGCGAAGCCGCCGGCGTGCTTGAGCTGCAGCATGTCGGCCGGCGAGACGTCGTGCGCGACGAAGATCAGCGGCACCTCGCCGGCCACGCGCGTGCGCAGCGCGCGGCCCGAGCCGGACAGCGCCTTGAGCACCCGGTCGGCGACCTGCGTGACGTCGCGCCCGCGCTCGCGCAGGTACGGGTCGTCGAACTGCTCGAACTGCGCGGCGAGGTGCTCGGCCTGCGAGGCGAACGCCCACTCGGCGTTCTGCCCGTGCGACTCGATCGCGACCGTCGCCTGCGGCGCGAGCGACGGGTCGTCGAGGATCATCGCGTGCACCTGCAGCAGCGCCTGCGCCTCGGAGGGCGCATCGGCGGGCAGGTGCTCGGCGATCGCGCGCAGCTCGGCGCGCACCGTCTCGACCGCGCGCGCGAGCCGGGACGTCTCGGCGAGCCGCATCGCGAACTCGACCCGGTAGCGCGGGACGTCGATCAGCCGCGACTCGAGCACGACCGCCCGCCCGACGACGATGCCGCCGCCGATGCCGGTGCCGTGCAGCGCGAACATCGCGGCCCGCGCCTCAGCGCCCCGGCGGATCGGGTGGGCAGGCCCCTTCGCCGAAACCCGATCCGATCAGCTCGGCGAGCGCCGCGAGCGCCTCGTCCTCGTCGGGCCCGTCGGCCTCGACGACCAGCGTCGCCCCGCGCGCGGCGGCGAGCATCATCACGCCCATGATGCTCTTGCCGTTGACCCGGCGCGCGCCCTTGCTCAGCCACACGTCGGACTTGTAGCGCGTCGCGGTCTGCGTCAGTGCAGCCGAGGGCCGCGCGTGCAGCCCGAGCTTGTTGACGATGGTCGCCTCGATCTTCTTCAACGGCCTTCTCCGTCGGCGGGCTCGATCGGCAGGATGGTCTCGCGCACGCCCTCGAGCAGCTTCGCGGCCACCTCGTCGAGCGGCCCGCGCCGATGGGTCAGCGCCCGGACGAGCAGCGGGAGGTTCACGCCGGCGATCACGACGACGCGCTCCGCCTCGGCGAGCCGCGACGCGATCCGCGCGGGCGTCGCGCCGAACAGGTCGGTCAGCACGATCGCGCCGGTGCCGTCGTTGATCCGCTTGAGCAGCTCGCGCGCGGCGTTGAGCGCGAGCTCCGGGTCCTCGTCGGGGATCACGTCGAGCGCGGCGAGCTGCGGCGGCATGCGGCCGAAGATGTGCCGCGTGCAGTGGATCAGCGCGGTGCCGAGCGGCTCGTGCGAGACGACGAGGATGCCGATCATGCGTCGCGCGCCACCTCGGCCTCGAGGCGCTCGACGAACATCGCGGCGACGTCGAAGCCGGTCTGCTCCACGATCTCGCGGAAGCAGGTCGGACTGGTCACGTTGACCTCGGTCAGGCAGTCGCCGATCACGTCGAGGCCGACGAGGAAGAGGCCCCGCGCGTGCAGCCGCGGTGCGAGCGACTCGGCGATCTCGCGGTCGCGCGCCGACAGCGGCTGCGCGCGGCCGGTGCCGCCTGCGGCGAGGTTGCCGCGCGACTCGCCGAGCTTCGGGATGCGCGCGAGCGCGAACGGCACGACCTGCCCGCCGATCAGCAGCACGCGCTTGTCGCCGTCGGCGATCTGCGGCAGGTAGCGCTGCGCCATCACGCTGCGCGCGCCGAACTGGTTCATCGTCTCGACGATCACCGACAGGTTCGGATCGCCCGCGCGCGCGCGGAAGATCGACGCGCCGCCCATGCCGTCGAGCAGCTTGAAGACCGCCTCGCCGTGCTTCTGCACGAACTGGCGCAGCCGCGCGGGGTCGCGCGTGACCATCGTGTCGGCGGTGAATTCCGGGAACTCGGCGATCGCGTACTTCTCGCTGTGGTCGCGCACCGCCCGCGGGTCGTTGAACACCCGCGCGCCCTCGCGGACCGCGTGCTCGAGCAGGTAGGTCGAGTAGACGTACTCGAGGTCGAACGGCGGGTCCTTGCGCATCAGCACCGCGTCGAACGCGGCGAGCTTCTCGGCGCGCGGCGCGCCGAGGCGCCACCAGCCGTGCGGATCGTGGCCCGTTTCGCCCAGCTGCGGGCCCGCGAGCTCGAGCGGCTGCGCATCCGCCCACGCCGAGCCGCCCTCGAGCCACAGCTGCGCCTGCCCGCAGAACACGAGCGCGTGCCCGCGCGCGACCGCCGCCTGCATGATCGCGTAGGTCGAGTCCTTGTAGGTCTTGAACGACTCGATCGGGTCGGCGACGATCAGGATGCGCATCGGGAACCTCGGCGCGGTGCGCTCGGTCGGGGGGCCGCGGCCGCTGCGTCAGCCGAAGCGCGAGGGATCGGGGTCGGTCCGCTCGAGCTCGAGCGACGCGGCCAGCAGCGCGAGCCGCGCGACGACGCCGTACGCGTAGAAGCGGTTCGGCGCGCACTCGGGCGTGCCGGCGGCGTCGGGCAGGTTGCAGCTCGACGCGAACGGCAGCGGCACGAAGCGCGAGCCCGGTGCGTTGAGGTTCTCGTCGCGGCCGCGCTCGGCGTGCACGCGGTAGAAGCCGCCCACCACGTACTTGTCGACCATGTAGACCACCGGCTCCGCGACGCCGTTCTCGACGGTCTCGATCGTCGGCACGCCCTCCTGGATGATCACCTCGGAGACCTCGAGCCCTTCCTTCACCACCGCCATCTTGTTGCGCTGGCGGCGGTTCAGGTTCTGGACCTCGGCGGCGTCCTTGACCGACATGATGCCCATGCCGTACGTCCCGGCGTCGGCCTTGACGATCACGAACGGCGTCGCGTCAATCTTGTATTCCTTGTACTTCGCGCGGATCAGCTTGAGCGTCGCCTCGACGTTGTTCGCGAGGCACTCCTCGCCCTCGCGCGCCTGGAAGTCGACCTTGCCGCAGGTGCTGAAGTACGGGTTCAGCAGCCACGGGTCGACGTCGATCAGCTTCGCGAAGCGCTTGGCGACGTCGTTGAACGCGTCGAAGTGGTTCGACTTGCGCCGCACCGCCCAGCCGGCGTGCAGCGGCGGCAGCAGGATCTGGCCCTGCAGGTCCTTCAGGATCTCGGGGATGCCGGCCGACAGGTCGTTGTTCAGCAGGATCGCGCAGGGGTCGAAGCCGTCGAGCCCGACGCGGCCGTTCGCGCGCACCAGCGGCTCGACCATCAGCACATGGCCGTCGCCGAGCTCGACCGGCGTCGGCGCGGTGATCTCGGGGTTCAGCGTCCCGAGCCGCACGGTGAGGCCCGTCTGCCGCAGCATCGCGGCGATGCGCACCACGTTCTGCAGGTAGTACGTGTTGCGCGTGTGGTTCTCGGGGATCAGCAGCAGGTTCTTCGCGTCGGGGCAGTACTTCTCGATCGCGACGGTCGCGGCCTGCACCGCGAGCGGCATCGCCTCGGCGGACAGGTTGTTGAAGCCGCCCGGATACAGGTTCGTGTCGACCGGCGACAGCTTGAAGCCCGCATTGCGCAGGTCGACCGAGCAGTAGAACGGCGGCGTGTGCTCCTGCCACTCCAGGCGGAACCAGCGCTCGATGCGCGGGGTCGCGTCGAGGAGCTGGCGCTCGAGCTCGAGCAGCGGGCCGGTCAGGGCGGTGACGAAATGGGGGACCATGGGCGGTCGGACGTCCGGGGCCGGCCATTGTAGCGCCGGGTCGGCGGGCGCGCTGAGCGCGCCAGGGCTCACCGAAACACGACCGTCCTGTGACCGTTCAGCAGCACCCGGTCCTCGAGGTGGTAGCGCAGCGCGCGCGCGAGCACCGACTTCTCGACGTCCTTGCCGTAGCGGACCAGGTCGTCGACGGTGTCGTCGTGCTCCACGCGCACGACGTCCTGCTCGATGATCGGACCTTCGTCGAGGTCCTCGGTGACGTAGTGGCTGGTCGCGCCGATCAGCTTCACGCCGCGCTCGAACGCGCGGTGGTACGGCTTCGCGCCGATGAACGACGGCAGGAAGCTGTGGTGGATGTTGATGATCCGCCCCGGATAGCGCCGGCACAGCTCGGGCGGCAGGATCTGCATGTAGCGCGCGAGCACGATCGTGTCGACCTGATGCTCGAGCAGCAGCCGCTCGATCTCGGCGAACGCGGCCGGCTTGGTGTCCGGGGTGACCGGCACGTGGACGAAGGGGATGCCGTGCACCTCGACGTCGCCGCGCAGGTCCTCGTGGTTGGCGATCACGCACGGGATCTCGCAGCGCAGCTCGCCCGCGCGGCGGCGGTAGAGCAGGTCGACGAGGCAGTGGTCGAGCTTGCTCGCCAGCAGTGCGACGCGGCGCGGCTTCGCGGAATCGGACAGCCGCCAGGTCATCTCCCAGCGCTGCGCGATCGGGCCGAAGTCGGCGACGAAGCGGTCGGCGCCGTCCTGCAGCGAGGACGCGAGGATCGCGTTGCGCATGAAGAAGCGGCCGCGGTCGCGATCGGCGTGGTGGTTGGCTTCCAGGATCCAGCCGCCGCGCTCGGCGATGAACCGGGAGACCTCGGCGACGATGCCCACGCGGTCGGGGCAGTCGATCGTCAGCGTGAAGTGATGTTCGGACAGCATCGGCCGATTATGGCCGAGCCGTCGCAACCCTGCAGGCGATCCCGGGGCGCGGCCGCGGCGCGCGCCGGTGGGGCGGCGCGCCCGCGGTCCGGCCGGTCAGCGCAGTCCCGGTCCGGGCTGCAGCGCCGAGCGCTGCAGCACCGCGCCGCCCCACGACTCGGGCGACGCGCCCGATGACGCCCGAGCGGGGCGCGGCGCCTCGGGCACGCGCACCGGCTCGCTCGCGCCCGCCGGCGCTTGCGGCAGCATCGAGATGCCGGCGCACAGCACCGCGGCGAGGTACGGGAACGCCTGCAGCGCCAGCACGCCGATCCAGAGCGCCGACTCCAGGTGGTTGACCTGGCGGGTCAGGCAGACCGAGACGGCGCAGATCGCGAGCCCGAGCAGCAGCAGCGCCTCCTCGCGCGCGCCGCCGAGCGCGCGGCCCGGGGCACCCGCGTTCGTCTTGCCGGCGCCCTTGCGCGTGATCTCGAACACGCCCTCGCGCTGCACGAATCCTGCGAACACGCCGAGCCCGATCGCGTGCGACAGGCCCATGCCCGCGAGCGCGGCGCCGAGGATCTCGACCGCCGAGCAGCGCACGCGCCGCCAGTAGAGCAGCGGCCCGAGCACCGCGCGCACCGTGAAGAACACGATCAGCGGCAGCAGGTACAGCGTGATCGGGTAGTGCACGCGCGTCGGCGCGACCAGCAGGCCGATCGTCCAGGCCATCGCGCCGAACGTGAACACCAGGTGCAGCGCGTCGCCGATCCAGGGCAGCCAGCCGGCCACGAAGTGGTAGCGCTGCGCCGGCGTCAGCGGGCCGCCGCGCGCGAACAGCGTGCGCGCATGCCCCTTCAGGATCTGCATCGCGCCCTGCGCCCAGCGACGGCGCTGCTTCTTGAACTGCGCGAAGTCGTCGGGGGTCAGGCCCTCGCCCATCACGCGATCGACGTAGACGGTCCGCAGGCCGGCCTTCATCAGTCGCAGGCCGAGTTCGGCGTCCTCGCAGATCGTCCACTCGGACCACTTCCCATGCTCGCGCAGCGCGTCCGAGCGGATCAGCGTCATCGTGCCGTGCTGGATGATCGCGTCGCGCTCGTTGCGGTGGTGCATCCCGATCCGGAAGAAGCCGTCGTACTCGAAGTTCATCATCCGGCGGAACGGCTGGGGCTCCCAGCCGCGGTGCGCCTGCGGCGACTGGACCACCGCGACCCGCTCGTCCTCGACGAAGTGGCCGACGTTCGAACGCAGCCACTCGGGGTGCACGATGTAGTCCGCGTCGACGACGCCGACGACCTCGGCGTCCGCCGCGGTCCGCTC
>JBILTM010000227.1:0-7515 GCA_044371545.1 Burkholderiaceae bacterium
GAACCTGGAGGCGCTGATCGACGCGGGCATCCGCTCGTTCAAGATCGAGGGCCGCTACAAGGACGTCGCCACCGTCAAGAACGTGACGGCGCACTACCGGCTGCTGCTCGACGCGATCCTCGAGCGGCGCCCCGAGCTCGCGCGCGCGAGCAGCGGCCGGTGCACCTACACCTTCGAGCCGCAGCCCGAGCAGGGCTTCAACCGCGGCGGCACCGACTACTTCGTCAACGGCCGCAAGCAGGACATCGGCGCATTCGACACGCCCAAGCACGCCGGGCTGCCGGTCGGGCACGTCGTCGCGGTGACCGCCGGCGCGTTCGACGTCGAGACCGATCCGGGCGTCGCGCTCCACAACGGCGACGCGCTCACCTGGTACGACCTGCAGGGCGAGCTGCGCGGCGTGCAGGCGAACACCGTCGAGCCGCTCGCCGGCGGCCGCTGGCGGGTCGTGCCGCAGCTCGGCCTGCCGACCGCCGGCGACGGGGCCGATGCCCGCAGCGCGCTGCGCGACCTGCGCGCCGGCACCGCGCTCTCGCGCAACCGCGACGCGGCCTGGGAGCGGCTGCTGTCCAGGCCCTCGTCCGAGCGGCGCATCGCGGTCGACCTGACGCTCGCGACCTGGCGGCGCGACGGCGAGCCCGCGGGGCTGGAGCTGACGCTGAAGGACGAGGACGGCGTGCGGGGCGTCGCGCGCGTCGAGCGGCCGCTCGAGCCTGCGCGCGACCCGCAGCGTGCCGAGGCGACGCTGCGCGAGCAGCTCTCGCGGCTCGGTGCGACCGACTATGCGGCGCGCCGGGTGCGGCTCGCGGTCGAGACCCCGTGGTTCGTGCCGGCCTCGGTGCTGAACGCACTGCGCCGCGACGCGGTCGAGGCGCTCGACGCCGCACGCGCGCAGGGCTTCGAGCGGCTGCCTCGCGCCCGGCCGGTCGAGCCGCCGGTCCCCTACCCCGAGGACACGCTCACCTACCTCGCGAACGTGCACAACGGCCGCGCGGCCGAGTTCTACGCGCGCCACGGCGTGAAGGTCGTCGGCGCGGCCTACGAGAGCCACGAGGCGCTCGGCGAGGTCAGCCTGATGATCACCAAGCACTGCGTGCGCTTCAGCCTGAGCCTGTGCCCGAAGCAGGCCAAGGGCGTGACCGGCGTACAGGGCACGGTGCGCGCCGAGCCGCTGGTGCTGCAGCACGGCGAGGACCGCCTCACGCTGCGCTTCGACTGCAAGCCCTGCGAGATGCACGTGATCGGCACGATGCGCCGCAACGTGCTCAGGCAGCTGACGGCCGAGCCGGTCACGTTCTACCGGACGCGGCCGGCGACGCCGGCCTGAGCGCTGCGCCGCGGCCGTCGCGCCGCATCACGACGGCGGGCGATGCGGGGCCGAGGGCTCAGCGCCGCGCGAGCACGCCTGCCAACGCGTCGCGCAGCAGCGTCGCGGCCTGCGACGCGTCCGCCGCGCCGCGCCGGTGCCGCCACGCGACCACGCCGTCCGGCCGGACCAGCAGCGCGCCGTCCTCGTCGATCTCGCGGATCCGGTGCCACGTGCAGTACGCATCGAGCGTGCCGGGCGCGCCGATCGTCGCCGTGCGCAGGCAGGGCTCGCCGAGTGCGTCCGCCGCCTCGACCCAGGCGGTGCCCGACAGGCCGGTCACCAGCGTGAACAACCCCTTGCCGACCACGTCGAGCGTCGAGATCCGGCGACCGTCTGCGCCGACCAGCCACACGTGCGGGATCTTCGCGCCGGGCCGCGTCGTGGCCTGCGCGTGCAGGCCCGGGTCGCGGGCCCAGGCCTCCTCGCCGGCCTCCGGGTCGGGAATCACCGCACCGGACACGCAGCGCTGGTTCGTCTCGGTGCCGAGCGCGTTGAATTCGGTGTTCTTCAGCTCGAGCGCCTCGGCGAGCGCCTTGCGTCGCGCGACGCCGTCGGGTCCGGGGTCGGCGAGCTTGCGCAGCCCGTCGCGGACCGGATCGGGGGAGTCGAGGTCGCGAAACGCGCGATTCAGCGGCGCGTAGTCCAGCCGCGACTGGTTGGCCCGCAGCACCACCTGCCTGCCGACCGGCGCTCGCTCCAGCGAATACGAGTCCAGCAACGATGGCCCCGCCCAGCCCCTGACCACGTAGGCGAGCTTCCAGGCGAGGTTGAACGCATCCTGGATGCAGGTGTTCGAGCCCAGGCCGCTCGACGGCGGGTGCCGGTGCACCGCGTCGCCGGCACAGAACACGCGGCCCTTCGAGTACGTCGTCGCGTACTGCTGGTTGACGTACCAGACCATCCGCGACCGGATCTCGATCGGCACGGTGTCGTCGCCGATCAGGATGCGGATGCGGCGGACCAGTTCCTCGTCGGTGTACTGCGGCTCGCCCGCGTCCTTGTCGAAGCCCCAGCCGGCGATCCAGTCGTTCCAGGGCGTGATCGCTCGCAGCAGGCCCTGTCCGATCTCGCCGAAGGCCGCATCCGGGGACACGATCCAGTACAGGATGCTCGGCCGGTGCGCGACGTAGCGCGTCAGGTCGGCACGGAAGAGCGTGTAGTGCGTGCCTGCACGTGCGACGTGCCCTTCGAGCGGCAGCCCGAGGTCCTCGACGATCTTCGAGCGCCCGCCGTCGGCCCCGACCAGGAACTTCGCGCGGACCGCGTACTCGCGGCCCGACAGCCGGTCGCGCAGCGCGACCGTCACGCCGTCGGCGTCCTGCGCGTGCGACAGGTACTCGGTGTTCATCGCGAGCGACGCGCCGCGCGCGGCCGCGTGGTGGATCAGCACCGGCTCCATGAAGGTCTGCGGCAGGTCGAGCATCGGGCAGGGGCTCTGCTGCAGGTAGTCGCCGATCCGCGCCTCGCCGGTGCCCCAGGTGCGCAACCGCGCGATCTCGGGGCCGGCGAAGCTCGTGGTCCAGAGGGTCTCTCCCATCCACGCCCACGGCGTCGCGTGCTTGCGCGCCTCGTCCTCGACGCCGAGGTCGCGCAGCACCTCGACCGCGCGGGTGTTGGTGATGTGCGCGCGCGGCGTGTTCGCGAGCCAGTTCCACTTCGACACCAGGTGCACGCGCGTGCCGTAGGTGGCGAGCGCGAGCGCGGTGGCGGCGCCGGTCGGGCCGGAGCCGACGACGAGGACGTCGGTCTCGAAATCGATCGGGAGGCTCATCGCGGCGGGCTCCTGTGCGCTCGGGGTCGCGGCTGCGGATTCTGCGAGCGAACGCCGGGCGCGTACACTGCGTGCACCCAGTGCACCGAGACGGCGAGCCCGTGCGCGAAGCCCCGACGAACGACCCCGGCGTGTACAAGGAGGTCCGCGGCCTGTCCCGCGGGCTCGCGGTGCTGCGCGCGCTGAACGGCCTGCCCGGCGGGCTGGGAAGCGCCGTCGAGATCGCGCGCGCCACCTGCCTGCACCGCACCACGGTCAAGCGACTGCTGGAGACGCTGCACGCCGAGGGGTTGGTCGAGCACCGCGACGCGGGCGGCGCCTACGCGCTGACCTTCGAGGTGCGCCGGCTCGCCGAGGGCTACGTCGGCACCGACTGGGTCGACCGGATCGCCGCGCCGGCGATGCGCACGCACTTGCGTGCGCTCTCCTGGCCGAGCGACCTGGCGACGCCGGACGGCGACGCGATGGTGGTGCGCGAGTCGACCCACCGGCACAGCCTGCTGTCGCAGCACCGTGCGACGATCGGCATCCGGATCCCGATGCTGGTCTCGTCGCTCGGGCGCGCGTGGCTCGCGCACTGCGCCGAGCCCGAGCGCGAGGCGACGCTCGCGCGGCTGCGCGCACGCGACGACGCGACCGGGGCGCTCGCGCGCGACACGCGCCGCGTCTCGGCGCTGCTCGCCGAGACGCGGCGGCGCGGCTACGCCGTCAACGCGGGCGAGTGGCTCCGCGAGTCGAGCGTGACCGCGGTCGCGTTCCCGATCGTCGACGGCGCGCACGCGATCGCCGCGATCAACCTGGTGTTCGTCCGCGACGCGATCGGCATGGCGCAGATCCGTCGGCGTCACGTGCCGCTGCTGCGCGCGCTCGCCGACGAGATCTCGGCCGGCATCGCGCGATCGGCGCCAGCCGCGCCCGACGCGCGCGCGCCGCTCAGTGCGGCGCCGCGGCCCCGAGCGCGTCGATCACCTGCCGCGCGATGAACGGCACCGCCGACACCTCGCCGAAGGTGCCGATCGTCGGCGGCCCGAACGCGAGCAGGTCGTCGTTCGGCCGCCCCGTCGCGTCGATCGTCCGGCAGGCCTCATCGACGTCGACGCCGAGTCCGCAGGGATGGTCGCGCACCAGGCCGTCGGCGATCAGCCGCGTCCACAGCGGATGGCCCGAGGCGCCGGGACGGGGCCGAGGGCCGGTGCAGTTGACGACGACGTCGGCGACCGTCGTGCGGCGTGCGCCGTCGGCGCGTGCGTCGTGGTCGACCTCGATCGCGGCCCCCGAGGGCCGCGCGCCGCGCAGGCGGCCGGCCGCGAGCGCGAGCTGACCGCGCGCGAGCCCGTCGTCGACGATCCGCTCGACCTGCGGCGGGTTGCGGAAGCGGAAGGTGTCGTACCAGGGCTTCGCGTGGCGCACGAAGCGGCGCTTCTGCGCGTCGGGCCAGTCGGGCCAGAAGCGCATCGAGCCGTCGCGCAGGTCGTCGAACGGCGCCTGCCAGCTCGCGCTCGCCGGATCGAGCGCGGCGACGTCGGCGCGCAGCCCGCGCATCGCGGCGCGCAGCGTCGATGGCCGGCCGTGCCGGCGCAGGAACGCGGGCTCGGGGTCGCGCAGCATCCCCCAGACCGAGGTCAGCGTCGACGGGAACGGGTTCTGCGCGGCCGGCCGCATCCCGCGTCGGGACAGCGCGAGCACCGGTCCGGCGTGACCCTGCGCGGCGAGCACCGCGAAGGTGTCGCAGGCGGTGAGCGAAGTGCCGAGCAGCAGCACCCGCGCGTCGCGCGGGATCGCGGCGATCCGCTCGAGATCCCACGGGTCGCCGATCCACCCCGGGTGCCCGTCGGCACCGCGCAGCGCGTCGGGCACGCCGACGGCGTTCCAGCCGAGCGCGAGCACGCCCCGGCCGGCGCGCAGCGTGCGGCCGCCGGCGAGATCGAACGCGAGGCCGCCCGCGGTGCGGCGCACGTCGACGACGCGGTCGCGCACGTGCGCGATCCCGCAGCCCGGCGAGGCCGCGCGGGCGTGGCGCTCGAGCTCGGCCGCCATGTAGCGGCCGAAGTCGGCGCGCCGGGGGTAGATCGCGCCGTTCGGCGCGACCGCGTCCGGGTCGGCCGCGAGCGCGCCGCCGTCGCGCAGCCACTCGACGAGATGCAGCGGCGCGTCCGGGTGGATCGTGTGGATCGCGGCCGGCGCGTTCAGCCGGTGGTCGGGGTGCGGCGAGGCGTGCGCGAGTCCGTGGCCGGGCACCGGCCGCGGGTCGACGAGGGTGATCGATCGGGGCGGGGTCGGGGTGCGCGACAGGTGCACCGCGACCGCGACGCCGGTGAAGCCGGCGCCGACGATGACGACATGGTCCATCGCGCGATCGTCCCCGATCGGCGCGCGGCTGTCACGCGGTGCTTCAGGGCAGCGGCGGTCTCAGCGGCCGAGGAAGTCGACGACCATCCGGTTGAACGCGTCGGCGTGCTCCCACTGCGCCCAGTGGCCGCAGCGGCTGAAGAGGTGCAGGTCGGCGTCCGGGATGCCCCAGAGCAGCCGCAGGCCGACGTCGAAGGGCACGAACCGGTCGTCGCGGCCCCAGACGATCAGCGTCGGCGCCCTGATCTCGCCGAGCCGGTGCCCGTAGTCGGGGAACTGCTTCGGGTTCGCGGCGAGGCTCTTCACGAAGTTCTCGAGGTGATCGCGACGCGCGAGCAGGTTCTCCAGGCGCTGGCGATAGAGGTCCTCGGTGATGCGGCTCGCGTCGTACACGAACACCGCCATCATCCGCTTGAGGTTCTCGATCGTCGGGTCGCGGTACAGCTGCTGGATCAGCTTGATGCCCTCGGTCGGCATCGGCACGAACTGGCTCGGCCCGCCGGTGCCGCCGCCCATCAGCACGAGGCGCCGGACGCGCTCGGGCGACTGCAGCGCGAGCGCGACCGCGCTGTGCCCGCCCATCGAGTTGCCGACCAGGTCGGCGCGCGCGATGCCGAGCGCATCGAGCACGCCGCGCGTCACCCGCGCGTTGAGGTCGGAGCGCGAGCCGGTGCAGACGACCGTGTCGCTGCGCCCCCAGCCCGGCACGTCGACGAGCAGCACCCGGTAGCCGGCCTCGAGCAGCGGCTCGACGTTCGCATGGAAGTTCGCCCAGCCGGTCGCGCCTGGCCCGGAGCCGTGCAGCATCACCACGACGCGCTCGCCGGCGCCGCAGTCGTTGAAGTGGATGCGAAAGCGCGTGTCGCCGTCCTGGACGTCGACGAACCGGCTGGTGGCTTCGTCGGTGAGGGTCGTGCTCATGGCGGATCTCCGGTCGGTCTTAGGGGGGCAGCGGTGCTCAGGCCATCCGGCACGACACCGTGCCGAGCGGACCGAGGTCGGCGACGAACACGTCGCCCGCCGCGGCCGGCACCATCGGGCCGAGCGCGCCGGACATCACCACCTCGCCGGCGCGCATCGGCTGGCCGCACTCGGCCATCGTCCGGGCGAGCCACCACGCGGCGCGCAGCGGGTGGCCGAGGCAGGCGGCGCCGATGCCCTGGCTCGCGATCGCGTCGCCGCGCGTCATCGTCATCGGCAACTGCGCGAGCTGCAGCCGGCCGATCGACACCGGCTGGTCGCCGAGCACATAGAGCGCCGACGAGGCGTTGTCGGCGACGGTGTCGACGAGCGTGATCTTCCAGTCGGCGATCGCGCTGTCGACGATCTCGAGCGCGGGCAGCGCGTACTCGACCGCGCGCAGGAACTCGGCCCAGGACGGCACGTGCGGCCCGAGGTCGGCGCCCATCACGAACGCGACCTCGGCCTCCATCTTCGGCTGGATCAGCCTGGCCGACGGAATCTCGGCGCCCGTCAGGTACTCCATGTCGTCGAACAGCACGCCGAAATCGGGCTGGTCGACCCCGAGCTGCTTCTGCACGACCGGCGACGTCAGGCCGACCTTCTTGCCGACGACGCGGCGGCCCGGCTCGGCGAGGCGCGCGCGCACGTTGAGCTCGGCCGCGGCGTAGGCCTCGGCGAGGCCGGCGAGGCCATGCGTCGCCGAGACCGGCGGGATCGGGTGGCGCGTCGCGCGCGCCTCGCGGAGGGCGAGCGCGGCGCGCTCGATGCGGTCGTTCGGTGGATTCGACATCGTGGACTCCGGGTTGGGGCCGGCGGGTCAGGCGGTGACGAGCACCATCGCGCCGAAGCCGGCGATGTACTCGGGGATCGCTCGGTACCAGCGCAGCGTGCGGTGCAGCGGTGCGCTGCGCGGCATCGCGGCGCGCGCGACCAGCCAGGCCTTCGACTCGTGCGCGGACAGCCCCGCCTCGCGGGCGATCGCCTCCTCGCCGGGCGCGGCCAGCGCCTCGACGTCGCCGCGCTCGATCGCGTCCATCCAGCGCGCGTCCCAGTCGGGCGCGAG
>JBILTM010000228.1:0-7510 GCA_044371545.1 Burkholderiaceae bacterium
CGTCGGCGCGCAGTGCCGCGAGCTCGGCCAGCCGCGCCTCGGGCTGCGCGTCGCCCTCGTCGGCGACGTCGTCGGCGTGACGCGCGAACCGGTAGATCGCGACGACCGCCGGCCGCAGGCGCGCCGGCATCAGCCAGGACGCGACCGGGAAGTTCTCGTAGTGCTCGACGCCGTGCACGGGGGTAGCCACGGCCGGGATTGTAGGGGGTCGCGCCGATGGCCTCGCCGTTGACGCCCGATCAAGGCGCGACTACATTTTAGTTACTGACGCGTCAGTCATTAGCCTGTCCTGCGACGCAGTCCCGTCGAGCTCGACCGAACGGAGTTCCCGATGTTCCGCCTCCCCCTCCTCGTCGTCCCGGCCGCCGCGCTGCTGGTCGCCTGCGGCGAGCCGCCGCCCCAGGCCGTCAAGGTCGAGCCGCCGCGGCCGGTCCGCACGATGGTCGTGCAGCCCCAGCGCACCGCGGTCGCGATCCAGCTGCCGGGCGAGGTCCGGCCGCGGATCGAGTCCCGGCTGGGCTTCCGGGTCGGCGGCAAGCTCGCCTCGCGCAGCGTGTCGGTCGGCGACCGGGTCGTGCCGGGGCAGGTGCTCGCGCGGCTCGATCCGACCGACCTCGCGCCGGCGCTCGCCGTGCAGCAGGCTCAGGTGGTCGCCGCCCGCACCGACCGCGACCTCGCCGCGGTCGAGCTCGAGCGGCTGCGCCACCTGCGGGGGCAGAACTACATCAGCCAGGCCTCGCTCGATCGCCAGCAGGCGTCGTTCGACGCGGCCAACGCGCGGCTGAACGCTGCCGAGGCGCAGCAGACCCAGGCCCGCAACGCGGTCGACTTCCAGGTGCTGAAGTCCGACGCGAACGGCGTCGTCACCGCGATCGAGGCAGAGCCCGGCCAGGTCGTTTCCTCCGGCCAGCCCGTCGTGCGCATCGCGCACTCGGCCGAGCGGGAGATCCTGGTCAACGTGCCCGAGTCGAACCTGAAGATCGCCCGCGAGACGAAGGCGTGGGCGGTCGTGGTGCCGGCGCTCGGCAACCGCACGCTGCCCGGGACGCTGCGCGAGGTCTCGCCGATCTCCGACCCGGCGTCGCGCACCTACGCCGCCCGCATCACGCTCGGCGGCGACCTCGACGGCGTCGCGCTCGGCATGACGACCGTCGTGCAGGCGCTGCGCCCGAGCACCGAGTCCTTCGTGCTGCCGCTGTCGGCGCTGCAGTCGACCGACGGCCGTCCGCGGGTCTGGCGCGTCGATGCGAACGGCACGGTGACGCCGGTCGAGATCACCACCGACGGGCTGCTCGACGACTCGGTCCGGGTCGTCGGCGGCCTCGCCGCGGGTGACCGGATCGTCACCGCCGGCGCGAACCTGCTGCGCACGGGCCAGGCGGTGCGGGTGCTCGATGCGGCCACGCCCGCCGCTCCCGCCGCTCCCGCCGCCGGCGCCGCCGGCGCCGCGTCCGGTGGTGCGCCCGGGCCCGCGGCCGCTGTCGCGTCGCAGCGCATCGCCCAGCGCGACGGGTCGACGCGATGAGCGCACGTCCCGACGACGGCGCAGCGCCCACCGCCTCGGGCGCGCCCGCCGACGAGCGCTTCAACGTCTCCGCGGCCGCGATCCGCCACCCGCAGCTGACGCTGTTCTTCCTGCTGGTGATCGCGATCGCCGGCTCGCTGTCGTTCTTCAAGCTCGGCCAGCGCGAGGACCCGGACTTCACCTTCCGCGGCATGGTGATCCGCACGCTGTGGCCCGGTGCGACCACCGAGCAGGTCGACCGGCAGATCACCGACCGGATCGAGAAGAAGCTGCAGGAGACGCCGCACTTCAAGTGGACCCGGAGCTACTCGAAGCCCGGCGAGTCGCTGATCGTGCTCGAGCTGCTCGACACCGCGCCGCGCAAGGAGGTGCCGCAGGTCTGGTACCAGGTCCGCAAGAAGGTCGGCGACATCCGCGCGACGCTGCCGGCGGAGGCGATCGGCCCATTCTTCAACGACGAGTTCGGCGACGTCTTCGGCACGATCTACGCGTTCACCGGCGACGGCTTCTCGCTCGCCGAGCTGCGCGACGCGGTCGAGTCGGTGCGCCAGGAGCTGCTGCGCCTGCCCGACGTCGCGAAGGTCGAGCTGGTCGGCCAGCAGGACGAGAAGGTCTTCGTCGAACTCTCGCCGCAGCTGCTCGCCAACCTCGGCATCGATCCGCAGCGCATCGCGGAGCAGCTCGCCGCGCAGAACATCGTGACGCCGGCGGGCAGCATCCAGGGCGAGAGCCGGCAGGTGCCGCTGCGGGTGACCGGTCAGTTCGACACCGTCCGCGAGGTCGAGGAGCTGCGGCTCAACATCGGCGGGCGCACCGTGCGGCTCGGCGACGGCGCGAAGGTCTGGCGCGGCTACGCCGACCCGCCCGCGTGGACGATGCGCTTCGGCGGCCGGCAGGCGGTCGGCCTCGCGGTGTCGATGGTGCCGACCGGCGACGTGCTGGAGCTCGGCGAGAACCTCGAGCGCACGATGGCGCGGCTCAAGGCCGACATGCCGGTCGGCATCGAGTTCGCGAAGGTCTCCGACCAGCCGAAGCTGGTGAAGAAGGCGGTGGGCCTCTTCCTCACCTCGCTGATCGAGGCGGTCGCGATCGTGCTGGCGGTCTCGTTCCTCAGCCTCGGGCTGCGGGCGGGCGGGGTGGTCGCGCTGACGATCCCGCTGGTGCTGGCGGGCACCTTCCTCGCGATGGCCTGGTTCGGCATCGACCTGCACCGGATCTCGACCGGAGCGCTGATCATCGCGCTCGGCCTGCTCGTCGACGACGCGATGATCGCGGTCGAGATGATGGCCCGCAAGGTCGAGGAGGGCTGGGACAAGTTCCGCGCCGCGACCTTCGCCTACCGCAGCACCGCTTTCCCGATGCTGACCGGCACGCTGATCACCGCGGCCGGGTTCCTGCCGATCGCGACCGCCAAGTCCACCACCGGCGAGTACACCTTCGCGATCTTCGCGGTGGTGACGATCGCGCTCCTCGTCTCGTGGGTCGCGGCGATCGCGGCGACGCCCTTCATCGGCTTCTACCTGCTGAAGGGCACGCCGAGCGGCGCGCACCACGAGGTCTTCGACACCCGCTTCTACCGCACGCTGCGGGCGGTCATCGAGGCCTGCATGCGCCGGCGCTGGGTGACGATCGCGGCGACCGTGGCGCTCTTCGGCCTCGGCATCGTCGGCATGAAGGCGACCGAGAAGCAGTTCTTCCCGTCGTCCGACCGCGCCGAGATCCTGGTCGAGATGTGGCTGCCCGAGGGCGCGTCGTACCGCGCGACCGAGGACCAGGCCAGGCGCCTCGAGGCGATCCTCGCGAAGGACCCGGACGTCTCGACCTTCGTCGGCTACGTCGGCAACGGCTCGCCGCGCTACTACCTGTCGCTCGACCAGCAGCTCTTCAGGCCGAACTTCGCGCAGTTCGTGGTGCTGACGAAGGACGTCGAAGGCCGCGACCGCGCGCTGCCCCGCCTGCGCAAGGCGCTGGACGACGAGTTCCCCGGCATCCGCTCGCGCGCGTTCCGCACGCCCCTCGGGCCCCCGGTCGCCTACCCGGTGCAGTTCCGCGTGCTCGGCCCCGAGCCGCAGGTGCTCAAGGCGATCGGCGAGAAGGTCGCCGAGGTCATCCGGGCCGATGCACACACGCTCGACGTGCACCCCGACTGGGGCGAGCGCGCGCCGGCGATCCGGATCGACGTCGACCAGGACAAGGCCCGCGCGATCGGCCTGTCGAGCGCGCAGGTCGCGCGCGCGGTCGGCGGCGCGGTCTCGGGCGCGACGATCGGCACCTTCCGCGAGCGCGACAAGCTGATCGAGGTGGTGCTGCGCGCGCCGCAGGCCGAGCGGGCGAGCCTCGCGAACGTCGGCAACCTGCAGATCCAGACCGCGCTCGGCCGCTCGGTGCCGCTGTCGCAGATCGCGACCGTGCGCGAGGTGATGGAGGAGCCGATCCTGTGGCGGCGCAGCCGCGAGCCGAACCTCACGGTGCGCGCCGACATCGTCGACGGCGTGCAGGCGCCGGACGTCACGATGGCGATCGACCCGAAGCTCGCGCAGATCCGCGCGTCGCTGCCGCCCGGCTACCGGATCGAGGCCGGCGGTCCGTACGAGGAGAACCTGAAGGCGCAGGCCTCGATCAACGCCGGCATGCCGCTGATGCTCGCGCTGGTCGTCGCGCTGCTGATGATCCAGCTGCAGCGCTTCTCGCTCGCCTTCATGGTGCTGGTCACCGCGCCGCTCGGGGTGGTCGGGGTCGCCGCGGCGCTGCTCGCCTCGGGCCGACCCTTCGGTTTCGTCGCGATGCTCGGCACGATCGCGCTCGGCGGCATGATCATGCGCAACACGGTGATCCTGGTCGACCAGATCCGCCAGTACCGCGACGAGGGCCACGGCGCGTGGGAGGCGGTCCGCGAGTCGGCGGTGCGCCGCTTCCGCCCGATCCTGCTGACCGCGGCCGCCGCGATCCTCGCGATGGTGCCGCTGTCGCGCGACGTGCTCTGGGGGCCGATGGCCTTCGCGATCATGGGCGGACTGATCGTCGCCACCATCCTCACGGTGCTCTTCGTGCCGGCGCTCTACGTCGCCTGGTACCGCGTGAAGCCCGACGCGACCCCCGCCACGGCGGCCGGCTGACCGGCGGTCGGCACGCGCTCGCCCGTCGGGCCCCGGGGGCTCGGCGGGCGGGCTTCGACGTTCGTCTACAATACCGCCCCGGGGCGCGCGCGGCCCCGACTCGGGCGATCCGCGGCCGTGGCGGAATCGGTAGACGCACCAGGTTTAGGTCCTGGCGCCGAAGGGTGTGGGAGTTCGAGTCTCCCCGGCCGCACCAGGTCCCCGTGCCCGTCCCGCCCGTCCTCGCACCCGCACGGCCGCGCGCTCCCGTTCCCGATCGGATCACGACGAAACCCGGATACCACCAGAAGAACATGGCCACTCAACTCGAAACGACCGGCGCGCTCGAGCGTCGACTGAGCCTGTCGGTCCCGATGGCCGACATCGGCGCCCAGGTCCAGAAGAAGCTGCGCGACCTCGCCCGCACGGTGCGCATGCCCGGCTTCCGGCCCGGCAAGGTGCCGATGAAGATGATCGAGGCGTCGTACGGCGCGCAGGTCCAGGCCGAGGTCCTCGGCGACGCGGTCTCGAAGGCCTTCTCCGACGCGGTCACCGAGCACGGCCTGCGCATCGCCGGCCAGCCGCGGATCGAGCCGCGCACCGAGGCGGGCGAGGGCGTGGCCGGCTTCACCGCGGTCTTCGAGGTCTATCCCGAGGTCGCGCTCGGCGACCCGTCGGCGGTCGCCGTCGAGCGGGCCACCTGCGCGATCGGCGAGGCCGAGGTCGACAAGACCGTCGAGATCCTGCGCAAGCAGCGCGTCACCTGGAGTGACGTGCAGCGCCCGGCCGCCGACGGCGACCGCGCCACCATCGACTTCGTCGGCACGCTCGACGGGGTCGCGTTCCCGGGCGGCACCGCCGAGGACTTCCCGTTCACGCTCGGCGAGGGCCGGATGCTCGCCGACTTCGAGACCGGCGTGCGCGGCGCGGCGAGCGGCGAGAAGAAGACCTTCCCGGTCGCGTTCCCCGAGGACTACACGGCCAAGGAGCTCGCCGGCAAGACCGCGCAGTTCGAGGTCACCGTCAAGAAGGTCGAGGCCCCCCAGCTGCCGGCGCTCGACGAGGAATTCGCCAAGCAGCTCGGCGTCGCCGACGGCAGCCTGGACACGCTGCGCGCCGACGTGCGCAAGAACCTCGAGCGCGAGGTCTCGCAGCGTCTCCGGGGCCGCGTGAAGACCGCGGTGATGGAAGCGCTGCCGTCGCTCGCGCAGATCGACCTGCCGAAGGCGCTGGTGCAGGCCGAGTCCGAGCAACTCGCCGAGCGCGCGAAGGCCGACTTCAAGCAGCGCGGCATGGACGTCAAGGACATGCCGATCCCGCCCGAGGCGTTCGCCGACACCGCCGAGAAGCGCGTGCGGCTGGGCCTGATCGTCGGCGAGATCGTCAAGACGAAAGGCCTGCAGGCCAAGCCCGACCAGCTGCGCAAGCAGATCGAGGAGTTCGCCCAGTCGTACGAGAACCCCGGCGAGGTGATCCGCTGGTACTTCAGCGACCGCGAGCGGCTCGCCGAGGTCGAGGCGCTCGTGGTCGAGCAGAACGTCGTCGACTGGGTCCTGGCCAATGCCAAGGTCACCGACACCCCGATCGGCTTCGACGAGCTGATGGCCGCCAACGGCTGAACCCCATTTCCCGATCCACCGCACGGATCCGTTTCGAGAGGACGACGATGACCCGCAACAGCCTGGTCGAGGACCTGGTCAACGCCCACCTGGCCGCGCAGCGCCAGGACCCGCAGGGCCTGGGCATGGTCCCGATCGTGATCGAGCAGAGCGGGCGCGGCGAGCGCGCCTACGACATCTACTCGCGCCTGCTGCGCGAGCGGGTGATCTTCCTGGTCGGCCCGGTGATGGACCAGGTTTCGAACCTGGTCGTCGCGCAGCTGCTGTTCCTCGAGTCCGAGAATCCGGACAAGGACATCAGCCTGTACATCAACTCGCCGGGCGGCTCGGTGTCCGCGGGCCTCGCGATGTTCGACACGATGCGCTTCATCAAGCCCGACGTGTCCACGCTGTGCATGGGCATCGCGGCGAGCATGGGCGCGTTCCTGCTGGCGGCCGGCGCCAAGGGCAAGCGCTACGCGCTGCCCAACTCGCGGATCATGATCCACCAGCCGTCGGGCGGCGCGCAGGGCCAGGCCTCGGACATCGAGATCCAGGCCAAGGAGATCCTGTACCTGCGCGAGCGGCTCAACCGTCTGCTCGCGGAGGCCACCGGTCAGCCGATCGAGCGCATCGCGAAGGACACCGACCGCGACAACTTCATGTCCGCGGAAGATGCGGTAACCTACGGACTGATCGACCGGACGCTGGTCAGCCGCAGCGAGGCGGCACCGGCGTGACGGCCCGAGCGGTCTGCGCCCGGGCGGCGCGACGGGGGCCACGCGGCCCCCATGCGGAGTGAGCATGTCAGAGAAGAAGGGTTCGAGCGAGAAGCTGCTGTACTGCTCGTTCTGCGGAAAGAGCCAGCACGAGGTCCGCAAGCTGATCGCCGGTCCGTCGGTCTTCATCTGCGACGAATGCATCGAGCTCTGCAACGACATCATCCGCGACGAGACCCAGGCCGACACGCAGGCCGCGGTCAAGGCCGGGCTGCCGACGCCGCACGAGATCGCCGCGATCCTCGACCAGTACGTGATCGGCCAGGACAACGCCAAGAAGATCCTGTCGGTCGCGGTCTACAACCACTACAAGCGGCTGCGCCACAAGGGCAAGAAGGACGACATCGAGCTCGCCAAGAGCAACATCCTGCTCGTGGGCCCGACCGGCAGCGGCAAGACGCTGCTCGCGCAGACGCTGGCGCGCCTGCTCAACGTCCCGTTCGTGATCGCCGACGCCACCACGCTGACCGAGGCGGGCTACGTCGGCGAGGACGTCGAGAACATCATCCAGAA
>JBILTM010000229.1:0-7503 GCA_044371545.1 Burkholderiaceae bacterium
GAAGGGCGCCTGCGCGAGCCGCGCGAGCCGGCGGGCGATCTCGGTCTTGCCGACGCCGGTCGGCCCGATCATCAGGATGTTCTTCGGCGTGATCTCGTGGCGCAGCGACTCGTCGACCTGCTGGCGCCGCCAGCGGTTGCGCAGCGCGATCGCGACGGCACGCTTGGCCCGCTCCTGCCCGATGATGTGCTTGTCGAGCTCGGAGACGATCTCCTGGGGGGTCATGGTGGTCATCCGCCGAGAATAGCGCAGGTTCCCGGCGGTGCCGCGCGACCGCCCGGAGTCGGCGCGACGCGCCCGCGCGTGGCGCGCCGCCGCACCGCGGCGGGGCGACCCGCCGCGGTGGCGGGCCGACAGCCAAGGTCTCCGTTGACTCGCCACGAGCCGCGCTATAGTCTTTCGCGCCCGGCGGATGTGTCTGTCCGGGACATCCAACGACAGATGCCCCGCTGGGGGGACACGGAGATCATGGCCGCGGCCGACCACATCATCGAGACCCAGGACCTGTCGATCGACTTCAACGGGTTCTTCGCGGTCAAGGGCGTGTCGCTGAAGGTGGCCCGCGGATCGATCCACGCGCTGATCGGTCCCAACGGCGCCGGCAAGACCACCTGCTTCAACCTGATCACCAAGTTCCTGCGTCCGACGGCCGGGAAGATCGTCTACAACGGTCGCGACATCACCCGCCTGAAGCCCGCCGACGTCGCGCGGCTCGGCATGGTCCGCAGCTTCCAGATCTCGGCGACGTTCCCTCACCTGACGGTGCTGGAGAACGTGCGGATCGCGCTGCAGCGCAAGACCGGCGACTCGTTCGAGTTCTGGCGCAGCGAGCGCTCGCTGAACGCGCTCGACGCGCGCGCGATGGAGCTGCTCGAGGACGTCGGCCTGGCCGACTACGCCGGCCTGCAGGCGGTCGAGCTGTCCTACGGCCGCAAGCGCGCACTCGAGATCGCGACCACGCTCGCGCTCGACCCTGAGATGATGCTGCTCGACGAGCCGACCTCCGGGATGGGTCACGAGGACATCGGCCGGATCGCGGCGCTGATCAAGCGGGTCGCAGCCAAGCGCACGGTGCTGATGGTCGAGCACAACCTGTCGGTGGTGTCCGACCTCTCGGACACCATCACCGTGCTGGCCCGCGGCGAGGTGCTGACCGAGGGCCCCTATTCCAAGGTGTCGAAGGATCCGCAGGTGATCGAGGCGTACATGGGGACCGGCCATGCCTAGTCTTCTCGAGGTCAAGGACCTGCACAGCTGGTACGGCGAGAGCCACGTGCTGCACGGGATGACGTTCGACGTCCCGCAGGGCGAGGTGGTCACGCTGCTCGGGCGCAACGGCGCCGGCAAGACGACGACGATGCGCGCGGTGATGGGCGTGCTCGGCAAGCGCAAGGGCTCGGTGAAGTACGAGGGCACCGAGACGACCGGGCTCGCGTCGAACCACATCGCGCGGCTCGGGATCGCCTACTGCCCGGAGGAGCGCGGCATCTTCTCGAGCCTGTCGGTCGAGGAGAACCTCGAGCTGCCGCCGGTGGTCAAGCCGGGCGGCATGAGCGTCGACGAGGTCTACCAGCTCTTCCCGCGCCTGAAGGAGCGCGCGAAGAACCAGGGCACGAAGCTGTCCGGCGGCGAGCAGCAGATGCTCGCGATCGCACGCATCCTTCGCACCGGCGCCAAGCTGCTGCTGCTCGACGAGCCGACCGAGGGCCTCGCGCCGGTGATCGTCCAGCACATCGGCGAGATCATCCGCACCGTGAAGAAGAAGGGCTTCACCGTGCTGCTGGTCGAGCAGAACTTCCACTTCGCCTCGACCGTCGCCGACCGCCACTACGTGGTGGAGCACGGCCAGGTGATCGACATGATCATGAACGACCAGGTCAAGGCCAACCTCGGCAAGCTCGAGGAATACCTCGGCGTCTGAACCCGCAACGCGACGGCCGGACCGATCGCCCTTTCCCACCCAGGAGACGACCATGACTCTGAAGCCCACCGTCCTCAAGACCGCGATCGCCGGCGCGCTGGCGCTGCTCGCGGGCACCGCCTCGGCGCAGTTCACCGACGGCGTGATCAAGATCGGCGTGATGAACGACATGTCGGGTCTGTACGCCGACATCACCGGCCAGGGCTCGGTCTGGGCCGCCCGCAAGGCGGTCGAGGACTTCGGCGCCGCGGCCAAGGGCATGAAGGTCGAGATCCTCGCCGCCGACCACCAGAACAAGCCGGACATCGGCTCGAACATCGCGCGCCAGTGGATCGACGTCGACAAGGTCGACGCGATCGCCGACGTGCCCACCTCCTCGGTGGGCCTGGCGGTCAACCAGATCATCCGCGAGAAGAACCGGGTCCACCTGAACGTCGGCTCGGCGACCTCCGAGATGACGAACAAGGCCTGCTCGCCGAACACGGTGCATTGGGCCTACGACACCTACATGCTGTCCAAGGGCACCGGCCAGGCGCTGGTCAAGACCGGCGGCGACACCTGGTTCTTCCTGACCGCCGACTACGCGTTCGGCCACGCGCTCGAGCGCGACACCGAGGCGGTGGTCACCGCGGCCGGCGGCAAGGTGCTCGGCAAGGTCCGCCACCCGTTCCCCGGCCAGGACTTCTCGTCGTTCCTCCTGCAGGCGCAGGCCTCCAAGGCCAAGGTGATCGGCCTGGCCAACGCGGGCGGCGACACGATCAACTCGATCAAGCAGGCGGCCGAGTTCGGCATCAACAAGGGCGGCCAGAACCTCGCCGGCCTGCTCGTGTTCATCTCCGACGTCCACTCGCTCGGCCTGCAGACCGCGCAGGGCCTGGTGCTCACCTCGCCGTTCTACTGGGACCTGAACGACAACACCCGGGCCTGGTCGAAGGAGTTCGCTGCGGGCAACAAGGGCCGGATGCCGACGCTGATCCACGCCGGCGTCTACGCCTCGGTGCTGCACTACCTCAAGGCGCTCGAGCAGCTGAAGTCCGACGCGGACGGCGTCAAGGTCGTCGACCAGATGAAGGCCATGCCGACCGACGACAAGCTGTTCGGCAAGGGCTCGATCCGCGTCGACGGCCGCAAGATCCACGACGCCTACCTCTTCGAGGTGAAGAAGCCGTCCGAGTCGAAGGGCCCGTGGGACTACTACAAGCTCCGCGCCACGATCCCGGCCGCCGAGGCGTTCCGTCCGCTGTCGCAGTCGGAGTGCCCGCTGGTCAAGAAGTGACCCGCGGCTGACCCGCTCCGCCCCGCTCCGCCCGGAGCGGGGTCCCCTCCCCCCGAAGTCACCGCCCCATGTTCGAACTGCTCGGCATTCCGCCCCAGGCCTTCTTCGGGCAGCTGCTGCTCGGCCTGATCAACGGCGCGTTCTACGCGCTGCTGTCGCTCGGCCTCGCGGTGATCTTCGGCCTGCTCAACGTCATCAACTTCACCCACGGCGCGCAGTACATGATGGGCGCGTTCGGCGCCTGGATGCTGCTCAACTGGGTGGGCATCCCGTTCTGGGCCTCGCTGGTGATCGTGCCGATCGTGGTCGGGGCGTTCGGCGTGCTGCTCGAACGGGTGTTCCTGAAGCAGCTGTACCACCTCGACCACCTGTACGGCCTGCTGCTCACCTTCGGCCTCGCGCTGATCATCGAGGGCATGTTCCGCCAGCAGTTCGGCTCGTCCGGCCAGCCGTACTCGAACCCGATCCCCGGGGGCGTCAACCTCGGGTTCATGTTCCTGCCGTACTACCGCGGCTTCATCATCGTGTTCTCGCTGGTGGTCTGCCTGGCGACCTGGTACATGATCGAGCGCACCAAGCTCGGTTCGTACCTGCGCGCGGCCACCGAGCGGCCCGACCTGGTGCAGGCGTTCGGCATCAACGTGCCGCGCATGATCACGCTGACCTACGGCTTCGGTGTCGCGCTCGCCGCGCTGGCCGGCGTGCTGGCGGCGCCCGCCTACCAGGTGAGCCCGCAGATGGGATCGAACCTGATCATCGTCGTCTTCGCCGTCGTCGTGATCGGCGGGATGGGCTCGATCATGGGGTCGATCCTGACCGGATTCGGCCTCGGCGTCGTCGAGGGGCTGACCAAGGTCTTCTACCCAGAGGCTTCGAACACCGTGATCTTCGTGATCATGGCGATCGTGCTGATGCTCAAGCCCGCGGGCCTTTTCGGGAAGCAGAAATGAACGCATCCGCCACCACCCCCGCGGCCGGCGCCCGTCCGGTCGTCGCGCCCCCCGCGGTCGCGTCGCCCAACCGGGGCTTCCTGCTGTTCGCCGCGTTCGTCGCGGCGATGGCGGCCGCGCCGTTCATGGGCGCGTACCCGGTGTTCCTGATGAAGGTGCTGTGCTTCGCGCTGTTCGCCTGCGCCTTCAACCTGCTGATCGGCTTCGTCGGCCTGCTGTCGTTCGGGCACGCAATGTTCTTCGGCTTCGCCGCCTACGTGAGCGCGCACGCGGTCAAGGTCTGGGGCTGGACGCCGGAGCTGGGCATCCTCGCCGGCGCCGCGACCGCCGCGGTGCTCGGGCTGATCGCCGGCTCGATCGCGATCCGCCGCCAGGGCATCTACTTCGCGATGGTCACGCTCGCGCTGTCGCAGATGGTGTTCTTCTTCTGCCTGCAGGCGCCGTTCACCGGCGGCGAGGACGGCATCCAGTCGGTGCCGCGCCGCCCGCTGTTCGGGCTGATCGACACGAAGAACGACCTGGCGATGTTCTACGTGGTGCTCGCGATCTTCGTGATCGGCTTCGCGATCATCTACCGCACCATCCACTCGCCGTTCGGCCAGGTGCTCAAGGCGATCCGCGAGAACGAGCCGCGAGCGATCTCGCTCGGCTACCAGGTCGACCGCTACAAGCTGATGGCCTTCGTGCTGTCGGCGACGCTGGCGGGCGTGGCGGGCGCGACCAAGTCGCTGGTCTTCCAGCTCGCCTCGCTGACCGACGTGACCTGGCAGATGTCCGGCGAGGTCGTGCTGATGACGCTGGTGGGCGGCATGGGGACGGTGTTCGGGCCGGTCGTCGGCGCCGCGGTGATCATCTCGATGCAGAACTACCTCGCCGCGCTCGGCGACTGGGTGCTGATCGTGCAGGGGATCATCTTCGTCATCGTCGTCATGCTGTTCCGCCGCGGCATCGTCGGCGAGATCGCGGCCCGGATCCGCAAGCCCGCGGCCTGAGGCGGCGGGGCCGGTCGGCCCCGTCCGCGGCTTCGCACCGGCGCGCGCCGGCCGGCTACCCGCCGGCCCCGCGCGCCGCGTCGTTTCCGGCGCCTGCCGGGAGGAGACAGGACATGAGCGATCCGCTCGCGGGGCTGCCCCGCGTCACCTACGCGAACGCCGCGGCCGACTTCTCGGCGCTGCACGCGGTGCTCGACCGCGAGTTGCCGGGCTTCGCGGCCCGCGCGCTCGGGCTCGACCACGCGAACCTGGTCGGCGACGGCACCGACCCCGGCGGGCGCCGCTACGCGGTGCCCTGCCCGATCGACGCGCGGCTGTCGCTCGGCACGCTGGTCGCCGCCGACGCCGCGGCGGTCGACCGCGCGGTCGCCGCGGCGCGCGCGGCCGCGCCCGGCTGGCGCGCGACGCCGTGGGCGACCCGCGCGGCGCTGCTGCGCCGGGTCGCGGCGGCGATCCGCCGGGACCGGCTCGCGCTCGCGATGGCCGCGCTGCTCGAGGTCGGCAAGTCGCGGCTCGAGGCGATGGGCGAGGTCGAGGAGTCGATCGACCTGATCGAGTACTACTGCGACGCGCTCGAGGCGGCGCACGGCTTCGAGCGCGACCTGAAGCCCGGCCCGGGCGGCGAGCGCGGCCACGACCGGCTGCGGCCCTACGGCACCTTCGCGGTGATCGCGCCGTTCAACTACCCGTTCGCGCTCGCGATCGGCATGACGACCGGCGCGCTGCTCGGCGGCAACGCGGTGGTGCTCAAGCCCGCGCCGGGCGCGGCGCTGTCGGCGCCGGCGCTCGCGCGCCTGTTCCGCGAGGCCGGGCTGCCGCCCGGCGTCTTCAACCTCCTCTGCGGCGACCGCGACACCGGCGAGGCACTCGCCTCGCATCCGGGCGTCGACGGCGTCGCGTTCACCGGCTCGCACGAGGTCGGCATGCGGCTGATGCGTGCGGCGGTCGCCGGATCGTTCGCGCGACCGGTGCTCGCCGAGCTCGGCGGCAAGAACGCGGCCTTCGTCACCGCGAGCGCGGACCTCGACGCGGCCGCCGCGGGCGTCGCGCGCTCGGCCTTCGGGCTGTCGGGGCAGAAGTGCTCGTCGTGCTCGAAGGTCTACGTGCACCGCGACGTGCGCGAGGCGTTCGTCGAGCGGCTGGCGGCGCTCGCGTCGCGGCTCGCGGTCGGCGATCCGCGCGAGGCCGGAACGTTCACCGGGCCGGTGATCGGCGCACCGAGCGCGGCGCGCTTCGAGGCGGCGGTGGCGTCGGCGCGCGCGGCCGGGGCCTCGGTGCTCGCGGGCGGCGCGCGGCTGCGCGAGGGTGCGGCGGGGCTGGCCGCGCACGGCGCCTGGCTCGCGCCGACCGTGCTCGCCGACGCGCCCGCGGACCACGAGCTCAACCGGCGCGAGCTCTTCGTGCCGCTGCTGTCGCTGCAGTCGTTCACCTCGCTCGCCGACGCGATCGACGACGCGAACCGCACGCCGCTCGGCCTGTCGGCGGGCGTCTACGCGCGCGACGCGGCGGAGGTCGCGCTGTTCGACGACCGCATCGAGGCGGGCGTGCTCTACGCGAACCGGCCGAGCGGCGCGACCACCGGCGCGTGGCCGGGCTTCCAGACCTTCTGCGGCTGGAAGGGCTCGGGCGCCACCGGCAAGGGCGGCCTCGGGCCGCACTACGTGCAGCAGTTCATGCGCGAGCAGAGCCGGACGGTGGCGGGCTGAGGGGCGCGGGCCCCGAGCGGCGCGAACCGCGAGCAACGGCGCGAGCCGCGAGCGACGGCGCGGGCCGGCGCGCCGCGACCGGGGACGCGGTCCGGTCAGCGCGCGAGCCAGCGCAGCAGCGCGTGCAGCGCGCCGCCGGGCAGCAGCGTGAACAGCATCGACAGCATCGTCGAGACCCAGGTCAGCAGCACCACGACGCAGGCCATCAGCACGCCGGCGAGCGCCGTCAGGGGCGCGACGACGAGCATCGCCCACAGCGGCATCGCGGCACGCGCGACCGGCGCGAGCGTCGAGCCCAGCCGGCGCAGCGCCTTCAGCCGGCGCTCGACCGAGGGCACCATCGGCACGACCGAGCCGTCGATCATCCCGCCGCCGGTGCGGCGCGATCGGGTGATGCCGAGGTGCGCGGCCCACGGCGCGATCGGCGGGCCGCCGCCGTCGCCGAGCGCGGCGAGCGCGGAGGCGACCGCGTCGGGGTCGCGGACCAGCCGCACCGCGGCGGCGTCGGCCATGTAGCGGCGGCGGCGCCATGCGAGCGCGAGCAGCGGCCCGAGCGCGAAGGTCGCGACGAGGCCGGCGAGGAAGCCCGCCATCGCGATCGGGCCGACGAAGGGCATCGCGGCCCACTCGCGCCAGCCGAGCCGGCCGTCGCGCCGCG
>JBILTM010000078.1:0-20505 GCA_044371545.1 Burkholderiaceae bacterium
GACGCCGTTCACGCGAGGCTCAGCTCGCCCGGGACGGCCCGGGACAGCGTCGTGAAGAGCGGGCAGCGGGTGCGGAACGCGTCGAGGAAGGCTGGTTTCTGCGTCTCGTCGGGGCCGTCGAGCGCACTCCGGACGCGGATCGCCTGGAACCTGGGGTCGACGGCCTCGCCGCAGACGCCCCGCGGGTCGAAGTCGCCGGCGACCGTCACGGACACGCCGCGCAGCGCGATGCCCTGCTCCTGCGCGAAGCGCTCGAACACGAAGGTGCCGCAGGCCCCGAGGGCACCGAGCATCAGCTCGGCCGGGTTCGGCGATTCGTTCGGGCCGCCGAGCGGGGGCGGGGAGTCGGTGACGACGTGCCGGCCACGCACGGTCAGGATCGCGCGTCCGGACTCGTTGGACAGCCTGCAGGCGGCGGCCGAGGTGGTCAGGGCGGGTGCGTTCACGGGGTCGCTCCATGGATGGGGTTCGCGAGGAAGGATGCGCGCGGGCACCGGAGATGTTCTACGGTCGACGTCCACCGCTTCGAGGACGACGTCGCGAGCGCATCGATCGAGCGCTGGCGTGCCGCCGCCGACGCGTACCGCGGCCCGCTGCTCGACGGCCGGGACGTCGACGGGTGCCCGGACTTCGCCGAATGGCTCGCCAATGCCCGCGAGCGGCTGCACTCGATCGCGGTCCACAACCTCGACCGGCTCGCGACCGACGCCTCCGCGCGCGGCGACCACGACGCGGTGCTGTGCCACGCCGGGCGGATGCGCGCCCTCGGTCCGACCGACGAGGTCGCGTCGCGGCACCTGATGCGTGCGCACGCCGCCCGCCAGGACGCCGGCGCGCTCGAGACAGAATGGGGACGGCTGGTCGACGCGCTGCGCATCGAGCTCGGGGCCGAGGCGAGCGCGGCGAGCGTGTCGTTGCGCCAGGCGCTGCGCGATGCGATCGCGGGCTCGCGCTCCGCGCCTGCGGCGGACGCGCGCGCCGGGCGCGACGGCGAGGCGACGTCGACCGTCGCGAGCCGACGCTCGCCAGCCGCCGCCGAGGCGCTGCTGCGCGCGTCGCGCGCCGGGCCGAGCAACCGGAGGCCATCGACGCGCTGCTCGCCCTGGCCCCGACGCCGCGGACGACCCGGCACGGCGTGCGGCGGCGCTGCTGCGGCGGGCGAACGCGTGTGCGTACGTCGGCGAGCACGGGCGTGCGCACGACGCCGCACAGGAACGTCGCCGACGCGCCGGCGAGCTCGGCAGTGCTCGCCGCGTGCGCCGAGCTCGACGCCGGACGCGACCCGGCCGCGGGTGGGCTGCCCGGCGACCGCGTGCCGAGCCACCTGCCGCTCGCCGAGGGGTCTACTGCACGTTCGAGTCGCCCCTCGCGCGGGTCGCCTGAACGCAGCGGTGCGGTACCCTGTGTCGTTGCCGGTAACATGCCGGCTCGAGGCGCGAGCGCCGCAGGGAGGAGACACGATGGACAGAAGACGAATCGCTGCGACCCTCGCAGCACTCGCGATCGGCGCGTGGCTGCCCGCGACCGCAGCCGCCCAGACCGACTGGCCGACCAAGCCGATCAAGCTGATCGTGCCGTTCCCGCCGGGCGGCACCAGCGACGTGATGGGCCGGATGATCGCCGAGGAGCTCTCGAAGGTCCTCAAGCAGCCGGTCGTCGTCGAGAACCTCGGTGGCGCGGGCGGCGTGATCGGCACCGAGCGCGGCGCGCGCGCGCCGGCCGACGGCTACACGCTCGTGCAGACCGGCGTCGGGCAGAGCGCCGTCGCGCACGGACTCGATCCGAGCCTGAAGTACGACTCGAACGCCGACTTCATCCATGTCTCGCAGATCCACTCCGGTCCGAACCTGCTGGTGGTGAACCCGCAGACGCCGTTCCGCTCGGTCAGGGACGTGGTCGACTATGCGCGTTCGAATCCAGGCAAGCTCGACTACGGCTTCACGCACGCGGCCTCGGGCCACATGGCGATGGAGCTGTTCAAGCAGACCGCGTGCGCGGCCGCCGGCGGCAAGGCCGGCAGCTGCCAGCCGCTGGCGATGGTCGGCATCCCGTACCGGGGCGGCGGCCCGATGATGACCGCGATCCTCGGCAACGAGATCCCGATGATGTTCATCAACCAGGACGTCGCGCTGCCCCATGTGAAGGCCGGCAAGCTGCGTCCGCTCGCGGTCACCAGCCTGCAGCGCAACCCGCTGTATCCGGATGTGCCGACGATGACCGAGGCCGGTTACCCCGGCTTCGAGGCGCTGTCGTGGTCGGGGCTGTCGCTGCCCAAGGGTACGCCGGCCCCGATCGTCGCGAAGCTCGAGGCGGCGATGAAGGAGGCGATGGGCTCGCCCGCGGTCCGCCAGCGGATGGAGTCCAACGGGTTCGTGGTGCCCGAGCAGGGCAGCCGCCATTACACGGACTTCGTGCGGGCCGAGAAGGAACGCTGGACGAAGGTGATCCGCACCGCGGGCATCAAGCCGGAGTAAGGCAGCACCGTACCATCACGCGCGATCGAGCAGCTCGGCGATCGCGACGATGCGACCTGCCTCGCGGGGTTGATCACATGGGCGCGGGGGACCTTGGTCTGCGTGACCTGATCGGTGGCGTCGATCAGTTGTCGATGTTGCGCGGTGCGCTCAGTACCGGATGCCCGAGGGCCTGGGCGGCTGCAAGCAATCGCGCGTCGAGGCTGACCAGAACAAGCGAACGGCGCAACGCAAGCTCGAGGTAGGCGGCGTCGTAAGCGCTCAGCCCATGTGTGCTGGCCAGCCGGTCTAGGCGCACGAAGTCGGGGTTCTCCGGATCAACGCGCACCGGCAGTTCGCTCAATTCAGCGGCGATCTGCGCTCGCCTGCTGGCTTCGATGCGACGCCGTCGCTGTGCGCTTTGCAGGACGTTCGTGCACTCCAGCACCCAGAGCGGGGGAGCCCAAAGCTCTTGGGCCCCCAGCGAGTCGAGCAGTCCTTCGGTGAAGGGCGTGGCCTCGTCAGAAAAGAACCAAGGCATCGTCACCGACGCATCGATCACCCAGCCGACGCTCGTGTCGGTCGATGGCCGCGATCGGATCATCAGCGTCGGCCTTCTTCGATCAGGTCCCTGATGGAGACCCCGTCGCCCAACGCCTGCCCTGAACGGCTCCTGCGGATTCGTGCGGCCAGGGTGCGCGCCTGCCCCAACGCATCCGGGGTTCGAGGGGGTACCAATCTCGCGACTTGCTCGCCTCGGCGGGTGATGACGATCTCTTCGCCTCGCGCGGCCCGTTCGACCAGTTCGGACAGGCGGTTCTTGGCTTCGAAGATGCCCACAGTGGTCATGGCGACGTTCCTGGATTGACGATTGTCCGAAGGCTTGACCATCTAGCTGTCTAGATTGTATCGCAAACCGTGCGGAACGGCCCCGCTTGCGCAGTTCGGACGATCGCGACCGGTCGGTCCGGCATCATGCCCCCGGGATCGGGGGCGTGACCGAGCTGATCACGCGGCGTGCTCCAGGAATCGGCGGTCGATGTGCGTCGACGGACGGGGCAGGGGGCCGCGCAAGTGCCCTGGAACCGAACCGATGACCGACACCGGATCCGGGGCCAGCTGATGCTGCTGTCGGACGAGCCGCTGCGCGAGCGGCTCGGATGGTCTCGGGCCGAGGTCGACGAGTTCCGCGCCGCCGGCCGTGCCGACGAGCAGGTCGGGGCTTCTCGGCCGCTGCAAGAAGACGTGGCGCCGTCGCTGCCGATGGCGGCCTGAACCGCTCCGCCTGAAGGCCCGGCCCGCGCGGTGCGGTCTCGGGGTCGCGCATCGCGGCGAGCTGCGGATCGGTGCCGCCGGCTTCGACGAACAGCGGCGCATGATGCCCCCACATGTGCTGCGCGAGATGGTCGCCTTGATGGCGCGACGGCTACCGCGACCGCCTTGTTGGGCTAGTCATTTCTACTCTCCTTGCATACGTGGATCAGCTCACTCAGCAAGTAATACGTTTCCCGGGGACAAGGTATCACGCTGGTTCGAATCTACGGCGCAGCCGAGCGGCAATCCAACCATCACGCTGCCGGCTGCGCCGGCACCAGCTTCATGCAGAAGTCGACCCGAGCAGACGGACCGAGCCTCGTTACCGTCAGCTTTCTTCACCACAGCCGGGGACGCCACCCCCCACCTTGATCTACGCACCAGACGCAGGGAACTCACGATGAAAAAACTTCTCCTTGCCCCGACGCTGTGCGCAGCGTTCGGAGCGGCGCAGGCCATGCCCGGGAACCTGCTCCAGAACGGCGACTTCGAGGGCTACACCACCGCGCAGGTGCCGACCTATAAGACCGGCCCCGGCGGGGAACTCTGGGGGCGAGACTGGATGGGCGGCTGGGACGCGGCTGGGCTCGCGAGTTCGTGGACCGCCACTCCGGCGGGGGGCGCCTGGTCGGGAGGATTCGTCGATCGCACCGAGGACTTCGCCGCTGGCTGGAAGTGGGCCCACTCTGGGGTGATCTTCGGCGGGATCAAGGACCGGCAGGTGATGTCGCAGACCTTCACATACAACGGGACCGAGCAGGCGACCGGCTCGCTCAGCTGGTACGACGCGGGGCGTCCCTCGTGGCTCAACCATTCGTGGTTCGGGCTGCCGAACGAGTACAGCGTCACCATCACCGACACGCTGGGGAGCACCCAGTCGATTGGCAGCTTCATCAGCGAGGTCGCCGGCGGCTCCGAGTACAACAGCGCGAACAACATCGGCGATGAACGTTGGTCGCAAGGGAACAAGCAGGCCTGGGTGAGCCGCTCCAGTCAGACGTTCACGCTGATGCCGGGTCAAGCCTACACCCTGAGTTTCAACAGCCTGTCTCCGTTCAACCTCGACGGTTCGGTCCAGGATCGCACCACACTGCTAGACGACATCGCGCTGGTGGCGACGCCAATACCCGAGCCGGAAACCTATGTGATGATGATGGCAGGCCTCGGTGTGGTGGGCTTCATGGCTCGCCGCCGCAGGAAGTGATTTGCTTCGATGAAACCGGACCACGGAACAGACGTTCTACCGGTGAAAGAAGGCGTACGGCGGGCTGCAGCCTGACCAGGCGCGCGAACTGAAGCAGCCCCGGGCGAGCCGGTCCGCCCTCAGCGTCCTCGGGCCTGCCGCCAGGCGGCGAACTCGGTCACGCTCGCCGGATCGGTCGGCGGATACAGCCCGAGGATCGAGCGCCCCTCCATGACCTTCTCGCTCACGAAGTCCTCGAACGCGGTCATCTCGAGCGCCTCGGCGGCCACCTCGTCGGCGATCGCCGCGGGGATGACGACCACGCCCTCGGCGTCGCCCACGACGATGTCGCCCGGCCAGACCGCCACGTCGCCGCAGCCGATCGGCACGTCGATGTCGAGCGCCTGGTGCAGCGTCAGGTTGGTCGGCGCGCTCGGGCGGTTGTGGTACGCGGGGAAGGGCAGCCGCGCGATCTCGGGCGCGTCGCGGAAGCCGCCGTCGGTGACCACGCCGGCGACGCCGCGCTTCATCAGCCGCGACACCAGGATCGAGCCGGCGGACGCCGCACGGGGGTCCTTGCGGCTGTCGATGACGAACACCGCGCCCTCGGGGCAGGTCTCGACGGCCTTCCTCTGCGGGTGGCCGCGGTCCTGGAACACGCTGATCGGGTTCAGGTCCTCGCGCGCCGGGATGTAGCGCAGCGTGAACGCCGGGCCGACCATGTTCGGCAGGCCGGGGTTGAGCGGCCGCACGTCCTGGATGAACTGGTTGCGCAGGCCACGCTTGAAGAGGGCGGTGCACAGCGTCGCGGTGCTGACACCCGTCAGCCGCGCCTTGGTCTCGGGGTTCATCGTCGCCATCACGGGCCTCGCGCTCAGAAGATGTCCGGCTCGGCGACCGGCGCGCCGAAGGCGGTCTCGAGGAAGTCGAAGTCGCAGCCCTGGTCGGCCTGCAGGATGTGCTTCGAGAACATCCAGCCGTAGCCGCGCTCGTAGCGCCGCGGCGGCGGCGTCCACGCGGCGCGGCGCGTCGCGAGCTCGGCGTCGGAGACCTCGAGGTGGATGCGGCGCGCGGGCACGTCGACCGAGATCCGGTCGCCGGTCTTCACGAGCGCGAGCGGCCCGCCGACGAAGGCCTCGGGCGCGCAGTGCAGCATGCAGGCCCCGTAGCTCGTGCCGCTCATCCGCGCGTCCGACAGCCGCAGCATGTCGCGCACGCCCTGCTTCACCAGCTTCGTGGGGATCGGCAGCATGCCCCACTCGGGCATGCCGGGGCCGCCGAGCGGGCCGGCGTTGCGCAGCACGAGGATGTCGTCGGCGGTCACGTCGAGGTTCGGGTCGTCGACGGCCTTCTTCATCGACGGGTAGTCGTCGAAGACGATCGCGCGGCCGGTGTGCTTCAGCAGTCGCGGCGCGCACGCGCTCGGCTTGATGACGACGCCGTCGGGCGCGAGGTTGCCCTTGAGCACCGCGAGCGCGCCCTCGGCGTAGATCGGGTTGTCGAGCGGGCGGATCACGTCGTCGTCGTAGGCCCGCGCATCGGCGATGTTCTCGCCGATCGTGCGGCCGTTGACGGTGAGCGCGTCGCGGTGCAGGTGACCCTCGATGCGCTTGAGCAGCGCCGGCATGCCGCCCGCGTAGTAGAAGTCCTCCATCAGGTAGGTGTCGCCCGAGGGCCGGATGTTCGCGAGCACCGGCACCTTGCGGCTCGCCGCGTCGAAGTCGTCGAGCGTGACCGGATGGCCCGCGCGGCGCGACATCGCGACCAGGTGGATGATCGCGTTGGTCGAGCAGCCCATCGCCATCGCGGCGGTGATGCCGTTGAGGAAGCTCGCCCTGGTGTAGAGCTTCGCGGGCGTCAGGTCCTCCCAGACCATCCGCACCGCGCGCCGGCCGCACTCGGCGCTCATCCGCACGTGGTTCGCGTCGGGCGCCGGGATCGCCGCCGCGCCCGGCAGCGTCAGGCCCACCGCCTCGGCGATGCCCATCATCGTGGCCGCGGTGCCCATCGTCATGCAGGTGCCGTGGCTGCGCGCGATGCCGGCCTCGACCTCGAGCCAGTCGGCCTCGGTGATCGTGCCGGCGCGGCGCTCGTCCCAGTACTTCCACGAGTCCGAGCCCGAGCCCAGCACCTTGCCCTTCCAGTTGCCGCGCAGCATCGGGCCGGCGGGCAGGTAGACGAAGGGCAGGCCCATCGACAGCGCGCCCATCACCAGGCCGGGCGTGGTCTTGTCGCAGCCGCCCATCAGCACCGCGCCGTCGACCGGGTGGCTGCGCAGCAGCTCCTCGGTCTCCATCGCGAGGAAGTTCCGGTAGAGCATCGTCGTGGGCTTGACGATCGGCTCCGACAGGCTGATCGCGGGCAGCTCCACCGGGAAGCCGCCGGCCTGCAGCACGCCGCGCTTGACGTCGTCGACGCGCTGCTTGAAGTGCGCGTGGCACTGGTTGACGTCGGACCAGGTGTTGACGATCGCGATGACCGGCTTGCCCTTCCAGTCGTCCGGACCGTAGCCCATCTGCATGAACCGGGAGCGGTGCCCCATCGAGCGCAGGTCGTCGGGGGCGAACCAGCGGGCGCTGCGCAGGGACTCGGGGGTCTTGGCCATCGTGGGGCTCGGCGGGTGGGAGCGGGAACCGCGATCGTAGCCCGAGCGGGCGCGCGCAGCCGGCGAGCGACGCGGTCCGCGGCACGCGGGCCAGGGCGGGCGCTGCGGCCCGTCGGGCCGCGCCGCCTGGCCCGCAGGCTCAGTGCGCCGCAGGCGCCGCGGCGGCGAGCCGCGCGAGGTTCGCCATCGCCGCAGGCGCCAGCGTGCGGAAGCGGCCGAGGATCGCCGTCTTGGCCGTGTCGTCCGGCCGGACCGCCGCGATCATGCGCCCGAACCCGTCGAGACGGCAGTCGCGGATCCACGCCCGCAACGCCGCGTGCTGGCCCCACTGCGCCTGGTTGCGCAGGTGCGCGAGCTGCGCGGCCGGATACTCGGCGAGCGAGTGCGGGAAGGGTACGGTGGCGCACAGCCGGTTGCGCTCGGCGTCGTCCGCGCCGTGTGCCTCGACCCACGCGCACAGCGCGGCGCTGAAGGTCGGCAGGGGCAGCCGCACGATCTGCAGCACGATGCGCTCGCCCTCGAAGATCGGGCGGGTGGGGCGCCGCTCGACCGCCGACGCGGTGCAGTCGACGCAGACCGTGCCCGGCGGCAGCGGCACGACGCCCTCGTCGAGCACCAGCGCGTCCGCACGCACCTCGCGCACGCGGCCCTTGCGGACCACGTCGCCGATGCGGCGCAGCGCGGCGACCTCGCCCTCGGAGATCGTCGCGAGGTGGAACATCGTCGGGCGGCGCGACGGATCGATCCGCATCACCACGCCGCAGGCCTCGAGCCGCTCGAACAGGTCGTCGACCGAGGTCGCCCTGGCGCACGCGTCGAGCTGCTCGGCCTGGCCGCCGATGGTCTGCTCGAAGAAGGCCTCGCCCGGCTGCGTGCGCAGCCGGTTCAGCAGCCAGCTGTCGCGCGGCACGACCCAGGTGATCGCGTCCGGCGCGACGCCCCGGTCGAGCAGCCAGGTCGCGGTGTCCATCGCCGTCTTGCCCGCGCCGAGGATCGCCCAGCGCGGCGGCGGCGCGAGGCCGGCGAGCCGCGACGGATCGGCGAGCGCGCCCGGCGGCACCACCCGCGCGCCCTCGGCGACCGCGAAGCCGCGCACGTGCGTGGCCGGCACGTTCGGGCTCAGGTAGCGGGCATCGACGACCTTCCTGCGCACGGTCACCGCGATCGTCGCCCCGGACAGCAGCGAGACGATCGTGCCGTCGCCGGACCACTGCGACATCGGAAGCCAGGCGACCCGGCCGCTCGGCAGCAGCCGCTCGCGCATCACGCGGTCGAAGTACCCCGACACCTCGGGGCCGGAGGCGAGCTCGTGCAGCCCCGCGTTCGGCCCGTGGGCGTCGATCCGGCCGCTGCCGAGCTCGGTCGACGCCACGCCGTAGAACGCCGAGGGCTGGTGCAGCGCGACGAACGGATACGCGTCGTTCCAGTGCCCGCCCGGCCGGCCGCGGCGGTCGACGATCGCGATCGTCGCGTCGGTCTCGGCGAGCAGCGTGTCGGCGAACGCGAGCCCCGCGGCGCCCGCGCCGACGATCAGGTAGTCGGTCTCGATGCGGTCCATCGCCCGACCCTACTTCACCATGCCGGTGATGCCCGAGGCCATCGCGCGCGGATCGCGCCGCGGCCAGCGGCCCGCCTCGACCCACGACAGGAAGGACTCGACCTCGCGGTTGAACGCATCGGGCATCTCGAGGTTCATCGTGTGGCCGCAATTGGGCAGCACGACGAGCGCGGCCGACGGGATCGTGCGCTTGAGCATCAGCCCGGGCGCGAGGCAGGGCCAGTCCTCGTCGCCGTTGACGATCAGCGTCGGCACCTCGAGCTTCGCGAGGGACTCGCCCAGGTCGTAGAGCGACGGCCGCACGCGCTGCACGCCGAGCTGCGTGTTCGCCGAGCCGAGCGCCGAGTGCGTCGCGAACTGCCGCATGAACTCGGCGAAGCCGCGCGGATCCTTGTTCTCGAACTGCACGCGGGTCGGGCCGGTGGAGTAGCGGTCGACGAAGGCCTGCATGCCCTGCTGCAGCAGCATCGCCGCGCTCGCGTCGGCCTCGGCGCGAAAGTGCGCGTTCGCCGAGGGCTCGGCGCCGTAGCCGCAGCCCGCGACGACCAGCGACCTGGCGCGCTCCGGATGCGTCAGGCCGAGGTGCAGCGTCGCGAAGCCGCCCATCGACAGGCCGACCACGTGCGCGCGCGCGATGCCGAGCGCGTCCATCACCGCGACGATGTCGGCGACCGCGCGCCGCTGCGAGTACGACGCGACGTCGGGCGGCACGTCCGACGGCGGCCAGCCGCGCGCGTTGAAGGTCGTGCACCGGTAGCGCCGCGCGAAGTGCCGCACCTGCGGCTCCCAGCTCGTGCAGTCGCCGGCGAACTCGTGGACGAAGATCACGTCCTCGCCCTCGCCGGTGGTCTCGTGGTAGAGGCGGACGCCGTCGTCGGTCGTCGCGAAGCCGCTGCGGGTCATCGTCGTGCTCGGTTGTCGTGGGCGATCCGGCAACGGTGAGGGCTGCGGGGCGTGCGGTCAACGACGCGGCGCGGGAGCGCGGCCCGAAAGCGGAACGCCGCCCCGGGCGCGGCGGGCGCGCCGGCGTCCGGTGGGCGACCCCGGCGCGGCCGGTCGCGCGGCCGGCCCGGTACCATGCGCCCGGAGGAGTCCCCCATGACGCAGCCCACGACGCATCCCGCGGCCCGTTCCGACGCGGCCGACCCGCCGTTCACCGTCACCCCGCTCGAGGACGGCGCCGTCTTCACCATCGAACGCCCCGTGAAGCTCAATGCGCTGACGAAGCCGGTGCTGCTGGGGCTGGCGGCCTGCATCGACGATCTCGAGGCGCGCGGGGCGCGGCTGCTGGTCGTCACCGGCCGCGGCGAGCGCGCGTTCTGCGCGGGCACCGACCTCGGCGAGCTGCAGGGCCTCGACATGGCCGCGCGGATGGCGAAGACCTCGATGGCGCGCGAGCTGCTCGTGCGGCTGTCGCGCTCCCGGCTGGTGTCGGTCGCGGCGATCAACGGCCTGGCGTACGGCGGCGGGCTCGAGCTCGCGATGGCCTGCACGCTGCGGCTCGCCGCGCCGCACGTGTCGGTGTCGCTGCCCGAGATCAAGCTCGGGCTGCTGCCCGCGTACGCCGGCACGCAGTTCCTGCCGGCGATCGTCGGGCCCGCACGCGCGCTCGAGATGATGCTGACCGGCCGCGCGGTGCCGGCCGCCGAGGCCCTCGCGATGGGGCTCGTGCATCGTGTCGCCGCCACCGACGCGCCGCTCGTCGAGCAGGCGATCGCCTACGGCCGCGAGGTCGTGCGCTTCAGTCCCACCGCGATCGAGGCCGTCCGCGCCTGCGTCGCGGCCGCCGGCCCGGTCGTCACCGACGCCGGCGTCGCGGTCGAGGACGCGCAGGTCCGCGCGAACTTCGATTCGCCCGACGCGCGCGAAGGCGTCGCCGCGTTCCTCGAGAAGCGCCCCGCGCGCTTCGGCCGCGGCTGAGCCCCGCGCGCCGCCCGCTCCACCTTCCAGGATCCCCAGCATGGACATCACCACCGGCCGTCCCGTCACGATGGCGCCCCGCGGCATGGTCGCGTGCCCGCACGCGCTCGCCTCCCAGGCCGGCGCCGACGCGCTGCGCGCGGGCGGTTCGGCGGTCGACGCCGCGATCGCGGCCGGCGCGGTGCTCGCGGTCGTCTACCCGCACATGACCGGCGTCGGCGGCGACGCGTTCTGGCTGATCCACGACGCGAAGACCGGTGCAGTGCGCTTCCTCGACGGCGGCGGCCGCGCGGCCGCGTCGGCGAGCGCGTCCTGGTTCACCGGACGCGGCCACGACTCGATCCCGCTGCGCGGCATCCTGCCGGCGACGCTGACCACGCCCGGCGCGCCGTCGAGCTGGGCCGAGGCGCACCGCGAGTACGGCCGGCTGCCGTTCGCGCGCGACCTCGAGGCCGCGATCGGGTACGCGCGCGACGGCTACCCGGTCACCGAGCGGCTCGCCGGCTTCATCGGGCTGGCCGCCGCGGACCTCGCGAAGCATCCGCACTCGGCGGCGCTGTTCCTGCCGGAGGGCAAGGTGCCGCGGGCGGGTGCGAAGCTCGCGAACCCGGGCCTCGCGCGCACGCTCGAGTCGCTCGCGCAGGGCGGGCGCGACGGCTTCTACGGCGGGCCGGTCGCGCAGGCGCTCGCGCGGTACTCGAAGGCCGAGGGCGGCTTCTTCGAGGCGGCCGACCTCGCCGCGCAGACCGCGTTCTGGGGCGAGCCGCTGCGCGGCACCTACCGCGACGTCACGATCTTCGAGACGCCGGCGCCGACGCAGGGCTTCACCGTGCTCGAGATGCTGAACCTGCTCGAGCCGTTAGAGCTGCACCGCCGCGACCGGCTCGGGCCCGACCACGCGCACCTGATGGTGCAGGCCAAGCAGATCGCCTACCACGACCGCGACCGGCACCTCGCCGACCCGCGCTTCGCCGACGTGCCGATGGAGCGGCTGGTCTCGAAGGCCTATGCCGGCGAGCGCCGCGCCCTGATCGATCCGGCCCGGGCGCTGCCGTGGGACCGCGTGCCGTCGTACGGCAGCCTGTCGGGCGACACGGTGTTCGTCGCCGCGGTCGACGCCGAGGGCAACGCCGCCGCGCTGATCAACAGCCTGTACGGCGTGTTCGGCTCGGCCGTCGTCGCGGGCGACACCGGCGTGCTGCTGCAGAACCGCAGCGCGTACTTCAACCTCGATCCGGCGCATCCGAACTGCGTGGCGCCCGGCAAGACGCCGCTGCACACGCTGATCGCGTCGATCGCGTTCCGCCAGGGGCGGCTGTGGGGCGTCGTCGGTTGCATGGGCGCCGACGGCCAGCCGCAGATCCATGCGCAGACCTACGTGTCGATGATCGACCACGGGCTCGACATCCAGCAGGCGGTCGAGTCGCCGCGCTGGCTGTCGGGGCGATTCGGGCTGGGCGAGTCGCGCGACACGCTGCACGTCGAGTCGCGCTTCCCCGCCGCGACGATCGACGAGCTGGAGCGGCGCGGGCACATCGTCGACCGCTGGGGCCCGTGGAACGAGCTGGCCGGCCACGCGCACGGCATCACGATCGACCCGGAGAGCGGCATCCGGATGGGCGGCTCGGACCCGCGCAGCGACGGCGCGGCGATCGGCTGCTGAGGGCGCCGCTCAGGCGCCGGGCGCGCTCACCCGCCGCCGCGCGACCGCCCGCGCGTCGATCGCCGCCCAGTCCCAGTCGATGCCGTTGCCCGGCGCCTCGGGCGCGTGCGCGTAGCCGTCCTCGATGCGCAGCCCGCTGCGGGTGACGCCGTCGAGCTGCGGGATGTACTCGACCCAGCGCGCCGCCGGCGCCGCCGCGGTCAGCGACACGTGCAGCTCCATCAGGAAGTGCGGGCACACCGCGACGTTGAAGCTCTCGGCGAGGTGCGCGACCTTGAGCCAGGGCGTGATCCCGCCGATGCGCCCGACGTCGACCTGCACGATCGAGCAGGCCTCGCGCTGCAGGTACTCGCGGAAGTGCTGCAGCGCGTACATCGACTCGCCGACCGCGATCGGCAGCGAGGTCGAGCGCGCGAGCCGCACGTGGCCGCCGAGGTCCTCGGCGGGCAGCGGTTCCTCGAACCACGCGAGGTCGAGCGGCTCGAAGCGCCGCGCGCGGCGGATCGCCTCGGCGACGTCGAAGCACTGGTTCGCGTCGGTCATGATCTCGAAGGCATCGCCGACCGCTTCGCGCACCGCGCGCAGCCGCGCGACGTCCTCGGACACGTGCGGCTTGCCGACCTTGACCTTGACGCCGCGAAAGCCCTGCTCCTTCGCGAGGACCGCCTCGCGCACCAGCGTGTCGGTGTCGAGCTGCAGCCAGCCGCCCTCGGTGCTGTAGACCGGCACGCGCGGCTGCGCGCCGCCGGCGAGCTTCCACAGGGGCAGGCCGAGGCGCCGGCCGCGCAGGTCCCACAGCGCGGTGTCGATCGCGGCGAGCGCGATCGAGGTGATCGCGCCGACCGCGGTCGCGTGCGTGTGGAAGAAGAGGTCCTTCCAGATCGCCTCGATCTCGTCGGGGTCGCGACCGATCAGACGCGGCGCGAGGTGGTCCGCGAGCAGCGCGACCACCGACGAACCGCCGGTGCCGATCGTGTACGAGTAGCCGGTGCCCTGCGCGCCGTCGTCGGTCGTGAGCCGCACGATCGGCGTCTCCTGCGTGACGAAGGACTGGATCGCGTCCGAGCGCGGCACCTTCGGCGGCAGGTCGACCTGCAGGATCTCGACGTCGACGATGCGGGGCATGGCGGGCACTCCGGGACGGGGAGGGCCCGAGTCTAGCCTCGCGCGTCGCCCGCGCCGTCGTGCCGTTCCGCGGCCGCGCCGAAGCGCCGCCACATCGTCGCCTTCGCCACCCAGCCGTCGCCGACGCGCACCGCCATCGGTTCGAGCCCGATCCGCGCGAAGCCGCAGCGCGCATACAGCCGCTCGGCCTCGCCGTTGCCGTCGGTGACCGTGAGCGTCATCGTCGCGAGACCGGCGGCGCACGCGTCGGCGAGCACCGCGTCGACCAGCGCGCGACCCGCGCCGCGGCCGCGCGCCGCGGGCGCGACGGCCATCCCGAACAGCTCGCCGCGGTGCGCGACCTTCTCGCGCTCGCCGCGCTGCCAGCCCGCCGCGCCCACGAGCACGCCGCCGTCGAACGCGCCGAACACGCGCCGGGTCGCGCCATCGCCGGGCGCGAGCCGCCACGCCCACCCCTCGGTCGGCTGCGCGGCGCGCTCGGCATGCGACGAGGTGAACGCGTCGGGATGGTCGCGGTACGCGTCGAGCATCAGCGCGCGATAGGCGGTCGCATCGTCGGGCCCGAGTCGTCGCACGTGCATCCGGCGAGCTTAACCCGCCGGCCCCGGCGCGCGACCGCTCGGCACGGAGCGCGCGATCGCAAGCGGTCGGTCCGGCCGCGCATGTGAACGAAGGTCTCGCGACGCGTGACGAACGTCACGGTCGACCGACCATCCGCTCCCTAGGATCGGCCGGCGATCGCGACGAAGGCGGCGGGGCGCACCGTGGCGGCATCGACCGGCCGGGTGTCCCGACCAGGCCCGCACGGGCATCGATCGACGACACCGTCGACTCTCGAGCCGCCCATGAATCACGCCCGTCGCTTCCGCCTCGCCTTCGCCTGGACGCTCGTGCCGCTGCTCCTCGCCGCCTGCGGCGACGGCGCCGACCCCGACGCGGCCGCCACGAAGCAGGCCGCGCTCGACGCGGCGACCAACCCGGACGACGTGCAGCTGCGGCGCAAGGCGGTCGACCCCGCGACCGCCGCGCTCGCGCGATGGAGCCCCGTCGGCACGCTGCCGCTGGTGCCGGTGTCGATGGCGAACCTGCCCGACGGCAAGGTGCTGATGTGGTCGGCCGAGGACCGCTTCGCGTTCAACACCGCGCGCGGCCGCACCTACTTCGCGACCTTCGACCCGGCGAACGGCTCGGTCACCGCGCGGCTGGTCAGCGAGACCGGCCACGACATGTTCTGCCCCGGCACCGCGTACCTCGCCGACGGCCGGCTGCGGATCAACGGCGGCATCGATGCCGGCAGCACCAGCCGCTACGACCCGGCGACCGGCGCGTGGTCGAGCTCGGGCAGGATGAACATCACCCGCGGCCACAACTCGAGCACGCCGCTGCAGGACGGCGCGGTGCTGACGCTCGGCGGCTCGTGGAGCGGCGGTACCGGCAACAGGCACGGCGAGGTCTGGTCGCCGTCGACCGGGGCGTGGCGGCGCCTGCCGGGCGTGCCGGTGACGCCGTTCCTGCAGGCGGGCACGCTGTGGGGCAGCGACTCGCACATGTGGCTGATCCCGGCGGGCAACGGTCGGGTGCTGCAGGCCGCGATGGCGTGGATCGACCCGGCGGGCAACGGCGCGATCCAGCCGGTGGGTCCGCGCGGCGACGACGCCGACGCGGTGACCGGCATCACCGTGATGCACGACACCGGACGGATCCTGAACGCCGGCGGCATGACCGGCATCGGCGGCGACAACACCGCGAGCCGCGCGTCCTACGTGATCGACGTGAACGGCGGCGTGGCGGTGCGCAAGGTCGGCGCGATAAACTACGCGCGCACCGTCCACAACAGCGTCGTGCTGCCGAACGGACAGGTGGTGATCGTCGGCGGGCAGACGCGCGGCGTCGGCTTCTCGAACGACTTCGCGGTGCTGCCGGCGGAGATCTTCGATCCGATCAGCGAGACCTTCACGACGTTGCCGGCGATGACCCGGCCGCGCAACTACCACGGCATCGCGGTGCTGCTGCCCGACGGCCGGGTGATGTCGGCCGGTGGCGGGCTGTGCGGCGCGACCACGTTCGCCGCGATCCCGATCGCGTCGCTGCGCGGCACCGCGCCGCCGTCCGCGCCGTCGAACGACGGGCTGCGCGCCGAGTGCTTCTCCGGCGTGGCGCCGGGTGCGGCCGCGGCGATCGTGACCCGCGACGAGTCGGTCGACGTCGACCGGGAGACGAGTTCGCCCGCGACCGGCGTGCCCGCGGACAACTTCTCGGCGCGCTGGACCGGCACCGTGAGGGCCGAGCAGCGCGGCGCGTTCCGCTTGCGCACCGTGTCCGACGACGGCGTGCGGCTGTGGGTCAACGGGCAGCTGCCGGTCGATCGCTGGAACGACCACGCGCCGACCACCGACGACTCGGTCGCGCTGAACCTGGTCGCCGGCCAGCGCTACGACGTGCGCCTCGAGTACCACGAGCGCGGCAGCGGCGCCGTGATGCGGCTGCACTGGCTGCGCCCCGGCCAGACGCTGTGGGAGCCGATCCCGGCCTACGTGCTTCGGCCGCCGGGGGCGACGCCGTGAGCACGGTGCTCGGATCGCCTGAGCGCGCCGTGCGCCGCATCGCCGTCGGCGTCGTCACCGCGGCCGCGCTGCTCGCCGGCGCGTGCGTCGGCCTCGAAGAGCTGGCCGCGCGCCGCGAGGCCGCGCTCGGTGCGCGGGCGTTCGACGGTCGCGCGCCGCTCGAGGCACGCATCGAGGGTCACCTGGCGGCGCTGCCCGGCAACGCGGCGGCCTGCGCGAACTGCCACCTGCCGTCGGCGACGCCGCTCGGCGCGGCCGGCGAGCCGCGCGCGGCCGCGAGCCTCGGCCCGATCCTCGACCGCGAGCGCCTGACCGAGCGGCTCGCGCGGCGCGGCGGGCCGCCGAGCCGGTTCGACGAGCGGTCCTTCTGTCGGCTGCTGCGGACCGGCGAGGACCCGGCGGGCGTGATCCTGCCGCGCGCGATGCCACGCTACGAGATCGACGACGCGGACTGCCGGCGGCTGTGGCGCTACCTGACGCGACCGACCGCGTGACGGGCGGGCCGCGCCGCCGAGCCGCCGAGCCGCCGAGCGCGGCCCGATGACCACCCGACGACGACGGATCCTGTTCGCGCTCGGCGCCGCGGCCACCGCCGCCGCGCTGCCGGTACGCCCCGCCCGCGCGATCGTGCGGCACGGCCGCATCGAGCCGCCCGAGCCGGTGTCCGAGATCGCGCTGACGCTCGACGACGGCCGCGCGACGACGCTGCCGCGGCTGCTGCGCGGCCGGACGACCGCACCGCACCTGATGTTCACCGGCTGCGCCAGCACCTGCCCGATCCAGGGCGCGACCTTCGCGCGGCTGCAGGAGCTGCTCGGGCCGCGCGCGCCCGGTGGCGCACGAAGCTGACGGCCGGCCCGTCGTGGCGCGCGGCGGTGCCGAGCGCCGCGCATGCGTTGCGCCTCGTCGCCTGGGCCGGCGGCGAACGCCCGTGGGCGGCCGACACGCACGCGACGCAGGTGCTGCTGCTCGACGACCGGGCGCGGCTCGCGTTCCGCACGACCGACCTGCCGGACGCGCGCGACCTGGTCGAGCTGCTCGCCGGGCTCGACCGTCTGAGCTCCGCGCGCTGACCGGGGCCGCTCGGGTGCGGTCCGCCCGCCCCGGCGTGCCGGCTTCGCGGGGCTGGCCCCGGCGCCCCTGTCCGGGCTAAGCTCGATCGAGGAGCGCCGCCGACCGAGCGGCGCCGAACGGGGAGGGCGCCATGCCGCCGATCGAACGCATCAAGGCCATCCTGACTTCGCCGCGGACCGAGTGGCCGCGCATCGAGGCCGAGCCCGCCACCGTCGGCGGCATCGTCCGCGACTGGCTCGTCTGGCTCGCCGCGATTCCCGCGATCGCATCCTTCATCGGGTTCTCGCTGATCGGCTTCGGCGCGTTCGGGGTCACCGTCCGCGTGCCGATCCTCGCCGGGCTCGTCAACGCGGTCGTCGGGATCGTGCTGTCGATCGTGATGATCGCCGTGGTCGCGAAGATCGCCGAGCTGCTCGCGCCGAAGTTCGGCGGCGGCGCGGGCTACCTGTCGGCCTTCAAGCTCGTCGCCTACGGCGCGACCGCGTCGCTGGTGGCGGGTGTGTTCTACCTGCTGCCCGCGCTGTCGATGCTCGCGCTGGTCGGGGCGCTGTGGTCGGTCTGGCTGCTGTACGTCGGCGTGCCGGTGCTGATGAAGGTGCCCGAGTCGCGCGCGCTGCCCTACACCGCGGTGCTGATCGTCTGCGGGCTGGTCGGCGGGCTCGTCGTCGGCTGGATCGGCGCGGCGATCGGCCCGTCGCCGGCCGGCCTCGCGGGCGGCGGCGACCTGAAGTTCTCGACGCCCAAGGGCGAGGTGAGCGTCGACGCGGGCAAGCTCGACGCGCTCGCGAAGAAGATGGAGGAGGCCTCGAAGAAGATGGAGGCCGCCACCAAGTCGGGCGATCCGGACGCGGCCGCGAAGGCGGCGGGGCAGGTGATCGGCGCGCTGACCGGCGCCGGGCAGCGCGCGCCGATCGACGCAGGCGAGCTGAAGGCCGCGCTGCCCGAGACCCTGGCCGACCTGCCGCGCGGCCGCTGGGAGACCGGCAGCTCGGCGCCGATGGGCGTGGCCGCGTCGCGCGCCGAGGCCGAGTACGTGGCCGGTGACCGCCGGGTGAAGGTGGAGATCCTCGACGTCGGCGGCCTGTCCGGGCTGCTGGCGGTCGCCGGCTGGACCGGCGCGCTCGGCGAGCGCGAGAGCCAGGACGAGCGCGAGCGCAGCTACAAGGACGGTGCGCGGATCGTGCGCGAGAGCGAGCGCAAGGACGGCTCGCGGGCCGAGTACAAGCTGGTGCTCGGCAACGGCGTGATCGTCGAGGCCGAGGCGAGCGGCGTGCCGCTCGCCGAGCTCAAGCGGGCGGTCGGCGGGATGGACCTGGCGAAGCTGGAGAAGGTCGGGAAACCGTGACTCGCGCTGTGCCGGTCCCGACCTCTTCAGGAATCACGGATACAGCAGCTTCGGCAGCCAGAGCACCACGCTCGGGAAGAACGTGATGATGATCAGTGTCGCGAACAGCGGCACCATCCACGGCAGCACCGCCTTCACCGTCTCCTCGAAGCCGAGCCTCGAGACCTTCGCGAGCACGAAGAGCACCATCCCGACCGGCGGCGTCAGCAGCCCGATCATCAGGTTCAGCACCATCACCAGCCCGAAGTGGACCGGGTCGATGCCGAGCTTGATCGCGATCGGCAGCAGCACCGGCACGAGGATCGTGATCGCCGCGATCGTCTCCATGAAGCAGCCGACGAACAGCAGGAACAGGTTCACCAGGATCAGGAACACCCACTTGTCGTCGGTGATCGACAGCACCCACTGGGCGATCGCCTCGGTCACCTGCGTCGTCGTCAGCACCCAGGCGAAGATCGAGGCGGCCGCGACGATGAACAGCACCGAGGCAGTGGTCTCGATCGTCTCCATGCTGATCTTGACCAGCATCCTGACGGTCAGCGTCCGGTACCAGACGAAGCCGAGGAACAGCGCCCACGCGACCGCGGCGACCGCCGCCTCGGTGGGCGTGAACAGCCCCGACGCCATGCCGCCGATCAGGATCACCGGCGTGAGCAGGGCCATGAAGGCCTCGAACTTCAGCAGCTTGTCGACCACCAGCACCGCGGCGAGCGGGGCGCCGAACTTCAGCAGTCCGCCGAGCGACTCGTCGCGCCACAGCGTGAAGAGCACGACCGCGGTCACGACGATCGCGCCGAGCTCGGCGAACGCGCGGCCCATCCGGCCCCACGAGAACGCGATGTCCGCACCGTAGTTCCGGACGTGGGCGTAGTACGCGACCATGCCCATCATGAAGAGGGCCATGATCGCGCCCGGCACGAAGCCGGCGGCGAAGAGCTTGCCGATCGACGTGTTCGCCTGCACGCCGTAGATCACCATCGGCAGCGAGGGCGGGATGATCGGGCCGAGCGTCGAGGAGGCCGCGGTGATCCCGACGGCGAAGTCCACCGGGTAGCCGTGGTCCTTCATCGCCTTGATCTCGATCGTCCCGAGGCCGCCGGCATCCGCGACCGCGGTGCCCGACATGCCGGCGAACACCACCGAGCCGACGACGTTGACGTGGCCGAGTCCGCCCTTGAGCCAGCCGACCAGCGCGAGCGCGAAGTTGTAGATGCGGTTGGTGATGCCGGCGGAGTTCATCAGGTTGCCGGCGTAGATGAAGAACGGCACCGCGAGCAGCGGGAACGAGTCGACGCCCCCGACCATCCGGTGGATGACCGTGAGCGGCGGGATCGAGCCCGACAGCCAGATGTAGACCAGCGAACCGATGCACATCGCGATGGCGATCGGGATGCCCGCGGTCAGCGCGCCGAGGAAGCCGGCGAAGAGCATGGTGTTCATCGCGGTCCCCTCAGGCTTCCATCTCGGCCGGTCGCTCGAGCAGGCTCCAGCCGCGCTTCCAGTGCCGGATCGACACCTGCACCGAGCGGAACGTCATCATCGCGAAGCCGAGCGTGACCAGGCCGTAGACGTACTTCATCGACAGGTCCACGACGGTCATGTTCAGGTTCGCCATCTTCGGCATCAGCTCGAGCGACAGCCAGGTGCCGTACCCGAGGAACGCGGTACGCGCGATGTCGACGAGCGTCGACATCGCGCGAC
>JBILTM010000293.1:0-4870 GCA_044371545.1 Burkholderiaceae bacterium
CGGACGGGGGGTCGCGGTAGTCCCCCGCGCGCCGACCGCCCGCGACCCACCGTGGGCGGCAGCCAGCGGTACAGGAACTCGACGTGGATGTGGCTGTTGCGCCGGACCGCCATCGACGACCCGACGAAGGTCACGACGATCAGCAGGTAGCGCGCGATCTCCTCGGTCCATGCGGCCGAGTCGGCCAGCACGTAGCGCGTGAAGAACTGATAGAAGACGGTGAGTGCCAGCAGCCAGAAGAACCCCAGCGTCAGCCAGTCCTCCCAGGTGTAGCCCGACAGGTCGATCGGCGCGTCGGTTGCGTGGAAGTGGCCGGACTCGTCGAGCACGGCCTCGCCGCCGAGCGGGTCGTCGCCGGGCGCGGGGCTGCGGGAGGTGTCGTTCATGATGCCTGGGCGTTTCGGTATGGAACCGTGAGGGACACGGCGGGCCGACACGAAAGAGCCGGCCCGCGGGCCGGCTCCGGTGCGCGTCGCGGCCCGCGACCGCGCGTCACTTGAGCGCGACGATGCGGTCGTAGTCCTTGCGGTCGTAGCCGAGCGACTCGGGCGTCACATTCTTCAGCACCGCGTCGACGAAGCTCTGCCGGTTGACCTGGACGATGTTCAGGCCCTTCTTCTTGAACTCGTCGACGAGCTCGGACTCGCGCTTGACGATCTGCGCCGTTGCGCGCGCGGCGGCTTCCTGCGTGACCTCGGTGAAGATCTTCTTCTCAGCGTCGGTGAGCTTGGTCCACACGTGCGGCGCGATCTGCGTGACCAGGCCGTCGACGATGTGCCCGGTCAGCATGATGTGCTTCTGCACCTCGAAGAACTTCTTCGCCTCGATCGTGGTCAGCGGGTTCTCCTGTGCCTCGACGGTGCCGTTCTGCAGCGCCAGGTACACCTCGGCGAACGCGATCGGCGTCGGGTTCGCGCCGCACGAGCGCGGCGTGGCCATGTAGGCGGGCACGTCCGGCACGCGGATCTTCAGGCCCTTCATGCCGGCGCAGTCGTTGAACGCGCGGTTCGACGTCGTGTGCCGAGCCCCGTAGTAGGTGTAGGCCGTCATCACGATGCCGGTCTTCTGCCGGTAGCCCTCGGCGAGCTCCCGGAACACCTCGCTCTTCGCGTAGGCGGCCTGGTGCGCCGCGTCGCGGAAGATGAACGGGTAGTAGGCCACGCCGATGCGCGGGAAGTTGCGCGCCGCGAACGACGGCCCGCTGATGATCATGTCGACGGTGCCCAGGGTCAGGCCCTGGTTGATGGCGGTCTCCTTGCCGAGCGAGGAGGCCGGGAAGACCTGGATGTCGAACTTGCCGTTGGTGCGCTTCTTGATCTCCTCGGCGGCCCACACAGACTCGGTGTGGTACGGCTCGGCGACCTCCTAGACGTGCGCCCACTTGAGCTTGGTCTGGGCCAGCGCGGGCGCGGCGGGCAGCGCGAGCGCGGCGGCCGCGGTCAGGATCGTCGCGAACAGCTTCATCGTGTCTCCTCGGGGGGTCGTGTGATGCGTGACGTGGGGGGCCGCGGCCTCAGGCGCCGGGGCCGAGCTGGACCTTCATGCTGACGGTCTTGTCGCGGGCCAGCGTGATCGCGCGGGCCGCGTCGGTGAGCGGGTGCACGCCGGAGAGGACCGGGCGCACGTCGACGCGCCGCTCGGCGATCGAGCGCACCGAGTGCTCGAACACGTCGGCGAAGCGGAACGAGCCGCGCACGTCGAGTTCGCGGGCCATGATCAGGTTGGCGTTGACGTGAAAGCCGTCGGGCGGCAGCGTGCCGACCTGCACGATCGTGCCGCCGCGGCGCACGGTCTCGAGGCACGCGGCGAACGCCGACGGCGCGCCCGACACCTCGAAGGCGACGTCAGGCTCGCCGACGACGTCCGACAGGCGCCCGTCCTTCGGCAGCCGGTCGGTGCGCACCGCGAGGTCCGCGCCCACCTGCCTCGCGACCTCGAGCGGATGGTCGACGACGTCGGTGATCGCGACGTGCGCGGCGCCGGCGAGCTTGGCGGCGAGCGTCATCATGCAGCCGATCGTGCCGCTGCCGGTGATCAGCACCCGCTTGCCGAGCAGGTTGCCCGCGCGGTGCGCCGAGTGCAGCGCGATCGAGAACGGCTCGGACATCGCGATCTCGGCGAGCGAGACGTCGGTCGCGACCGGGACGCACTGCGACTCCGGCATCAGGAAGAACTCGCGGAACGTGCCGTGCATGTGCGGGAAGACGCTCGCGCTGCCGAGGAAGCGCATGTTCGAGCACAGGTTCTCGCGGCCCTCGCGGCAGCCGGGGCAGCGCCCGCAGGGCTTGGACGGGTTGACCGCGACCTTGTCGCCGGCCTTCACGCGGGTCACGCCCGCGCCGACCGCGGCGACGACGCCCGAGGCTTCGTGACCGGGCACCAGCGGCTCGCGGATCACGAAGCTGCCGTTGCGGCCGTGGAAGTAGTAGTGCATGTCGGAGCCGCAGATGCCGGCGGCGCCGAGGCGCACGAGCACCTCGCCGGGGCCGGGCTGCGGCGTGGGCACGTCGACGACGCGCAGATCTTCGGCCCCGTGGACCTGGCACTCGAGCATCGGTCTCCTCCCTCTGGCGCGGCATTCCGGAACGCGGCTGCGCAACGGTACCGCAGGTGGACCCGCGCTGGCGAGCGCCGTTCCGGTCCTGCCTGTACACTAGTATACATGTCTCGCTCGCCGCGTGGTCCCGGCCTGACGCAGCGCGAACCGTCGCTGGTGCCCTCGCTGTACCGCGACCTGCGCGAGCGCATCGTGTCGACCACGCTGTACCCGGGCGAGGCGCTTTCGGAGACGCGGCTCGGCGAAGCCTACGGCGTCTCGCGCACGCCGGTGCGCGAAGCCTTCAAGCGGCTCGCCGAGGAGGGGCTGCTGGAGGTCGTGCCGCAGGTCGGCACCTTCGTCGCGCGGATCGACCTGCGCCTGGTGCGCGACAACCACTTCGTGCGCGAGACGCTCGAGTGCCGGATCGTCGAGCTCGCCGCCGCGCGGGTCGACGACGGCGGGCGCGCCCGGCTCCGCGACAACCTCGCGCAGCAGCGCCGTGCGATCGCGGCGCACGACGCGACCGGGTTCTTCCGCGTCGACGAGGCGCTGCACGAACTGCTCGCCGACGCCGCCGGCCACCGCAGTGCATGGCAGGTGATCCACTCCGCGAAGGCGCAGCTCGACCGGGTGCGGCGCCTGTCGCTCGCGAGCGCCCCCAGGACCCGGCTGCGGATGGCCGAGCACCGCGCGATCGCAGACCGCGTGATCGCCGGCGACGGCGCCGGCGCCGCCCAGGCGATGCGCGCGCACCTCGCGACGATCTTCGACGCGATCGCGAACATCGCGTCCGAGAACGCCCACTACTTCACCGACTCCGCCGACGAGCCGCCGCTCGCGCGGCGCGCCTGAGCGGCCCGACGCCGCGCCCGGGAGACCCGCCATGACCCGAATCGCCCGCATCCGCGCCACCCCGGTCACCGTGCCGCTGGAGGCGCCGCTTCGCCACAGCAACGGCGCCCACTGGGGGCGCTTCGTGCGCACGCTCGTCGAGGTCGAGACCGACGACGGCTACGTCGGCCTCGGCGAGTTCGGCGGCGGCGGCGAGACCGCGACCGCGGCGGTCGAGGGGCTGCTGCCGCTGCTGAAGGGGCACGACGTCTTCCGTCTCGAGGCGATGCGCTTCGCCGTCTGCAACCCGACCGCGAGCCTGTACAACAACCGCACGCAGATGCACGCGGCGCTCGAGTTCGCGTGCCTCGACGTCATGGGCCAGAAGCTCGGCGTGCCGGTCTGCGACCTGCTCGGCGGGCGGGTGCGCGACGCGGTCGAGTTCGCGTCGTACCTGTTCTTCCGCTACCCGGACGAGCGGACCGGCGAGGGCGAGGTCCGCACGCCCGAGCAGCTGGTCGCGAACGCCCGCGCGCTGAAGGCCGAGCACGGCTTTCGCTCGCACAAGATCAAGGGCGGCGTGTTCCCGCCCGGGCACGAGCTCGAGTGCTACCGGGCGCTCGCCGCCGCGATGCCCGGCGACTCGCTGCGCCACGACCCGAACTGCGCCTGGTCGCTCGCCGACGCGATCGCGTTCGGTCGCGGCATCGAGGGGCTGAACAACGACTTCTTCGAGGACCCGGTCTGGGGCATGCCGCAGCTGTCCCGGCTGCGCGAGTTCGTCCGCATCCCGACCGCGACCAACACCGTGGTGGTCAACTTCGAGCAGCTCGCGGCCAACGTCGGGCAGCGCGCGGTCGACGTGATCCTGCTCGACACGACCTTCTGGGGCGGCATCCGGCCGTGCATCAAGGCCGCCGGCGTCTGCGAGACCTTCGGCCTCGGGGTCGCGGTGCATTCGTCGGGCGAGCTCGGCGTGCAGCTCGCGACGATGCTGCACCTCGGCGCGGTCGTGCCCAACCTCGGCTACTCGGCCGACGCGCACTACCACCACCTGAAGGACGACGTGATCGTCGGCGGCAAGATGAAGTACGTCGACGGCCACATCGAGGTGCCCCGCACGCCGGGCCTCGGCGTGAAGCTCGACCGCGACAAGGTGGCGCAGTACCACGAGCTGTACAAGGAACTGGGCGGCTATCCCTACGACCGCGATCCGGGCCGGCCGGGCTGGTTCCCGCTGATCCCGAACCGCGACTGGGCTGACCCGGGCGCTGTATCGCGCCCGGCGATGCGCTGAACACGGCGACGGTGCCGATGGCCCGCCTGTCCGACGCGACGCTCGCCACGCTGCCGGCCGACGTCGCGCGCCCCGCTTACGACCGCCGGCGCGCGTCGATCGGCGTCGTGCACCTGGGCGTCGGCAACTTCCATCGCGCCCACCAGGCGGTCGCCTTCGACGACCTGCTCGCGTCCGGCGATCCGCGCTGGGGCGTGTCCGGC
>JBILTM010000054.1:0-25340 GCA_044371545.1 Burkholderiaceae bacterium
AGTCACGCTGATCGCGCCGATCGCGATGGAGCAGGGCCTGCGCTTCGCGATCCGCGAGGGCGGCCGCACCGTCGGTGCAGGCGTCGTCGCCAAGATCATCGAGTAACGAAGCGAAGACTTCGTAGCGACTCATCCCCGGGGTGGCCTCCAGCGGCACGGCCACTCCACCGCTCTTTATCGAGGAATCGAGATGCAGAACCAGAAGATCCGGATCCGCCTGAAGGCCTTCGACTACAAGCTGATCGACCAGTCGGCCGCCGAGATCGTCGACACCGCCAAGCGCACCGGCGCGGTGGTCCGCGGCCCGGTGCCGCTGCCCACGCGCATCCAGCGCTACGACGTGCTGCGCTCGCCGCACGTGAACAAGACCTCGCGCGACCAGTTCGAGATCCGCACCCACCAGCGCCTGATGGACATCGTCGATCCGACCGACAAGACGGTCGACGCGCTGATGAAGCTCGACCTGCCGGCAGGCGTGGACGTCGAGATCAAGCTGCAGTGAGTTCGCTGGGGCGATCGCGACCCTTCGAGAGGCGCGCGGCGACCGCGATCGTCAGGCCCGCGATGGTCAGTGCGAGCGCGAACCGTCCGCCCGTCTGCAGGAACGCCGCCCACATCCCCGTCAGCGCACCGGCCCGGGGTTCCGGAAAGGTCGACCAGACCGAGGCGATCAGGACGGCCGGCGTGTCCAGCATCACGAGCGCGGCGGCAGGCGGGCAGGCCAGTGCCGCGCGCAGCGGATACTCGCGCAGGCGGCGCGGCGGCCATGCCGACAGCGCGATGGCGATGACCAGCGGCGGCAGCAGCGCATGTCCGGCGGGGGTCGAGGCGGTCGCCCGTCCTCTCGGGTCCGGCCAGTAGACGCGCTCGCCCGATACCACCGCGCGGGCGAGTGTGACGTCGGCGCGCAGGCTCATCCCTGGGCCGGTGCCTACGGCCAGCGAGATCAAGCTGAAGTCCGGAGCGAGCCGCTGTAACGAGAGCGAGAGCGCCGGCAGCATCGCGCGCAGGACCGCCTCCCCGGCGACGGCGGCGAGCGCGGTGGCGAGCACGACGGCCAGTGCGGTGCGCCGCACGATCCGCGCGGCGGCCGACGGCCCGGTGCCCGGCGGGCGGGTGCGGGCGATCAGCCCAGCACTCCCACGTGCGGCGCGGCGCCTCGGCGACCCATCCATGCAGTGAAGAACAGCGCCACCGCCGCAACCATCAGCAGCGGCGCCACCGTACCGTGCAGCAGCGCGAACAACTCGCGGTCGGCACGGTTCGCGAAGAACAGCGCGACGATCCGTACCTGGTTGAGTCCGAACACCACGACGGCTCCGATCGCGAGGCCGGCGAGTCGCGACCGCAGGGGGAGCGGCGCCGCGGCGAGCGCAGCGGCGAGAAGCAGCAGCACGTCCACCCCCTCGCAACCCGCCAGGACGTTCAGTCCTCCGCCCTCGGCGAGCAGTCTCGAACCGGAGGCTCGCACTCCGATGGACGGGGCGATCGCATCGATCACGGTGGCCGCCGTCGACACCGTCAACCGGTCGACCACGAATCGCTCGACGCCGGAACCTCGCGCGGACTCGTAGCCCCACCAGAGCATCGCGAAGGTCAGCAGGAACCCCAGCACTCGCCGCGTCATTGCCCGTTCCAACGCGCCCGTCCGAAGCGCAGCCTATCGATGCGGCTGCCGGGCTGCAATGAGCCGATCGGACTGCGACGGCGTCTCGCGGCGGTCGTGCGAGCGTCCGATCATCGACCCGTTGCCGTTCCGAGCGTGGGGGTCTCCGGTGCGAGTCGAGTCGAGGGCGTTGTGCGTCGGCACCGCGCTCGTCAGTCTGCTCTTCGTCTCAGCGCCCATCGGCGCGGTGGCGATGACCACGGCGAGCTTCGCGCCCGCCGCCGACACGACGATCTTCCACGGCGGCTCGACCTCCTTCGACGACGTCGCCGACGGCTCCGGCGCGCATGTGTGGACCTCGACCCTGGCCTCCGGCACGTTCCGACGTGCGTTGCTGCGGTTCGACCTGTCCTCGATTCCGCCAGGCGCCGTCATCCGGGAGGTCCGACTGACGCTCTACCAGAGCCGCAGCCGGACCGAGCATCCCGTCGCGGTGCACCGGCTGCTGTCCTCGTGGGGCGAAGGCGCGTCCAACGGCGGCGACGCGGGCGTGGGCGCCGCCGCGCAGACCGGCGATGCAACGTGGATCCGGCGTCTCCATCCGGGAGCGCCCTGGGCCGCACCGGGCGGCGACTTCGCGGTTGCGCTCAGCACGTCGAGGGTCGTCCCCAACGTCGCCGGGCTGTTCGTCGAGTGGCCGTCCACCCCGGCGATGGTCGCCGACGTGCAACAGTGGGTCGATGCCCCCGCGTCGAACCACGGCTGGATCCTGATCGGCGACGAGGTGAACTCACAGAGCGCGAAGCGGTTCTCGAGCCGCAACGAGTCGGCGGCCGCGGTCAGGCCGCGGCTCGTCGTCGACTACGAGCCGGCTCCGGCCCCCGGCGCGGCCGACGGCGAAGTGCCGTTCCCGCCCTGGGTGCTGCTGTCGCTGGCGGGGCTGCTCGCCGCGGGGCTCGCCCGACGTCGCGTCCGCCAGGCCACATGAACGAACGGTGCGCGTGCGCCCTGCCCGCCGATGGCCCGAAGGTCGATCGGCACTGCGCCGAACCGACCAACGGGATCGCTCGCGCCGTCCCGATCCGGCTGCGATGCCCGCCCTAGCCTGTATCGGCCGTTCGTTGACCCTCCACGAAGGAGTACCCGCTTCATGAAGAATCCCAAGTTCCACCCCGCCAACGATCTGCCGCTCGGCCCGCCGAACGGCGAGTCGATCGCCGATCTGATCGAGCGCGGCGAGAATCCGCGCCGCACCTTCCTGAAGGGATCGGCGGCGATGTCGATGGCGACCCTGCTCGGCGGCGGGCTGGCGACGATGTCCGGCCGCGCCAACGCCTACGTGCCGTCGGGCGCGCCCGTCGGCGGGCTCGGCTTCACGCCGGTTCCGCCCTCGGTCATTCCGGTCGCCGACCGGGTGACCGTGCCGACCGGCTACTCGGTATCGGTGCTCATCGCCTGGGGCGACCCGGTCGTCGCGGGCGCGCCGCAGTACAACCCGAACCTGCCGAACCCCTCGACTGACCAGGAGCGTCAGTACGGCATGCACGTCGACGGGATGCACTTCTTCCCGTTCTCCTCGCGCGGCCAGGCGTCGAACGACCGCGGCCTGCTCGTGGTCAACCACGAGTACACCGATCAGCTCCTGCTGTGGAACCTGACCTCGGCGCCGGCCTCGATCACCCTGGAGCAGGCCCGCACCTCGCAGGCCGCCCACGGCGTGTCCGTCGTCGAGATCCGGCGCACCGGCGGTCAGTGGCAGGTGGTTCCGAACTCGCCGTACAACCGCCGCATCACCGGCAATACCCCCTGCTCGATCAGCGGTCCGGCAGCCGGCGATGCGCTGATGCGGACCGCGGCCGATCCGAGCGGCACGTCGGTGCTCGGTACGCTGAACAACTGCGCGCACGGCTACACGCCCTGGGGTACCTACCTGACCTGCGAGGAGAACTGGAACGGCTACTTCGGCAGCAAGACCCCGGCATCGGACCCCAACCTGGTTCTCAGCGGTCCTTCCTACGTGGGCAACACCTCGACCGCCGTCGGGCGGGGCTACCGCCGCTACGGCGTCACCAACGGAGGCTTCGGCTACCGCTGGCACGAGGTCGATGATCGTTTCGACGTCACGCTCAACCCCAACGAGCCGCACCGTTTCGGCTGGGTCGTCGAGATCGACCCCTTCACCCCGGGGAGCGTGCCGGTCAAGCGCACCGCGCTCGGCCGCATCAAGCACGAGAGCGCGCAGTACGTGGTCGGTGCGGACAACACGCTGGCGCTCTACACCGGCGACGACGAGCGCAACGACTACCTGTACAAGTTCGTCGCCTCGGCGAAGTACAACCCGGCGGTACGGTCCGCGAACCGCAACCTGCTGGATGCGGGCACGCTGTACGTGGCCCGGTTCAACAGCGACGGCACGGGCACCTGGTTGCCGCTCGTCCACGGGCAGAACGGCCTGACGGCGGCGAACGGCTTCGCGAACCAGGCCGAGGTGCTGATCAAGACCCGGCAGGCCGGGGACCGGGTCGGCGCGACGATGATGGACCGGCCCGAGTGGATCGCCGCCCATCCGGTGACCCGCGAGATGTACCTCACGCTGACCAACAACACCCGGCGCGGCTCGAACCCTCCGTCCTCGAACGCCATCGACGGCTCGACATCCGGCGGCGGTGCGCGTCCCCCGGTCGATGCAGCCAACCCCCGGTCGAACAACATCTACGGCCACATCATCCGCTGGCGCGAGGCGGGCGACGATCCTGGCGCGACCACCTTCGAGTGGGACATCTTCGTCCGTGCGGGCGACAGCCTGAACGCGAACGCGAACCTGCAGGGCGACATCAACGGCGACGACTTCGGCGCGCCGGACGGCCTGTGGTTCGACGGCGACGGCCGGCTCTGGATCCAGACCGACCAGCAGGGCGACGCCACCGGCGACTGGGTCAACATCGGCGCCAACTCGATGCTGGCCGCCGATCCCTCGACGCGCGAAGTCCGCCGCTTCCTCACCAGCCCGCCGAACTGCGAGGTCACCGGCGTGTGCGGTACGCCGGACGGCCGCACGATGTTCGTCGGCATCCAGCATCCCGGAGAGGACTGGGCCGGCAGCTTCACGTCGAAGAGCAGCTGGCCGGACAACGGCAACAACGGCCCGACGACGCTGAGCGTCGGCGGCGCGGTCAAGCCCCGCTCGGCGACGCTCGTCATCACCCGCACGGGCGGCGGCAAGATCGGCGCGGCCTGAACGGTCCGAGCCTCCCTACACGGAACCAAGGAGTCGACATGCACTTCACCCGTACGCTGCTCGCGGTCGCGATCGCCGGCGTGTTCTCCGGCCACGCGATGGCCCAGACCTTCACCACCAATCCCGGGGACCTCGGCGCGGTCCAGCGGCTGGACTTCGGGGGCGCCGGCCTCGATGCGCTCGGCGTCACCGTCGGATCCGCCGGCGTGGCGTCCTACTCGGTCGGTCCGTTCACGATCTCGAACAGCGGCACCGCGGTCGTGCTCGGCGAGGGGGGCACGACCCTGCTGGGCGACAACGGCCTGTGGCGAGCCGGTTCGGCCTGGGACAACGCGGGCTCCGGCCCGGCGATCGGCGCGTTCGTGGATGGCAACCTGAGCGGGGACAACAGCGTCACCTTCGCGCTGCCCAGCGGGTTCACCACCTCGGCGATCGGACTGCACTGGATGTCGGACGCGACCACGGGACTGCCGCGCGGCACGCTGCAGCTCGAGGTCTTCGACGCCACGGGCGCCTCGCTCGGATCGATCGGGCCGGGGTCCGCTCCCAGCGGAGCGCCGCTCGGCGAGGACTACGTGAACGGCCGGACGTTCCAGGGCTTCTACAGCGCGACGCCGCAGATCGCGTCGTTCCGGGTGGCCGGGGACTACCACGTGTACGGCGACGTGGTGTTCGCCCAGCCGATTCCCGAGCCCTCGGAAATCGCCTTCATGCTCGCCGGCCTCGCTGCGGCGGGTGCGGCGGCCCGCCGCCGCCGGGCTCGCGCGGGCGTCGCCGCCTGATCGCGCAGGCAGGGCCCCGGCGGGCACGTCGGGGCCCGCCCGCCGCGGAGTCGGCCGCCGCCGGGATGGCGTCTCCGGCTCCGCCCCCCGCGGCGGGTGCCCTCGGGCTCACGATCGTCCTTCGAACAGTCGCCGTTCCGGCCCTCTCCCCGTCCAGTCTCCTTGCCCGGGGACGCTCCGCCCTGGTACATTGCGCTGCCGCTCGCCCTGATGTAAGCTAGCGGGCTTTCCGTCATCGGCGCCCAGCGCCGTCGCGGCATCCGCGGACCGGGCGAGCCTGCCCGACGCGAACCACACCCGGTCAATCGCAACCGGGATCGGAGCAGAACATGAGCCTTGGCCTTGTGGGACGCAAGGTCGGCATGATGCGCATCTTCACGGACGACGGCGACGCCGTTCCCGTGACGGTGCTCGACGTGTCGAACAACCGCGTCGCCCAGATCAAGACCGTCGAGTCCGACGGCTATTCCGCGGTGCAGGTCGCCTACGGCGAGCGCCGCGCCACCCGTGTCACCAAGCCGGTTGCCGGGCACTTCGCGAAGGCGGGCGTGCAGGCGGGCAGCGACCTGCGCGAGTTCCGCGTCGCCGCCGACAAGCTGGGCGACCTGAAGCCGGGCGCCGTCCTCCCCGCGGGCATGTTCGCCGCCGGCCAGAAGGTCGACGTCGCGGGCACCTCGATCGGCAAGGGCTTCACCGGCACGATCAAGCGCCACAACTTCAACTCCGGCCGCGCCTCGCACGGCAACTCGCGTTCGCACAACGTGCCGGGCTCGATCGGCATGGCGCAGGATCCGGGCCGGGTGTTCCCCGGCAAGCGGATGTCGGGCCACATGGGCGACGTCGCCAAGACGATCCAGAACCTCGAGATCGCGCGCGTCGACGCCGAGCGCGGCCTGCTGCTCGTCAGGGGCGCGGTCCCGGGCGCCAAGGGCGGCGCCGTCGTCGTGACCCCCGCGATCAAGACCCCGCTGGCCAAGGGCGGCGTGCCGCGTCCGCCGAAGGCGGCGGCGCCCGCGTCGGCCAAGCCGACGAACCCGGCCAAGGCCGGCAAGAAGTAAGGGGCCGAACGCATGGAACTCAAGCTCCTGAACGAGCAGGGCCAGCCGGCCTCGACAGTCGCCGCCGCGGACACCGTCTTCGGCCGCGATTTCAACGAGCCGCTGATCCACCAGATCGTCGTCGCCTACCAGGCGAACGCGCGCAGCGGCAACCGTGCCCAGCTGGATCGCTCCGAGGTGCGCCACAGCACCAAGAAGCCGTTCCGCCAGAAGGGCACGGGCCGCGCCCGCGCGGGCATGACCTCCTCGCCGCTGTGGCGCGGGGGCGGCCGGATCTTCCCGAACAAGCCGGACGAGAACTTCTCGCACAAGGTCAACCGCAAGATGTACCGCGCGGGCATGTGCTCGATCCTGTCGCAGCTGGCGCGCGAGGACCGCCTCGCGATCGTCGAGTCGATCACCGTCGACGCGCCGAAGACCAAGCTGCTCGTCGACAAGCTGAAGGTCATGGGCCTCGAGTCGGTCCTCGTCATCACCGACGGGCTCGACGAGAACCTCTGGCTCGCCTCGCGCAACCTGCCGAACGTGCTGGTCGTCGAGGCCGGCCACGCCGACCCGGTGTCGCTGGTGCACTTCGACAAGGTGCTGATGACCAAGCCGGCGCTCGCCAAGGTCCAGGAGATGCTGGGATGAACGCCGAACGTCTGATGCAGGTGCTCGTCGCGCCGATCGTCTCCGAGAAGAGCACGATGGTCGCCGAGAAGAACAACCAGGTCGCCTTCCGCGTGCTGCAGGACGCCACCAAGCCCGAGATCAAGGCCGCCGTCGAGCTGCTGTTCAAGGTCGAGGTCGAGTCGGTGCAGGTGCTGAACCAGGCGGGCAAGCAGAAGCGCTTCGGGCGCTTCACCGGCCGTCGCCGCAACGTGCGCAAGGCGTACGTCAGCCTGAAGCCCGGCCAGGAAATCAATTTCGCGGAGGCGAAGTAAATGCCGGTCGTCAAGCTCAAGCCGACCTCGCCCGGGCGCCGGGCGATGGTCAAGGTGGTCACGCCGGGGCTGCACAAGGGCAAGCCGCACGCCGCGCTCGTCGAGCCGCAGATCCGCAGCTCGGGCCGCAACAACCTCGGTCACATCACCACCCGCCACCGCGGCGGCGGCCACAAGGCCCACTACCGCGTCGTCGACTTCCGTCGCACGAAGGACGGCATCCCCGCGAAGGTCGAGCGGATCGAGTACGACCCGAACCGCTCGGCGCACCTCGCGCTGCTGTGCTACGCCGACGGCGAGCGCCGCTACATCCTGGCGCCGCGCGGCGTGTCGGCCGGCGTCACGCTGATGTCGGGCCCCGAGGCGCCGATCCGCGCGGGCAACACGCTGCCGATCCGCAACATCCCGGTCGGCTCCACGATCCACGCGATCGAGATGCTGCCGGGCAAGGGCGCGCAGGTCGCGCGCTCGGCGGGCGCCTCGGCGCAGCTGCTCGCCCGTGAAGGCACCTACGCGCAGGTCCGCCTGCGCTCCGGCGAGATCCGCCGCGTGCACATCGAGTGCCGCGCGACGCTCGGCGAGGTGGGCAACGAGGAGCACAACCTCCGGCAGGTCGGCAAGGCGGGCGCCACGCGCTGGAAGGGCATCCGCCCGACCGTGCGCGGCGTCGCGATGAACCCGATCGACCACCCGCACGGCGGCGGCGAAGGCCGCACCGGCGAGGGCCGCGTGCCGGTCAACCCGTGGGGCCAGCCGACGAAGGGCTACCGCACGCGTCGCAACAAGCGCACGAGCTCGATGATCGTGCAGCGCCGGCACAAGAAATAAGGGCTGACCATGGCACGTTCCGTCAAGAAAGGGCCGTTCGTCGACGACCACCTGATGAAGAAGGTGGACACGGCGCAGGCGGTCAAGGACAAGAAGCCGATCAAGACCTGGTCGCGTCGCTCGACGATCCTGCCCGAGTTCATCGGGCTCACGATCGCCGTGCACAACGGCAAGCAGCACGTCCCTGTCTTCGTCAACGAGAACATGGTCGGGCACAAGCTCGGCGAGTTCGCGCTGACCCGCACCTTCAAGGGCCACGCGGCCGACAAGAAGGCGGTCAAGGGCAAGGGCGCGGCCAAGCGCTGAGGACAGACGACATGGAAACCAAAGCCACCCTGCAAGGTGTCCGTCTCTCCGCCCAGAAGGGCCGGCTCGCCGCGGACCTGGTCCGGGGCAAGCCGGTGGAGCAGGCGCTGAACATCCTCACCTTCTCGCCCAAGAAGGCGTCGAAGATCGTCAAGAAGGTGCTCGAGTCGGCGATCGCCAACGCCGAGCACAACGACGGCGCCGACGTCGACGAGCTGAAGGTCAAGACCATCCACGTCGAGAAGGCCGCGTCGCTGCGCCGCTTCGACGCCCGGGCCAAGGGCCGGGGCGTGCGGATCGAGAAGCAGACCTGCCACATCTACGTGACGGTCGGCAACTGAGCGCGAAGGAACCGAGAACATGGGTCAGAAGATTCACCCCACCGGCTTCCGCCTCGCGGTCAGCCGCAACTGGTCGTCGCGCTGGTACGCCAACTCCCGCGACTTCCCGGGCATGCTCAACGAGGACATCAAGGTCCGCGCCTACCTGCGCAAGAAGCTGCGCAACGCGTCGGTCGGCCGCGTCCTGATCGAGCGTCCGTCGAAGAACGCGCGCATCACGATCTTCTCGGCGCGTCCGGGCGTCGTGATCGGCAAGAAGGGCGAGGACATCGAGCTGCTCAAGGGCGACCTGCAGCGGATGCTGAAGGTGCCGGTGCACGTCAACATCGAGGAGATCCGCAAGCCCGAGACCGACGCGCAGCTGATCGCCGACTCGATCACCCAGCAGCTCGAGAAGCGGATCATGTTCCGTCGCGCGATGAAGCGCGCGATGCAGAACGCGATGCGCCTCGGCGCGCAGGGCATCAAGATCATGTCGTCGGGCCGCCTGAACGGCATCGAGATCGCCCGCACCGAGTGGTACCGCGAAGGCCGCGTGCCGCTCCACACGCTGCGCGCCGACATCGACTACGGCTTCTCCGAGGCGGTGACGACCTACGGGATCATCGGCGTCAAGGTCTGGGTCTACAAGGGCGACACGCTGGGTCGCGGTGACGTCGCCGCCGCCGAGAAGGACGCGTCGCCGCCGCCCGAGCGCGAGGACCGTCGTCCGCGCCGTCCGGGTGGCCCGGGCCGGCCGGGCAGCGGCGACCGTCGTGGCCCCGGCGGCCCCGGCGGCGGCCGCGGCCGTCCGGCGCAGGCCGACGGCGCGCCCGCACCGGCCGCCGACGCGCCCCGCGCGCCGGCCGTCAAGCGTGTCCGCAAGGCGCCGGCCGACGGCGCCACCGCAGCGCCTGCCCCGGCTCCGACCGAGGGCAAGGGCGAATAAGGAACGACCATGCTGCAACCCGCACGTCGCAAGTACCGCAAGGAGCAGAAGGGCCGCAACAAGGGCATCGCGACCCGCGGCACCGCCGTCTCCTTCGGCGAGTTCGGCCTCAAGGCCACCGGGCGCGGCCGGCTGACCGCGCGCCAGATCGAGGCCGCGCGTCGCGCCATGACCCGCCACATCAAGCGGGGCGGCCGGATCTGGATCCGGATCTTCCCGGACAAGCCGATCTCGCAGAAGCCCGCCGAGGTCCGCATGGGCAACGGCAAGGGCAACCCGGAGTACTACGTGGCCGAGATCCAGCCCGGCAAGGTGCTGTACGAGATGGACGGCGTCGCCGAGGAGCTCGCCCGCGAGGCGTTCGCCCTGGCCGCCGCGAAGCTCCCGATCTCGACCGTCTTCGTGGCGCGCCACGTCGGCGCCTGACCGCGAGAGGAACTGAGAGATGAAAGCTAGCGAACTGAGGACCAAGGCTCCGGAAGAGCTCCAGAAGGAGCTGTCCGAGCTGATGAAGGCCCATTTCTCGCTGCGCATGCAGATCGCGACCCAGCAGCAGACCAACACGGCCCAGCTGCGCAAGACCCGTCGTGACATCGCCCGCGTGCGCACCGTGATGAACCAGAAGGCGAACGCCAAATGACCGAAGCGACCACCGCCGGCGCCCAGCGGACGCTCACCGGGCGCGTGATCAGCAACAAGATGACCAAGACGGTCACCGTGCTGATCGAGCGCAAGGTCAAGCACCCGCTGTACGGCAAGTACATCACCCGCTCGACCAAGTACCACGCGCACACCGAGGACGCGCTCGCCGAGGGCGACCTCGTCGAGATCAAGGAGTGCCGCCCGATCTCCAAGACCAAGACGTGGACGGTCGTGCGTCGCGTCGAGGCCAGCAAGGCGATCTGACGGCCGCGCGGGGCGCGGCGGCGGATCGATCGCCACCGCGCCACGGCGAATGGCCCGTCGCAGGTTGACGGGCCGCACGCCGGGTGCCATAATCGAAGACTTTCGTTTTCACGGTCAGGCCTTTCCGGGCCTTCCCCAGCCGGGGATCGCGAAGACGGATCCACACCCGATTCCACGGGACCAAGACTGACCGCAGCGGATCCGCGCCGATGCAGTGAGAACTGCGGGCGCAGTGTCGATGCGGATCAAGTTGGGAGAATGCAATGATTCAGATGCAGTCGACGCTGGACGTCGCCGACAACACCGGCGCGCGTTCGGTGATGTGTATCAAGGTGCTGGGCGGCTCGAAGCGCCGCTATGCCGGCATCGGCGACATCATCAAGGTCTCCGTCAAGGAGGCGCAGCCGCGCGGCCGCGTCAAGAAGGGCGAGATCTACAACGCCGTCGTCGTGCGCACCGCCAAGGGCGTGCGCCGTCAGGACGGGTCGCTCGTGAAGTTCGACGCGAACGCGGCCGTCCTGCTCAACGCCAAGCTCGAGCCGATCGGCACGCGCATCTTCGGGCCGGTGACGCGCGAGCTGCGCACCGAGCGCTTCATGAAGATCGTGTCGCTCGCTCCGGAAGTGCTGTAAGGAGCCCACGATGCAGAAGATCCGCAAGGGCGACGAGGTGATCGTGATCGCCGGTCGCGACAAGGGCAAGCGCGGCACCGTGTCCGCCCGCATCGACGAGGGCCACCTGCTCGTCGACGGCGTGAACGTGGTCAAGAAGCACGCGCGCCCGAACCCGATGAAGGGCATCACCGGCGGCATCGTCGACAAGACGATGCCGATCGACCAGTCCAACGTCATGCTGTACAACCCGGCGACCGGCAAGGGCGACCGCGTGGGCTTCAAGGTGCTGGAGGACGGCACCAAGGTCCGCGTCTACCGCTCCAACGGCGAGCAGGTAAAGAGCAACTAAGGGCCTGACGAGAGGAACACCGAAAAATGGCTCGTCTGCAGCAGACCTACCGCGAAAAGATCGTCCCCGACCTGATGAAGCAGTTCGGGTACAAGTCGGTCATGGAAGTGCCGCGCATCACCAAGATCACGCTGAACATGGGCGTGGGCGAAGCGGTGGCCGACAAGAAACTGCTCGAGAACGCCTCGGGCGACCTGATCAAGATCGCCGGCCAGAAGCCGGTGACCACGAAGGCCAAGAAGGCGATCGCCGGATTCAAGATCCGCGCGGGCTACCCGATCGGCTGCATGGTCACGCTGCGCGGCGACCGGATGTTCGAGTTCCTGGATCGGCTGGTCACGGTCGCGCTGCCGCGCGTGCGCGACTTCCGCGGAATCTCGGGCAAGGCCTTCGACGGCCGCGGCAACTACAACCTCGGGGTCAAGGAACAGATCATCTTCCCCGAGATCGAGTACGACAAGGTCGACAAGGTGCGGGGGCTGAACATCAGCATCACCACCACCGCGAAGACCGACGACGAGGCGAAGGCGCTGCTCGCGGCGTTCCGCTTCCCGTTCCGCAACTGAGGGTTCGACACGTGGCCAAGACCTCCCTGATCGAGCGCGAGAAGAAGCGCGAGGCGTTGGTGAAGAAGTACGCCGCCAAGCGTGCCGAACTCAACGCGATCATCGCCGACCAGTCGCGCTCCGAAGAGGAGCGCTTCCAGGCGCGCCTCAAGCTGCAGCAGCTGCCGCGCAATGCCAACCCGACCCGTCTGCGCAATCGCTGCGAACTGACCGGCCGGCCCCGCGGCACGTACCGCAAGTTCGGTCTCGGGCGCAACAAGCTGCGCGAGATCGCCATGCGCGGCGAAGTGCCGGGCATGACCAAGGCGAGCTGGTAAGGAGCGAAACAGACATGAGCATGAGCGATCCGATCGCCGACATGTTCACGCGCATCCGCAACGCGCAGCGCGTCGACAAGCAAACGGTGGCGATGCCGTCGTCGAAGCTCAAGGTGGCGATCGCCACCGTCCTGAAGGACGAGGGCTACATCGACGGCTTCCAGGTCAAGGAGAACTCGGGCAAGCCCGAGCTCGAGGTGCAGCTGAAGTACTACGCCGGTCGTCCCGTGATCGAGCGGCTCGAGCGCGTCTCGCGCCCCGGGCTGCGGGTCTACAAGGGCCGCAACGACCTGCCCCAGGTGCTGAACGGCCTGGGCGTCGCGATCGTCACCACGCCGAAGGGCGTGATGACCGACCGCCGCGCCCGCCAGACCGGCATCGGCGGCGAAGTCATCGGCTACGTGGCGTAAGGAGCACGACATGTCACGAGTCGCAAAGGTCCCGGTCGCCGTGCCTTCGGGCGTGGACGTCCAGATCGCGAACGGCGCGATCACCGTCAAGGGCCCGCTGGGCACGCTGACGCAGGCGATCAACCCGCTGGTGTCGATCGTCCGCGAAGGCGCCGAGCTGAAGTTCGCCGCCGTCGGCGAGTCGCGCGAGGCCGGCGCGATGTCCGGCACGTACCGCGCGCTGGTCGCGAACATGGTCAACGGCGTCAGCAAGGGCTTCGAGAAGAAGCTCACGCTGGTCGGCGTCGGCTATCGCGCGCAGGCGCAGGGCGCGGCGCTGAACCTGTCGCTGGGCTTCTCGCACCCGGTGGTCCACCAGATGCCCGCGGGCGTCACCGTGACGACCCCGACCCAGACCGAGATCCTGATCAAGGGCGCCGACCGCCAGAAGGTCGGCCAGGTCGCGGCCGAGGTCCGTGGCTACAAGCCGCCCGAGCCCTACAAGGGCAAGGGCGTGCGGTACGCCGACGAGGTCGTGGTGATCAAGGAAACGAAGAAGAAGTAACCGGGCGACAGGACGAACATGGACAAGAAGCAATCCCGTCTGCGCCGGTCCCTGCAGACGCGCCACAAGATCGCGGAGCTGCGCGTGGACCGTCTCACGGTCTTCCGCAGCAACCTGCACATCTACGCGAACATCATCGCGGCGTCGGGCGACACCGTGCTCGTCTCGGCGTCCACCGTCGAGGCCGAGGTGCGCCAGCAGCTCGCGGGCCAGTCCGGCAAGGGCGGCAACACCGCCGCGGCCGCGCTGGTCGGCAAGCGGCTCGCCGAGAAGGCGCTCGCCAAGGGGATCCAGTCGGTCGCGTTCGACCGCGCGGGCTACCGCTTCCACGGCCGGGTCAAGACGCTGGCCGACGCGGCCCGCGAAGCCGGCCTGAAGTTCTGACGCGGCCCGGGAAAGGAACAGGAACATGGCAAAGATCCAGGCGCGAGTCGGCGCGGAGCAGCGCGACGACGGTCTGAAGGAGAAGATGATCTCGGTCAATCGAGTGACCAAGGTCGTCAAGGGCGGTCGTATCCTCGGCTTCGCGGCGCTGACGGTGGTCGGCGACGGCGACGGCAAGATCGGCATGGGCAAGGGCAAGTCCCGCGAGGTGCCGGTCGCCGTGCAGAAGGCGATGGACGAGGCCCGTCGCAAGATGGTCCGCGTCTCGCTGCGCAGCGGCACGCTGCAGCACCCGGTCGAGGGCCGTCACGGCGCCTCGCGCGTGTACATCGCGCCGGCGCCCGCCGGCACCGGCATCATCGCCGGCGGCCCGATGCGCGCGATGTTCGACGTGATGGGCGTGACCGACGTCGTCGCGAAGGCGCACGGCTCGACCAACCCCTACAACCTCGTCCGCGCGACGCTGAACGCCTTCTCCCGGATGAGCACGCCGGCCGAGATCGCCGCCAAGCGCGGCAAGTCCGTCGAGGAGATCCTCGGCTGAGGCCGGGGGCGCGCGCCATGAGCAAGAAGACGCTGAAGGTCACCCTGGTCCGCAGCCCGATCGGCACCCGCGGCTCGCACCGCGACACGGTGCTCGGGCTCGGCCTGAAGAAGATCAACCAGACCCGCGAGCTCGAGGACACCCCGGCGGTTCGCGGCATGATCACCAAGGTCAACTACCTGGTGAAGGTCGAAGGCTGAACACCATGCGACTCAACGACATCTCGCCCGCCGAGGGCAGCAAGCACCCGAAGAAGCGTGTCGGGCGCGGCATCGGCTCGGGGCTCGGCAAGACCGCGGGCCGCGGCCACAAGGGCCAGAAGTCGCGTTCGGGCGGCTTCCACAAGGTCGGCTTCGAGGGCGGCCAGATGCCGCTGCAGCGTCGCCTGCCCAAGCGCGGCTTCAAGTCGCTCGCCGCCGGCACGGTCGCCGAGGTGCGCCTGACCGACCTGCAGAAGATGCAGGGCGACGAGATCGACCTGCTCGCGCTGAAGGCGGCCGGCATCGTCTCGCAGCTCGCGCTGTCGGCGAAGGTCATCCTGTCGGGCTCGATCGAGCGCAAGGTCGCCCTGAAGGGCGTCGGCGCGACGAAGGGCGCGAAGGCCGCGATCGAGGCGGCCGGCGGCTCGGTGGCCTGACGGCCGCCGCGGCATCGCACATCCGAAGGCAGGTCGAACGTTGGCCAAGACTCCCACTGCGCTGATCAAGCAAGGCGGCAAGTACGGCGACCTCAAGCGCCGGCTGTGGTTCCTGCTGCTCGCGCTGGTCGTCTTCCGGATCGGGACGCACATCCCCACGCCGGGGATCGACCCCGAACAGCTGACCCAGCTGTTCCGGCAGCAGTCCGGCGGCGTGCTCGGCCTGTTCAACCTGTTCTCGGGTGGCGCGCTGTCGCGGTTCTCGGTGCTGGCTCTGGGGATCATGCCGTACATCTCGGCGTCGATCATCATGCAGCTGTTGACCGTGATCGTGCCGCAGCTCGAGGCGATCAAGAAGGAAGGCGAGGCGGGGCGGCGCAAGATCACCCAGTACACGCGGTGGTTCACGCTGGTGCTCGCGACCTTCCAGGCCTTCGGGATCTCGGTGGCGCTCGAGTCGCAGCCGGGCCTCGTGATCGAGCCCGGCATGATGTTCCGCTTCACCGCGGCGGTCTCGCTGGTCACCGGCACGATGTTCCTGATGTGGCTGGGCGAGCAGATCACCGAGCGCGGCCTGGGCAACGGGATCTCGATCCTGATCTTCGCGGGGATCGTGTCCGGGCTGCCCGGCGCGATGGCCGGCATGGGCGAGCTGGTGCGCACCGGCTCGATGAGCCCGTTCGTCGCGCTGATCATCGTCGCGCTGGTGGTCCTGGTGACGGCCTTCGTCGTGTTCGTCGAGCGGGGCCAGCGCCGGATCACGATCAACTATGCCAAGCGCCAGGTGGGCAACCGCGTGTACGGCGGGCAGTCCTCGTACCTGCCGCTGAAGCTGAACATGTCGGGCGTGATCCCGCCGATCTTCGCGTCGTCGATCATCCTGTTCCCGGCGACGGCCGCGCAGTGGTTCACCTCGGGCGACTCCGAGAGCATGGTGGTGCGGTTCATCAAGGACCTCGCCGCGACGCTGTCGCCGGGCCAGCCGGTCTACATCGCGCTGTACGCGGTCGCGATCGTGTTCTTCTGCTTCTTCTACACGGCGCTGGTCTTCAACAGCCGCGAGACCGCCGACAACCTGAAGAAGAGCGGCGCGTTCGTCCCCGGCATCCGCCCGGGCGAGCAGACCGCGAAGTACGTCGACAAGATCCTGATGCGGCTCACGCTCGCCGGTGCGATCTACATCACCGCGGTGTGCCTGCTGCCCGAGTTCCTGGTCCTGCGCTGGAACGTGCCGTTCTACTTCGGCGGGACCTCGCTGCTCATCATCGTGGTCGTGACGATGGACTTCATGGCCCAGGTCCAGGCGTACCTGATGTCGCACCAGTACGAGAGTCTCTTGAAGAAGACGAACTTCAAGGGCATGGGCACGCCGCCGATGCGGTGAGCGAGAGCGCGAGGGGCGGATGTCCAAGGACGATGTCATCCAGATGCAGGGGGAGGTGGTCGAGAACCTTCCCAACGCGACGTTCCGCGTGAAGCTGGAGAACGGGCACATGGTGCTCGGGCACATCTCGGGAAAGATGCGGATGCACTACATCCGGATCCTCCCGGGCGACAAGGTCACGGTGGAACTCACGCCCTACGACCTGTCGCGTGCGCGGATCGTGTTCAGGGCCAAGTGACCGCGGACGGCGCGGAGCGAAGAAACGAGGACGGCGCGCCCGGCGCGCACGGAGAAAGAGATGAAGGTACTGGCAAGCGTCAAGAAGATCTGCCGCAAGTGCAAGATCATCAAGCGTAACGGCGTGGTCCGGGTGATCTGCACCGACCCGCGCCACAAGCAGCGTCAAGGCTGAGGGGCAAGGCATGGCACGTATCGCTGGCATCAACGTTCCCGACCGTCAGCACGCCGAGATCGGCCTGACGGCGATCTACGGCATCGGCCGGCCGCGCGCGCGCGCGATCTGCGAGGCGGCGGGCGTCCCGCTGACCAAGAAGGTCAAGGACCTGACCGACGCCGAGCTCGAGCGGATCCGCGACCAGATCAACCGCTTCACCATCGAGGGCGACCTGCGCCGCGAGGTGACGATGTCGATCAAGCGCCTGATGGACCTCGGCTGCTACCGGGGCGTGCGCCACCGTCGCGGCCTGCCGCTGCGCGGCCAGCGCACCCGGACCAACGCGCGTACCCGCAAGGGCCCGCGCAAGGCCGGCGTGGCGCTGAAGAAGTAAACCGAACGACCGAATCGAGAGAACATGGCCAAGCAACCTTCCGCCTCGGCGGGCAATCGCGTTCGCAAGAAGGTCCGCAAGAACGTGTCGGACGGCATCGCGCACGTCCATGCGTCGTTCAACAACACGATCATCACGATCACCGACCGGCAGGGCAACGCGCTGTCGTGGGCGTCGTCGGGTGGCGCGGGCTTCAAGGGCTCGCGCAAGTCGACGCCGTTCGCCGCACAGGTGGCCGCCGAGTCCGCCGGTCGTGCGGCCCAGGAGCAGGGCATCCGCAACCTCGACGTGCGCATCAAGGGCCCCGGCCCGGGCCGCGAGTCGTCGGTGCGGGCGCTCAACGCGCTGGGCATCAAGATCATGTCGATCGCCGACGTGACCCCGGTGCCGCACAACGGCTGCCGGCCTCCCAAGAAACGCCGGATCTGATCCGAGCGCTTCGCCAAGCCCACCGTTCGCCCCGTCGAGCGATCGACGTCGAAGGGCGGACTAACCGCGGCCCCGGCCGCGTAAGAGAGAAGAGAAGTGGCACGCTATACCGGACCGAAAGCCAAGCTGTCCCGCCGCGAGGGGACGGACCTGTTCCTCAAGAGCACGCGCCGCGCGCTCTCCGACAAGTGCAAGCTCGACAGCAAGCCGGGCCAGCACGGCCGCACCTCCGGGTCGCGGACCAGCGACTACGGCCTGCAACTGCGCGAGAAGCAGAAGGTCAAGCGGATGTACGGCATCCTCGAGCGGCAGTTCCGCCGCTACTTCGAGGAGGCCGAGCGCCGCAAGGGCAACACCGGCGCGAACCTGATCGCGCTGCTCGAATGCCGCCTCGACAACGTCGTCTACCGGATGGGCCTCGCCTCCACGCGCGCCGAGGCGCGCCAGCTGGTCGGCCACAAGGCGATCGCGGTCAACGGCCAGACGCTGAACATCCCGTCGGCGCAGGTCAAGCCGAACGACGTCATCGCCGTGCGCGAGAAGGCGAAGAAGCAGACGCGCGTGCAGGACTCGCTGAGCCTCGCCGAGCAGAGCGGCTTCCCCCAGTGGGTCTCGGTCGACAAGACCAAGATGGAAGGCATCTTCAAGTCCGTGCCCGAGCGCTCGGACGTGGCGGCCGACATCAACGAGAGCCTGATCGTCGAGCTCTACTCGCGCTAATCGAGGGATTCCATCCATGCAGACAGCACTGTTGAAGCCCCGGATCGTCGAGGTCGAGCAACTCGGTCCGTCGCACGCGCGCGTCGTGATGGAGCCGTTCGAGCGGGGCTATGGCCACACGCTCGGCAACGCGCTGCGTCGCGTTCTGCTCTCGTCGATGGTCGGCTACGCGCCGACCGAGGTCCAGATCTCGGGCGTCGTCCACGAATACTCCACGATCGACGGCGTCCGCGAGGACGTGGTCGACCTGCTGCTGAACCTGAAGGGCATCGTCTTCAAGCTGCACAACCGCGACGACGTGTTCCTCACGCTGCGCAAGGACAGCCCGGGCCCGGTGCTGGCGTCGGACATCGACCTGCCGCACGACGTCGAACTGGTCAACGGCGAGCACGTGATCGCCAACCTGACCCAGGGCGGCAAGCTCGACATGCAGATCAAGGTCGAGAAGGGCCGCGGCTACGTGCCGGGCACGATGCGCAACCTGAACGACAGCAAGACGATCGGCCGGATCGTGCTCGACGCGTCGTTCTCGCCGGTGCGTCGTGTCTCGTACGCGGTCGAGAGCGCGCGGGTCGAGAACCGCACCGACCTCGACAAGCTGCTGATCGACGTCGAGACCAACGGCGTGATCGCGCCCGAGGAGGCGGTCCGCCAGGCGGCGCGCATCCTCGTCGAGCAGCTGTCGGTCTTTGCCGCGCTCGAGGGCGCCGAGCCGTCGATCGACATCCTGGGCGGCGCGGCCTCGGCCAGCGTCGGCGGCGGGCGTTCGCCGCAGATCGATCCGATCCTGCTGCGCCCGGTCGACGACCTGGAGCTGACGGTGCGCTCGGCCAACTGCCTGAAGGCGGAGAACATCTACTACATCGGCGACCTGATCCAGCGGACCGAGAACGAGCTACTGAAGACCCCGAACCTGGGTCGCAAGTCGCTCAACGAGATCAAGGAAGTGCTGGCCTCGCGCGGACTCACCCTCGGCATGCGGCTGGAGAACTGGCCGCCGGCCGGGCTCGAGCGCCCGTAAGCGCGACGCCGGACACGAAGGAATCGAACCATGCGTCACCGTCACGGACTCCGCAAACTCAACCGGACCAGCAGCCATCGCGAGGCGATGCTGCGCAACATGACCGTCTCGCTGCTCAAGCACGAGATGATCAAGACCACGCTGCCCAAGGCCAAGGAGCTGCGCCGCGTCGTCGAGCCGATCATCACGCTGGGCAAGAAGCCGTCGCTGGCCAACCGCCGCCTCGCGTTCGACCGGCTCCGCGACCGCGACATGGTCGTCAAGATCTTCAACGAGCTCGGCCCGCGCTACGCCAACCGCAACGGCGGCTACCTGCGCATCCTGAAGTTCGGCTTCCGCATCGGCGACAACGCGCCGATGGCGCTGGTCGAGCTGATGGACCGCCCGGAGCCCACCGAGGCGCCGGCCGAAGAGGCGGCCGCCGCCTGACGACCCGGGCGAGCGTCCTGCGTTCCGGCATCGCGGCGCTCTCGGGCGCCGCGATGTTTTTGGAGGATCCCGCGTGCAGCCGGTGCTGAAGGTCGACGGGCTGGTCAAGGCGTTCGGGGGCCAGCGCGCGGTCGACGGCGTGTCGTTCTCGGTCGCCCCGGGGCAGTGCTTCGGGCTGCTCGGCCCGAACGGGGCCGGCAAGAGCACGACCTTGAAGCTCGTGCTCGGGCTGATGGAGCCGGACGCCGGCCGCATCGAGCTGCTCGGGCTGCCGGTGCCGGCGAAGGCGCGCGAGGCGCGCGCGCGGGTCGGCGTCGTGCCGCAGAACGATCCGCTCGACCCGGACTTCACCGTCGCCGAGAACCTGCTGGTGTTCGGCCGCTACTTCGGCCAGCAGGACGCGGTCACGCGCGCGCGGATCGATCCGCTGCTCGACTTCGCGCAGCTCGCGCCCAAGCGCGACGCGCGGATCCAGGCGCTGTCGGGCGGCATGAAGCGGCGCCTGACGATCGCGCGTGCGCTGATCAACGATCCGCAGGTGATCTTCCTCGACGAGCCGACCACCGGGCTCGACCCGCAGGCGCGCCACCTGATCTGGGAGCGGCTGCGCCGGCTGCTCGCCGACGGCAAGACGATCGTGCTGACCACGCACTTCATGGACGAGGCCGAGCGGCTGTGCGACCGGCTCGCGATCGTCGACGCCGGCCGGCCGATCGCCGAGGCCTCGCCCGTCGAGCTGATCCGCCGCGAGATCGAGCCGCACGTGATCGAGGTGCACGGGCCGGGCCGCGCCGGCTGGGCGCCGGGCGCGGCGGCGCTCGCCGATCGCGTCGAGACGGTCGGCGAGACGACGTTCGCGTACTGCCGCGATCCGGGGGCGCTGCTCGCCTCGGTGCAGGCGCGCACCGACCTGCGCACGCTGCACCGGCCGGCGAACCTCGAGGACGTGTTCCTCAAGCTCACCGGCCGCGACCTGAGGGACTGACGATGAGCGCCGCCGCCGACGAGCCCGTGCCCGCGGGCGCCCGCGCCCCGCGCCGATGGGCGCCCCCCGCGCCGAGCCTGCGGATGATCCCGGTCATCCGCCGCAACTTCATGGTCTGGAAGAAGCTCGCCGCCTCCAGCGTGCTCGCGAACGTCGCCGACCCGCTGATCACGCTGGTCGCGTTCGGCTACGGGCTCGGGCGGTTGCTGCCCGAGATCGACGGCGTGCCGTACATCGTGTTCCTCGCCGGCGGCTCGATCTGCATGAGCACGATGATGGCCGCGAGCTTCGAGTCGCTGTACTCGGCGTTCTCGCGGATGCACGTGCAGCGGACCTGGGAGTCGCTGCTCAATGCGCCGCTGCTGCTCGACGACGTGCTCGCGGCCGAGTGGCTGTGGGCCGCGATCAAGGCGTGCATGTCGGGGCTCGCGATCATCCTGGTCGCGATCGCGCTGGGCGTCTCGCGCGAGCCGACGCTGCTGGCGGTGCTGCCGGTGGTCGTGCTGACCGGCCTCGCGTTCGCGGCGATCGGGCTGTGCTTCAACGCGGTCGCGAAGGGCTACGACTTCTTCTCGTACTACTTCACGCTCGTGCTGACGCCGATGACCTTCCTGTCGGGTGTCTTCTTCCCGGTCTCGCAGCTGCCCGACTGGCTGCAGGCGGCGAGCGCGTGGCTGCCTCTGACCGCGGCGATCGACCTGGTGCGCCCGCTGGTGCTCGGCCACTGGCCGGAGGCGGTCGCGCGGCCGCTCGCGGTGCTGCTCGGCTACGCGGCCGTCGGGTTCTGGGTGGCGACGGCGCTGACGCGCAAGCGCTTCGCGGCCTGAGGGCGCGGCGGGCGGCGCGCGGTCGTCACGGTCGTGACGATCGGCGCGCTCGCGCGGCGGCGGCCTCGCCACGCAGCGGCGCGTCGGCGGCGCGACGCACAGGGACGGCCGGCCCCGCGGTGCGCTGCGCGGAAGCCCCCGACGCGTGCGCGCTCCGGCCGCCGCGCGCCGCGGCGTGGCCGTGCCGGCCCCGCGCAGACGCTGCGCGCGGCGGCGGGTGGAACACCAGGTGCGCGGCGTCGAACGACTCGACGACCGACGCGTCGGCCGCGCCGCCCGCGGGCACCAGGATCCGCGAGCCGGCGCGCAGCCGGCGGTCGGCCGGCAGGCCGTTCGCGCGGCGGATCTCGGCGGCCTGCACGCCGCTGCGCTCGGCGATCGACTCGATCGACTCGTCGGCCCCAAGCGTGTGCGGCCGCCAGGTGACGAAGGGGCGCTGCTGCGACGCGTGCCGCTCGGCCGCGGCGAGGAAGACCGCGACGCGGTCGACCGGCAGGCGCAGCTCGGCATTGCGGTTCGCGGCGATCACCGGCCGGTTGTGCGACGCGTTCAGCGCGACGAACGCGTCGAGCGACATGTCGGCGAAGCGCGCGGCGAGCTTCAGGTCCATCGGTACCGGGTGCGCGACCGTCACGAAGTAGGGTGCGTCCGGCACCGGCGGCAGCGTGACGCCGAGCGTCCGCGCGTCCGCGACGATACGCTTGAGCGCGAGCAGCTTGGGCACGTAGTGGCGCGTCTCGTCGGGCATCTTCAGCGACGCGTAGTCGGTCGGCCGGCCGCGGCGGCGGTTCGCCTCGACCGCGCGCGCGACCGCGCCTTCGCCCCAGTTGTACGACGCGAGCGCGAGGAACCAGTCCCGGCCGTGCATCGCGTGCACCTCCTGCAGGTAGTCGAGCGCGGCGCGCGTGGACTCGACGACGTCGCGGCGCTCGTCGATCCACCAGTCCTGCGACAGGTCGAAGCGCTTCCCGGTGGCCGGGATGAACTGCCACAGGCCGGCCGCGGCCGCGTGCGAGGTCGCCCCGGGGTTCATCGCGCTCTCGACGAAGGGCAGCAGCGCGAGCTCGGTCGGCAGGCCGCGCCGGGTCACCTCCTCGACGATGAAGTAGAGGTAGGGCGCGCCGCGCTCGAGCATCCGCTCGAGCAGGTCGGGTCGTGCGAGGTACCAGCGCGTCCGCTGCTCGACGAGGGGCGAGCGCAGCTCCGGCATCGCGAAGCCGGCGCGCACGCGGTCCCACAGGCTGCGCGTGGCGGCGGCGGGCACGTCGGTCGGGCCGCGCTCGCGCGTCATCACCGGCGCGGCGGCGATCGAGGGGCCGGGCTGGGCCGACGGGAGCGACTCGATCGCGAGGTCCGACGGGACCGCGGGCGCGGGCCGCGCGCCGGCCGGCGGCGCGGCGGGGCGTGCGAGGGCGCCCGGTTCGGCGGACGCGTGCCCGTCGGCGGCCGAGCCCGGGCCCACCGATGCGCAGCCGGCGAAGCCGACGCACAGCAGCGCGAGCGCGGCGGCGCGGCGCAGGCAGCTCGGCGGTCGGATCGGCGGTCGGATCGGCATCGGGACGTCCCGGGGCGGGCGCACAGGGGTGCTACTGTACCGAGCCGGATGCGGCATTCCGACCGCCGGGCGGCCGAACGGCGGTCGGGCGGCGACGGTCTCGGATCGTGGCCGTGGCGGGCGCCCCGCTCCGCACCGAGGAGATCCCGATGGACGACACCGACGTGATGCTGGTCGTCACCACCGTGCCCGACGCCGAGGCCGCGCGCCGTGTCGCCGAGGCGCTGGTCGGCGAGCGGCTCGCCGCCTGCGTGACCGTGCTCGGCGCCGCGCGCTCGACCTACCGCTGGCAGGGCGCGGTCGAGTCGGCCGACGAGCTGCCGCTGCTGCTCAAGACGACCGCCGCACGCTGGCCCGCGCTGCGCGAGCGGCTGCGCGCGCTGCACCCGTACGAGGTGCCCGAGATGCTCGCGCTGCGCGCCGCCGACGGCTGGCCGGCCTACCTCGACTGGGTCCGCGGCGAGGTCGGGCCGCCGGGCTGAGCGCGGGCCGGGGCGTCGAATCCGGCGCGCGTCGACCGTCGAGCGCCGGCGCCGGTGCGGCGGTGCCGGGCGCGCTCAGGCGCGCCGGCGGCGTCGCCGTGGGGCGCCGCTGCGCAGCCCGGTCTCCTCCAGGTAGCGCCGCGTGCGGAAGAACACGACGAGCCCGAGCGCGAGCACCGCCATCGTCGCCATCGTCCACCAGAAGCCGGTCGGCGAATGGATGCCGGGCAGCACGTCGAAGTTCATGCCGAAGATGCCGGTGATCAGGTTCAGCGGCATGAAGATCGCGGTCAGCACCGTCAGCGTCCGCATGATCTGGTTCGTGCGGTGCGCGGTCGCGGAGAAGTGCAGCTGCACCGCGGACTCGACCGAGGTCTCGAGCCGGCGCGCGTGGCCGAGCACGCGTTCGATGTGCTCGACGAGGTCGTTGACGCGGACCTCGAGCGCGTCGGTCAGCGGCGGCAACGCGCTCGGCGCCGGCTCGGGCCCCTCGTCCGACCGGTCCGACTCGCCGGTCGCGTCGGCCCAGTCGGCGTGGGCCTCGTCGCGGCCGCCGTGCCGGTCGAGCCGCTCGTCGCGCCACTCCTGCAGCGCGTCGAGCTGCTCCTCGGAGAGGTTCTCGAGCTTGCGCAGCTGCCGGCGCGACTCGAGCAGCGACACCCAGTCGCGGAACGGGCGGCGCGGGTCGAGCAGCTCGCGCTGCCAGTGCTCGAGCTGCTCGGTGAGCGGCTGGCGCAGGTCGAGGTAGCGGTCGACCATGCCGTTGAGGATCCGCAGCATCAGCTCCTCGGGGCGCGAGGGCAGCCGCTGCTTGTAGCGCCCCGCCTCGAGCAGCCGCGCGCGCAGCGCCGGGACCTGGTGGCTGTCGGCCGGCCGCACGCTGACGATGCAGCGCGGGAACAGGAAGAACACCGTCGGCCGCGTGCGGATGCGGATCGGCTCCTCGACGTCCGACTCCGGGCGGAACGCGAGGCCGCGGAAGACGATCATCTCGTAGTCGCGCGTCGAGTCGAAGTACGACGGGTGCGTGGCGTTCTCGGCGTCGGCCAGGTGGTCCTCGAGCAGCGACACGCCGGTCAGCGCCTCGACCGTGCCCACCCACGCGCGCGGATGCTCGTAGTGCGCGTCGACCCACGCGAAGCCGCGCTCGGGCAGCGGCTGCGGCACGCCGTCGAGCGCGTCGCAGTGCCCGGGCGCGATCCAGGTGATCGCGAGCGGCGGCGCGCCGGTGTCGAGGTCGGTGACCGGCTCGCGCGGCCCGCCGCCCGCGGCGTGACCGGCCGCGTGCGCCTCGCGCCGCGCGACCGCGTCGTCGTCCGGGTCGGTGCCGACCGTGTCGCGGCTCAGCGCTGCTCGAGCCACCGGGCCGCGTCCAGCGCGAAGTAGGTGAGCACGCCGTCGGCGCCGGCCCGCTTGAACGCGAGCAGCGACTCGAG
>JBILTM010000055.1:0-25326 GCA_044371545.1 Burkholderiaceae bacterium
CCGCCCGCCTTCATCAGCTCGAGCAGCCGCTCGACGCCGATCGCGAAGCCGCAGGACGGCGCGGGCTTGCCGCCGAGCATCTCGACGAGCGGATCGTAGCGCCCGCCGCCGCAGACCGTGCCCTGGGCGCCGAGGCTGTCGGTCACCCACTCGAAGACGGTGCGGTTGTAGTAGTCGAGCCCGCGCACCAGTCGCGGGTTGACGCGGAACGGGATGCCGACCGCGCGCAGCAGCGCCTGCACGCCCTCGAAGTGCGCGCGCGACGCGTCGCCGAGGAAGTCGGCGAGCTTCGGCGCGGCCTCCACCAGGTCCTGCATCGCGGGGTTCTTGGTGTCGAGGATGCGCAGCGGGTTGCTGTGCAGCCGACGCTGCGCGTCGGCGTCGAGCCGGTCGCGGTGCGCCTCGAAGTGGGCGATCAGCGCCTCGCGGTGGCCGCGCCGCTCGGCCGGATCGCCGATGCTGTTGAGCTCGAGCCGGATGTCCGAGAGGCCGAGGTCGTCCCACAGCCGCTGGCACATCGCGATGACCTCGGCGTCGATGTCCGGGCCCTCGAAGCCGAGCGCCTCGATGCCGATCTGGTGGAACTGGCGGTAGCGCCCGCGCTGCGGCCGCTCGTGGCGGAACATCGGGCCCGTGTACCAGAGCCGCTTCGGGCCGTCGTACAGCAGGTTGTGCTCGATCGCCGCGCGCACGACGCCGGCGGTGTTCTCGGGGCGCAGCGTCAGGTGCTCGCCGTTCAGCGCGTCCTCGAAGGAGTACATCTCCTTCTCGACGATGTCGGTCACCTCGCCGATGCCGCGCTTGAAGAGCGCGGTGTGCTCGACGATCGGCGTGCGCACCTGCCGGTAGCCGTAGCTGCGCGCCCAGTGCGCGACGACCTGCTCGAGCCGCTCCCAGCGCTCGCTGTCGCCGGGCAGCAGGTCGTTCATGCCCTTGACGCCGGTCAGGCGCTCGGCGCGCTTCGGGGCGCCGGCTGGCGGCGTGGAGGCGAAGGAGGCTTCTTCGGACATGGGTCGGGATGCGGGTACGGGCCGGCTCAGGCGTCGGCGCCGATGCGCCCGTAGCGGCGCTTCACGTAGTCCTCGACGATCGCCTGGAACTCCTCGGCGATGCGCTCGCCCTTCAGCGTCACCGTGCGCTCGCCGTCGACGAACACCGGCGCGACCGGCGCCTCGTCGGCCCCGGGCAGCGAGATGCCGACGTCGGCGTGCTTGGACTCGCCCGGCCCGTTGACGACGCAGCCCATCACCGCGACCTGCATCGTCTCGACGCCGGGATACGACGCCTTCCAGACCGGCATCTGCGCGCGCAGGAACGATTGGATGCTCTCGGCGAGCTCCTGGAAGAACGTGCTGCTCGTGCGGCCGCAGCCGGGGCATGCGATGACCAGCGGCGTGAACGCACGCAGCCCCATCGTCTGCAGGATCTCCTGCGCCACCACCACCTCGCGGGTGCGGTCGCCGTTCGGCTCGGGCGTGAGCGACACGCGGATCGTGTCGCCGATCCCCTCCTGCAGCAGCACCGACAGCGCCGCCGTCGAGGCGACGATGCCCTTGCTGCCCATGCCGGCCTCGGTCAGGCCGACGTGCAGCGGGTAGTCGCAGCGCCGCGAGAGTTCGCGGTAGACCGCGACCACGTCCTGCACGTTCGACACCTTCGCGGACAGCACGATCCGGTCGCCGGGCATGCCGAGCGACTCGGCGAGCCGCGCGCTCTCGATCGCCGAGGTCACGAGCGCCTCGCGCATCACCTGCGCGGCCTCCCAGGGCCGGGCCCGCTTCGCGTTCTCGTCCATCATCCGGGCGAGCACCGACTGGTCGAGGCTGCCCCAGTTGACGCCGATGCGCACCGGCTTCGCATGCCGGTTCGCGACCTCGATCATCGCCGCGAAGTTGTCCTCGCGCCTCGAGCCCGCACCGACGTTGCCCGGGTTGATGCGGTACTTCGACAGCGCCTGCGCGCAGTCGGGGAACTGCGTCAGCAGCTTGTGGCCGTTGTAGTGGAAGTCGCCGACCAGCGGCACGTCGACGCCCATGCGGTCGAGCTGCTCGCGGATCGCGGCGACCTCACGCGCGGCGTCGGGCGTGTTCACCGTGATGCGGACCACCTCGGAGCCCGCCTGCGCGAGTGCCTTGACCTGGATCGCGGTCGCGATCGCGTCGGCGGTGTCGGTGTTGGTCATCGACTGCACGACGACCGGCGCGCCGCCGCCGACGTGCACGGTCCGCGCCCCCCACGAGACCGCGACGCGGCGCGTGATCCGGCGCTCGAGCGGACCCGCCGGCATCGGCGCGCCCCCGGGCGGCATCCCGACACTCACGGCAGCTTGACCTTGGCGATGTTGTTCGGCGAGGAGGTGACCGGCTTGAGGTCCACCGGCTTGCCCTCGAACTCCAGCGCGACCGCGCTCGCGTTGCCGATGGTCAGCGAGAACGGCGCGTCGCCCTTCAGCTCGAGCGGCGCGGCCGGCTTCACCGTGCCCATGAAGAGCGACTTGCCGTCGGCCTGGCGCACGTCGACCCACGCGTCCTGCTTGACAGTGAGCCGCACCGGCGGAGGCGGCGGAGGCGGCGGGGGCGGCGGCGGGGCCGGGGCCGGCGGCGGCGCGGGCACGGCGGCGACCGGGGCCGGCGCGGCGCCCGGGGCGCCCGGGGCGCCCGGCGCGCCGGGCGCGGGCACCAGCGGCGGCGGCACGAGCGGCGTGCCGGACGCGGCGGTCCCGCTGGAGGCCGCGTCGGCCGCCGGGGCCGGCGCGGGGGTGGTTCTCGTCGTGCCCTCGGGCTTGCCGATCCAGGACGACACCTTCGAGACGTCGCCGTCGCGGCCGAAGAAGAGCGCGACCGCGATCACGCCGATCACGCCGAGCAGCGCCCACGGCAGCTTGCTGCGGTGCCCCTCGCCATCGAAGCCGAAGCCGACGCTGCGCGGCATCGGCGCGGCGAGCGTCGCGGTCGGCTTCAGCGCCTCGACCTCGGCGACGCCACCGATCGTCGACAGCAGCGGCTCGACGTCGACCTCGAGCAGCCGCCCGTACGAGCGCACGCAGCCTCGGACGAACGCGCGCCCGGGAAGCGTCGCCCAGTCGCCGCGCTCGATCGCCTCGAGCTGCTTGGGGTGGAGCTTCAGGCGCTGGGCGACCTCGCCCTTGCCCATGCCCTTGCGCTCGCGCGCGGCCACCAGCTGCTCGACCGTCGAGATCACGTCGGTCGCCTGGGATTGAGACTGCGTCGATCCGGTCGCCTCTTCAGTCACCGAATGCTCCACGTTGCAACAGGTTCGCCTCGCGGGAGGCCGGGAATTGGCGGCGCAGCTGCGACGAAAGGCTGGCGAAGCTGTCGCGGTCGCCCGCCTTGCGGTCGACGCGGATCGCCAGCCACAGCGTCTCGGCGCTGGCCGGATAGCTCTGCAGCAGCCGCTGCGACATGAAGCGCGCGCGCTCGAGGTCGCCGCGCTTCAGGTACAGCTCGCCGAGGTGGTACATCGCGACCGGATTGCGCGGGTCGATCTGGAACGAGCGCTGGAAGTACGCCTCGGCGCCCGCCGCGTCGCCGGCGCGCATCGAGCAGATGCCCGCGTTGTGCAGCGGGCGCGCCGGGGTCGCGTACAGAGGATTCTTCAGTGCCGCCTGGAACTGCGCGATCGACTCGCGCGGCCGGTCGGTCTGGCACAGGTACCAGCCGTAGTTGTTCAGCAGCTCGGAGTCCTCGGGCGCGATCCGCAGCGCGCGCTGGAAACTCTCCTCCGCGCGCGGCCGGTCGCCGAGGTCCATGTAGACCAGCCCGAGCAGGCCGTAGGCCTGGGCGTTCGTCGGGTCGATCGACAGCGACGAGCGCAGCTCCTCGAGCGCCTGGTTGTAGTTGCCCTGCTGGTAGTAGCCGGTCGCGAGCTCGAGCCGGATCTGCGCACGGCGGCGCGTCTCGGAGTCGGCGCTCGAGCCCCCGCTGCTGCCGGGCACGGACACCGGGTCCTGTCGCTGGGAGACCGCGGGCGCCTCGCGGCGCGTCTCGCGCGGATCGCCGCCGCGCAGGTCGCGCACCGGCTGCGGCTTCTCGTCGACGGTCGTGCAGGCCGACGCGAGCAGCGCGACCGCGATCGCGGCCGCCGCGCGGCGCGCGCGCGTCGCGAGGGGCGTGCGCATCGTCGGGCGCGTCGGGACCATTCGCAGGGTCTCCATCCGATCAGGCCCGCGCGATCGCGATCCGGCCGCGCTCGACGCGCTGCACGAGCCGGGTGCGGTCGACGACGTCCCCGGCGAGCTGCCCGCACGCCGCGTCGATGTCGTCGCCCCGGGTCTTGCGGACCGTGGTCACGATGCCCGCATCGGACAGGCGCTGCACGAACGCCCGGATCCGCTCCGGCGGCGAGCGCCGAAGCCCGGAATCGGGGAACGGGTTGAACGGGATCAGGTTGAACTTGCACGGCACGTCGCGGACCAGCTCGACCAGCTGGCGCGCATGCTCGTCGGCGTCGTTGACGCCGTCGAGCATCACGTACTCGAAGGTGACGAAGTCGCGCGGCGCACGGTCGAGATAGCGCCGGCACGCGGCCATCAGCTCGGCGAGCGGATGCTTGCGGTTGAGCGGCACGAGGCGGTCGCGCAGCGCGTCGTTCGGCGCGTGCAGCGACACCGCGAGCGCGACCGGCACGTCGTCGCGCAGCCGGTCGATCATCGGGACCACGCCCGAGGTCGAGACGGTCACCCGGCGGCGCGACAGGCCGTAGCCATGGTCGTCGAGCAGGATCCGCAGCGCGGCGGTCGTCGCCTCGTAGTTCAGCAGCGGCTCGCCCATGCCCATGAACACGACGTTGGTCACGATGCGGTCGTGATCGTCGGGCGCACCGTCCTCGGCGTCGCCGTCGCCCGCACCGGCGCGGGCGCCGAGCAGCCGGTTCGCGAGCCACAGCTGGCCGACGATCTCGCCGGCGGTCAGGTTGCGTGCGAACCCCTGCTTGCCGGTCGAGCAGAACAGGCAGTTGACCGCGCAGCCGGCCTGGGTCGACACACACAGCGTGCCGCGCGAGACCTCGGGGATGAAGACCGTCTCGACGGCATTGCCCTGCCCCACGTCGAGCAGCCACTTGCGCGTGCCGTCGGCGGCGACGTGGTCGGAGATCACCGCGGGGGCGGCCACGCGGGCCCGCTCGGCGAGCGTGGCCCGGAAGCCGCGCGCGAGGTCGGACATCGCCTCGAAGTCGGACTCGAACCGGCGGTGCACCCATCGCATCAGCTGCTGGCCGCGGAACGGCTTCTCGCCCCAGTCGCGGCACAGCGCGACCAGGGACGGCCGGTCCAGCCCCAGCAGGTCGATGCGATCGGTGGCGCCGGTGTCGCTCATCGCGAGTGGACGTTCATCCCGGCGAAGAAGAAGCCGATCTCGCCGCGGGCGGTGTCCGGGCCGTCGGAGCCGTGGACCGCGTTCGCGTCGATGCTGTCGGCGAAGTCGGCACGGATCGTGCCCTTGGCCGCCTTCTTCGGGTCGGTCGCGCCCATCAGGTCGCGGTTCCTGGCGATCGCGCCCTCGCCTTCCAGCACCTGGATCATCACCGGGCCGGAGACCATGAAGTCGACCAGATCCTTGAAGAACGGACGCTCCTTGTGGACCGAGTAGAACGCCTCGGCCTCGGCCCGCGACAGGTGCGCCATGCGCGCCGCGACCACCTTCAGGCCGGCCCCCTCGAACCGGGCATAGATCTGGCCGATCACGTTCTTCGCGACCGCGTCGGGCTTGATGATGGAGAGGGTTCGTTCGACCGCCATGTGCGCTCCCGGAATGTTCTTCAAAATGAGGGGGTTAGCGAGGGTATCTTGACAGAAGTCTAGCCTTCGATTCTAGCATGTCGCGGCGACCCCACGGCGGACGTCCCTGCGCGGGCGCCGCTCGCCGGTCCGGGGACGGGTCCGCCCGGCGGTCCGGCACGCCCGCCGGACGCCGTCCTGCGCGACCCCGATGCCCCTCGGCTTGAAATCCCCGGGTTCCTCACATACATTTCACGCGCGCGGATGTCCGCGGGTGACCCCTGAACGGAGTCGAGATGTCGTACGAACCGCAGTCCAACCCCTCGATGCCCTACGGCCGTGCCGGCGAGTTCGGCGCAGTCCAGCGCAACCGGGTGCTCCGCAACACCTACGCGCTGCTCGCGCTCTCGATGGTGCCGACCGTGCTGGGCGCCTGGATCGGCGTGACCAGCGGGTTCTCGTTCTTTTCCGGCAGCCCGTTCATCGGCTTCATCGCGTTCATGGCGATCGCGTTCGGCTTCTTCTTCGCGATCGAGAAGTTCAAGAACAGCGGCATCGGCGTCGGCCTGCTGCTGGGCTTCACCTTCTTCATGGGCCTGATGCTGTCCCGCCTGATCGGGCAGGTGCTCGGCTACACGAACGGCGCCCAGCTGATCATGACCGCGTTCGGCGGCACGGCCGCGATCTTCGGCGTGATGGCGACGGTCGCCACGGTGTCCAAGCGCGACTTCACCGGCATGGGCAAGTTCCTGTTCGTCGGGATGCTGGTGATCCTGGTCGCCGCGGTCGCGAACATCTTCCTGCAGATGCCCGCGCTGATGCTGACGATCTCGGTCCTCGCGATCGCGATCTTCTCGGCGTTCATCCTGGTCGACCTGCAGCGCGTCGTGCAGGGCGGCGAGACGAACTACGTGACCGCGACGCTCGGCGTCTACCTGAGCGTCTACAACGTGTTCTCGAACCTGCTGGCGCTCCTCGGGATCTTCGGCGGCGACCGCGAGTGAGCCCGCCGCGGCGGCGCGCCTCGCGCGTCGCCCGGCACCGGCGCGATGCGCCGTCCGAGGCCGCCCTCCACGGGCGGCCTCGTCGTTTCCGGCCCCGGCCCCGCCGCCCCCGTCAGGGCTCGAACACCGCGATCGACTCGACGTGCGAGGTGTGCGGGAACATGTTGACGACGCCCGCGTCGCGCAGCCGCCAGCCGCCCTCGTTGACCAGCACCGAGGCGTCGCGCGCGAGCGTCGCCGGATTGCACGAGACGTAGACGACGCGGCGCGGCCGGTCGCCGCCGGGCGCGGACAGCGCCTGCGCGACCGCGAGCGCGCCCTCGCGCGGCGGGTCGACGAGCACGCGGTCGAACGGCCCGAGCGCGCTCCACGCCTCGGGCGTCAGCTCGAACAGGTTCGCGACGCGGAACGCGGTGCGCGCACCGAGCCCGGCCGCACGCGCGTTGTCCTCGGCGCGCCGGACCAGCGTCGCGCTGCCCTCGATGCCGACGACCTCGCGGGCGAGCGTGGCGAGCGGCAGAGAGAAGTTGCCGAGCCCGCAGAACAGGTCGGCGACACGCTCGTCGTCGCGCACGCCGAGCAGGCGCACCGCGCGGCCCACCAGCGTCGCGTTGATCGCGTGGTTGACCTGGGTGAAGTCGGTCGGCCGGAACGGCATCGTGACGCCGAACTCCGGCAGCGCATAGTGCAGCGCGGACGCGGCGCCGCCGCCGGGCGTCCAGAACAGCTCGATCGAGTCCGGCCCCTTCGGCTGCAGCCAGAGCTCGACGCCGTGGCGCCCGCCGAACGCGCGCAGCAGCGCCCGGTCGTCGTCGGACAGCGGCTCGAGCACGCGCAGCACCAGCGCGAGCACCGTCTCGCCCTGCGCCACCTCGACCTGCGGCATGCGGTCTCGGATCGACAGGCCGCCGACCAGCTCGCGCAGCGGCAGCAGCAGCGCTGCCACCGACGGCGGCAGCACGTGGCACTCGCGCATGTCGGCGACGTACGACGAGCCGCGCTCGTGGAAGCCGACCAGCACCCCGCCCTTCTTCGGCACGTGCCGCACCGACAGCCGCGCGCGATAGCGGTAGCCGTACGCGGGCCCGACGATCGGCGGCAGCATGGTCTCGGGCCGCACGCGGCCGACGTGCCACAGCGTGTCCTCGAGCGCGCGCTGCTTGATCGACACCTGCGCGCGCGGCTCGACGTGCTGCATCGAGCAGCCGCCGCAGGTGCCGAAATGCGCGCAGCGCGGCGTGACCCGCAGCGGGCTCGAGCGCTCGATCGTCTCGATCTCGGCGACGTCGAAGCGCGGCTTGCGGCGCACGACGCGCGCGGTCACCACCTCGCCCGGCAGCGCGCCGCGCACGAAGGTCACCTTGCCCTCGCTGCGGGCGACGCCGTTCGCATCGAGGTCCAGCGAGTCGATCCGGTACCGCTCGCTCACCGCGCGGACCTCCGTGCGACGCGCCGCGATGCCCCGGGCCCCGGGGCGACCCGGCCGCTCACGTCGGCCAGGCGGCGAGGAACTCGCGCCAGTGATCGCCCTCGAGCGCGCCGAGCGCCTGCCGCGTCAGCATGATCTCGGCTTCGTACTCGTCGGGTGTCATCGCGCCGCGCATCAGCTGGAAGCGGCAGTAGAGGAGCCAGGTGTTCGCGACGTCGGTCTCGCAGTAGTCGCGGATCTCGTCCTGCAGCCCCGAGCGCCACGCGTCCCAGACCTGCGAGCCGTCCATGCCGAGCTTGCCGGGGAAGCCGCAGAGCTTCGCGAGCTGGTCGAGCGGCGCGGCCGCGCGGCCGTGGTAGAGCGCCAGCAGGTCCATCAGGTCGGTGTGCCGCGAGTGGTAGCGCGAGATGTAGCTGTTCCACTTGAAGTCGCGATCGTCCTCGCCCTGGTCCCAGTAACGGTGCGCCTGGACCTTGTGGATCATCCCGCGGTAGTGCAGCACCTGCAGGTCGAAGCCACTGCCGTTCCAGGACACCAGGTTCGGCGTGTACTTCTCGAGCGTCCTGAAGAAGCCCTGGACCAGCTTGCCCTCGTCGCCGGGCGCGCCCGCGAGCGAGCGCACCCGCAGGCCGTCGGCGTCGCGGAACAGCATCGAGATGACGATGACCTTGTGGAGGTGAAGCGGCAGGAAGTCGGAGGCGCCCGAGGTCTGCTCGCGGCGCCGCGCGAGCGCGGCCTCGACGACCGCGTCGTCGTCGCCCGCCAGGCCCCACGCGGCGCGCAGGCCCGCGGCGTCGGGCACGGTCTCGATGTCGAAGACCAGGATCGGAACCATCGGGCGCGCCTTCAGCGCTTCGGCAGGAAGCGCGACGGGTCGACCGGCTTGCCCTGCTGCCGGATCTCGAAGTGCAGACGCGGCGAGGTGGTGCCGGAGTCGCCGAGCTCGGCGATCTTCTGGCCGCGCTTGACCGGCTGGCCTTCCTTCACCGCGAGCGTGCGGTTGTGCGCGTAGACCGAGAGCAGGTCGTTGGTGTGCTTGACGATCACCAGGTTGCCGTAGCCGCGCGGGCCGTTACCGCTGAAGATCACGCGGCCATCGGCCGCGGCGAGCACCGGGTCGCCGACCTTGCCGCCGAGCACGACGCCCTTGTTGCCCGACTCGGCGAAGGTCTGGATCACCTTGCCGGTCGCGGGCCAGGCCCATTCGCCCTCGACGCCTTCGGCGGCCTTCGCCTCGGGCGCTTCGGCCGCCTTCGGATCGGCGGGCTTCGCCTCGGGCGGTCGCGCGCTCGCCGATGGTACGGCCGACGACGGCGCCGACTCGGCGGCGCGCAGGTCGGCGAGCGCGGAGTCGCTCCACGGCACCTTCGCGCCACGCGGTCCGGTCTTCGCGTTCGGAGGCAGCGTCGGCGCGGCGGACGCAGGCGCGGTCGCGGCGGGCGACGCCGGCGGCGTCGCGCCGGGCGCGGTCGCCGGCGGTGCGCCGCGCGGATCGAGGGGCCGCGACTCCAGCCCGCGCGACTCGATCGCGCCGCTGCGGATCGGCGCGGTCTGCACGCTCGCCTCGGGCGTCGGTGCAGCGGGCGCGGCCGGTGCGGCGGGCGGCTGCGGCGCGGTCGCGGCGGGCGACGTCGCCGGCGCGGCCGGCCGCTGCGCGCCCGGCTGGGTGCGCGGCACGACCGGCGCCGGCGTCGAGCTCGCGCACGCGGCGACGAGCAGCGCGACGGCCGCCGCGATCGGGACGCGGAGGCGGACGAGCGGGCTGGGCGGAAGGTCGGAGCGCATGTCGGGAACGGGAGCGCCGCGCCGCTCAGCGGGTGCCGCGGCGAAGCGGAACGAATCGTACCGCGTCGAGCACGGTCAGCGTCCAATCGTCCCGGCCGGGACGCTCGACCCGGTGCAGCGACTGCGCGCCGTCTCCGGCCTGAACCGGCGCGACCAGCGTTGCGCCGATCTTCATCTGCATCAGCAGCGGGTCGGGGATCCCCTCGCCCGCCGCGGCGACGAGGATCGCGTCGTAGGGCGCTGCCGCCTCGACGCCCTGCCGGCCGTCGCCGAACACCAGGCGCAGGTTAGGCAGCCGCATCGGCCGGATGTTGGTGCGCGCCGCCTCGTGCAGCCAGCGCAACCGCTCGATCGAGATGACCTCGCCGAACACCTGCGCGAGCACAGCCGCCTGGTAGCCGCAGCCGGTGCCGACCTCGAGCACCTTCGCCGCGCGCAGCGTCGGCGCGTCGAGCTCGGCGGCGGCAAGCTCGATCATCCGCGCGACCGTGCTCGGCTTGGAGATCGTCTGGCCCTCGCCGATCGGCAGCGAGACGTCCTCGTAGGCCCGGCTCGCGAGCCCCTGGTCGACGAACGCATGGCGCGGCACCGCGGCCATCGCCGCGAGCACCGCCTCGTGCCGGATGCCCTGTGCGCGCAGCGCCTCGACCATCCGCTCCCGCGCGCGCTCCGAGGTCAGCCCGCCGGAGCCCGGCGCGCGGGCTAGTCGGTCAGCCATCGGCGGGTCGCGTCGGACAGCGCGCTCGCGGTCAGGTCGATGTGCAGCGGCGTGACCGACACGTGCCCCGAGGCGACCGCATGGAAGTCGGTGCCCGGGCCCGCGTCCTTCGCGCTGCCGGCCGGCCCGATCCAGTAGACCGTCTCGCCGCGCGGGTTCTTCGCGCGGATCACCTCCTCGGCATGGTGGCGCTTGCCGAGGCGCGTCGGGACGATGCCGCCGATCCGGTCGTAGGGACGGTTGGGGATGTTGACGTTGAGCAGCACCGGACCGGGCGACGGATACGGCCGTTCGACGAAGCGGCGCACCACGTCGCGCGCGACGCGCGCCGCGCTGTCGAGGTGCTCGTGGCCCTTGGTCGCGAGCGAGAACGCGATCGCCGGGATGCCGAGGAGGAACCCCTCCATCGCGGCGGCGACGGTGCCCGAGTAGATCGTGTCGTCGCCCATGTTGGCGCCGTCGTTGATCCCCGAGACCACCAGGTCAGGGCGGTGATCGAGCAGCCCGGTGACCGCGACGTGGACGCAGTCGGTCGGCGTGCCGTTCAGGTACAGGTAGCCGGTCGACGCGGTGCGCACCGACAGCGGACGGTCGAGGGTCAGCGAGTTCGAGGCGCCGGAGCGATCGCGCTCGGGCGCGACGACGACGATCTCGGCGAGGTCGCGGAGGCTCTCGGCGAGGGCGGCGAGGCCGGGCGCGAAGTAGCCGTCGTCGTTGCTGATCAGGATGCGCATCCGGGGGATTCTACCAACCGGGCGGCGGTCGCGCGCCGCGGGGACTCGGGCCGGCAAGCATGCCGGCCCGACCTGAGCCCGGCGGCCGGCAGTGCCGGCCGAAACCCCGGGCTCAGCCCTCGGCCGGCCAGTCGCGGATGTACGCCTTCAGCATCCGGTTCTCGAAGCTCTGCTCCTCGAGCACCGCCTTGGCGACGTCGTGGAACGAGATCACGCCGAGCAGCACCTCGCCGTCCATCACAGGCAGGTAGCGCTGGTGGTTCTCGAGCATCAGCCGGCGCAGGTCGTTGACGTCCATCGCGGGCGCGGCGATCGTGGGCGACGGGTTCATCACGTCGCCCACGATCAGCTCGGCGACCGGCGGCGTCGGGCCGGTGCGGTGCTCCTTCTGGCGCTTCGCGAGGACGCGGATCACTTCGCGGAACGTCAGCATGCCGGCGAGCCGCCCGCGGTCCATCACCACCAGCGAGCCGATGTCGTGATCCGCCATCACGATCACCGCATCGGACAGCGTCGAGTCCGGTCCGACGGTGAACAGGGTGGTGCCCTTGACCTTCAGGATCTCGCTGACTTCCATGGCACGTCCCCCCCGTCGCGGTCCGGCCGATGCTAGCGACTGGATCCGGGACTGGCAAGCCGGCGCGCCGCGTCGGGCGCGTTCGACTTCAGGACGAGGACGAGGCGAGCCGCAGCTGCGGCGGCAGGGTGTCCGGCGCGCGGCCACGGCCGAGCTGGCGGGCGACGGTGCGGCGCAGGTCGGCGAAGTCCACCGGCTTGGCGAGGTACGCGCTGCAGCCCGCGGCCGCGCCGCGGATCACGTCGAACGGCGAGCGCCGCGCGCTCAGGACGATGATCGGCAGGTCGCGCCAGCGCGGCTCGCGACGGATCGTTCGCGCGAGGCGCAGCCCGTCGCCGTCGGGCAGCACGACGTCGAGCATCGCGAGGTCGACCGGCCGCGCGGCAAGGCGCTCGAGCGCCTCGCCCGCGCTCGAGGCCGCGTCGACCTCGATCCCCAGGCGGTCGAACGCGCCGGCGAGCTGCGTGCGCACCGTCGCGCTGTCGTCGACGACGAGCACCCGAGGCCGCGCGGGCAGCGACATCAGCCCGGACGCCGGCAGTGGCGCGACCGCATCCGCGGCGCACGACAGCTCGCGCCGGATCCGCCGCGGCCCGCCTGCGAGCCCCTCGAGCTCGACGACGCGATTCAGGATCGGGAGCAGCTGGCGGACCAGCTGCGCGAACTCGACCGCGTGCCGCGTGCCGGCCGACTCGCCCGGCCCGACGACCGCGATGCCCGCCATCGGCGGGTCGCTCGCCCGCGCCCGGGCGAGCGCCTCGCGCCCCGACGCATCGCCCACGCCCGCGATCAGGATGTCCGCCCGCGCGGCGTCAGCCGGGGCCGCAAGCCGGAACAGGTAGCGGTTGTGCTGGATGTGCCGGAAGACGATCTCGATCAGCCTCAGGTGCTGGGCATCGAGGCCGACGACGGCGACGTCGAACGAGGGCTTGTCGGACATGTGAGGAGGGCGGCGCGGCACGCTCGGCACCGATCGTAGCCCCGCCCCCTGCCCCGCACGACACGGCCGTGGGCTGCGCGCCACGCCCGGGTGCCGAAGCCCGATGGGCGGAGCATGCCTCGCCGCCGGCGGCCGCAGCCGGCCCCCCGGGCCCGGGCCAGGACGCGTGATAGCATCGAGCGGCCCTGCCGGCGCGCCCGCCCGCGCGCCGCGCCCGACCCGCCGCCCAGCCGCCCGCACCGGCCGTCCGCCATGACCCGACGCGATCCCCTCGCCCTCTCCACGCTGGCGCTTCACGCCGGCGCCGCGCCCGACCCGGCCACCGGCGCCCGGGCCACGCCGATCCACCTGACCGCGGCCTACGTGTTCCCCGACTCCGAGCGGGCGGCCGCGCTGTTCAACATGGAGAGCTCGGGGCACGTCTACTCGCGGATCACGAACCCGACGGTCGCGGTGCTCGAGGAGCGGATGGCGGCGCTCGAGCAGGGCGTGGGCGCGATCGGCACCGCGAGCGGCCAGGCCGCGCTGCACCTCGCGGTCGCGACGCTGTGCGGCGCGGGCTCGCACGTCGTCGCGTCGCGCGCGCTGTACGGGGGCTCGCACAACCTGCTGCACTACACCCTGTCCCGATTCGGCATCGAGACCACCTTCGTCGACCCGCGCGACCTCGACGCGTGGCGCGGCGCGCTGCGCCCGAACACCAGGCTGCTCTTCGGCGAGACGCTCGGCAACCCGGGTCTCGACGTACTCGACATCGGCAAGGTGTCCGACATCGCGCACGCGCACGGCGTGCCGCTGCTGGTGGACTCCACCTTCACGACGCCGTGGCTGATCCGGCCGTTCGAGCACGGCGCGGACCTCGTCTACCACTCGGCGACCAAGTTCCTCTGCGGCCACGGCACGGTGATCGGCGGCGTGCTGGTGGATTCAGGCCGCTTCGACTGGGTGGCCTCGGGCAAGTTCCCCGAGCTCACCGAGCCCTACGAGGGCTTCCACGGCATGGTGTTCGCCGAGGAGTCCACGGTCGCGCCATTCCTGCTGCGCGCGCGCCGCGAGGGCCTGCGCGACTTCGGCGCGTGCCTGTCGCCGATGAACGCGTTCCAGATCCTCCAGGGCATCGAGACGCTCGGCCTGCGGATGGACCGGCACGTCGCGAACGCGCGGCGCATCGTCGAGTTCCTCGCGTCGCACCCGCAGGTCGCGCGGATCGCCTGGCCCGAGCTCGAGTCGCACCCGGATCACGCGCTGGCGAAGCGGCTGCTGCCGCGCGGCTGCGGCGCGGTCTTCAGCGTCGACCTGAAGGGCGACCGGGCGGCCGGGCGACGCTTCGTCGAGAGCCTCGCGCTCTTCTCGCACCTCGCGAACGTCGGCGACGCGAAGTCGCTGGTGATCCACCCGGCGTCGACGACGCACTTCCGGATGGACGCGGCCGCGCTCGCCGCGGCCGGCATCGGCGAGGCGACGCTGCGCCTGTCGATCGGCCTCGAGGACGCCGACGACCTGATCGACGACCTGAAGCGCGGCTTCCGGGCCGCGGCCAAGGGCTGAGGAGACACGCATGGACTTCGACGTCGACGGCCGCCGCGCCTACGCGTACACCGGCGGGCGCCCCTTCGATGCCGCGCGGCCGGTGGTCGCGATGGTGCACGGCGCGCAGCACGACCACAGCGTGTGGATCCTGCAGTCGCGCTGGCTCGCGCACCACGGCTTCTCGGTGCTCGCCTTCGACCTGCCCGGCCACGGCCGCAGCGTCGGCCCGCTGCTCACCGACGTCGAGTCGATGGCCGGCTGGGTGCTGCGCGCGTTCGCGGCGCTCGGCGTCGCGCGCGCTGCGATCGTCGGGCACAGCATGGGCTCGCTGATCGCGCTCGAGGCCGCGGGCCAGGCGCCCGACGCGGTCTCGGGCGTCGCGCTCGTCGGCACCGCGTTCCCGATGAAGGTGTCGGACGTGCTGCTGGAGGCCGCGCGCAACGACGAACCGGCCGCCTTCGACATGATCAACCAGTGGTCGCACGCGAAGCTGGTGCACCGGCCGGGCACGCCCGGGCCGGGCTTCTCGGTCTTCGTGCAGAACCTGCGGCTGATGGAGCGTCAGCCGCCCGGCACGCTGCTCGTCGACTTCACCGCCTGCAACGCGTATGCGCGCGGTGCCGAGCGCGCGGCGGCGCTGCGCTGCCCGGCGCTCTTCGTGCTCGGCGAGCGAGACATGATGACCCCGCCGAAGGCCGCGGCCGGCCTCGTCGCGGCGATCCCGAGCGCACGCGTCGTGCGGGTGCCGGGCAGCGGGCACGCGATCCATGCCGAGGCACCCGACGCGCTGCGCGACGCGCTCGCGGCCTGGCTGCGCGAGGCCGTGCTCGACGCGTCGCGCACGCCGGCCTAGGATCGGGCGCATCGCGGCCTGCGCCGCCGCAGGAGACGCCATGGACCCCTCCGCCCCGCCGACCGGCGAGCGACGCTTCGCGTCGTTCGCCGAGTTCTATCCGTACTACCTGTCCGAGCACGCCGACCGGACCTGCCGCCGGCTGCACTTCGCCGGCTCGACCGTCGGCCTCGCGTGCGTGGCCGCCGCGATCGCGACCGGGCGCCCTGGCTGGCTGCTCGTCGGCCTCGTCGCCGGCTACGCGTTCGCGTGGGTCGGGCACTTCTTCTTCGAACGCAACCGTCCGGCAACGTTCAGGTACCCGCTCTGGAGCTTCGCGGGGGACTGGGTCATGTACCGCGACATGCTCACCGGCCGCATCCGGCTCTGACGCGGCTCAGGCGGGCGGCGCGAACACCTCGGCGAGCGGCCGCGCGAGCAGCGCGCCACCCGGATCGACGCCCGGCGCGGTCGCGCCGGCCGCGCCCCGGCGACGGCGCGGCCCGCCGGTCCAGACCCGGTCGAACAGCGGGCGCAGCGTCTTGGCGGGCAGTTCCGGCGTCGGCAGCCAGTACTCGTCCCAGACGCCCGCCGGCCCACCGTCGGTCGTCACCGGCCACATCCTGACGAGATAGCCCCGCGACGCGAGCAGCGTCGCGACCCGGTCGGCCGCGAGCGCGTCGCCGTCGAAGTCGGGGCGAAAGCGCGCGCTCGGCACGCGGTGCGGCGCGGCCCGCACGATCTCGCCGACCACCCGCACCATGCGGTCGAACTCGGCCTCGGGCGTGGCCTCGTGCGGCGGGCCGAGCGGCACGCCCCAGAAGCGCAGGTTCGCGGCGACCAGCGCACCCGCGAGCACGCTCATCCAGATCGCGAACAGCCACAGCAGCAGCAGCGGCAGCGCCGCGAACGCGCCGTAGACCACGGTGTAGCTCGGGAAGCGCTCGATGTAGAGGCCGAGCAGCCGGCGCAGCAGCTCGAGCAGCCCGGCCGCGACCAGCGCGCCGATCAGCGCGTGGCTGGCCCGCACGCGCACGTTCGGCGCGAGCCGGTAGAGCAGCGTCAGCGCGACGATGCCGAGCACGCTCGGCAGCATCCGTGCGATCGTCTCGACGACGACGTTCGACTCGACCAGCCGCTCGGCGACGCGCCCGTGCAGCCCGAGCGTCAGGCCCAGCAGCACCGGTCCGATCGTGAGCAGCGCCCAGTAGAGCGCGAGCCGCTGCGCGAGCGGCCGCGGGCGCGTCGTGCGCCAGATGCCGTTCATCGTGCGGTCGATGGTCAGCATCGCGGTGATCGCGGTCGCGAGGAACAGCACCGTGCCGATCACCGACAGCTGGCTCGCGGCGCCGACGAACTCCTCGAGGTAGCCGCTGACCGTCTGGCTGAACGACGGCAGGAACAGGTTCTCGGCGACGAAGCGCTGCACGCGCATGCGCATCGTCGCGAACGCGGGCGAGGAGGTCAGCACCAGCAGCGCGACCGCGGCCATCGGCACCACCGCCATCAGGGTCAGCAGCGTGAGGCTGCTCGCGGTCTGCGTCAGCTTGAGCTCGCCGCCCTGGTGGATCATCGACGAGAGCAGGTGGCGCAGGTTGGCCGCGAAGTCGCGCATCGACGGCATGATACCTTCGGCCCGATGCAGCCGAACGCCGCCACCGACCGCACCCGAAGGCTCGTCGTCGCCGGCGTCGCGGCACTCGCCGCGCTCGCGATCGCGTGGGAGATGTGGCTCGCGCCGCAGCGCCCCGGCGGCTCGCTGCTGGTGCTCAAGGCGCTGCCGCTGCTCGCCGCGCTGCCCGCGCTCGCGCGCGGCCGCGTCCGCACGTTCCAGTGGTGGTCGATGGCGATCCTGCTGTACCTGTGCGAGGGCGTCGTGCGCGGCATGAGCGACGCGACCGCGACCAGCCGCACGCTCGGCTGGATCGAGGCCGCGATCGCGAGCGCGACCTACGCGGCGATCCTGCTGCACGTGCGCGCGGTGCGCGCCGCGCTGTCCGGCGAGGCGCCACGGAGCGCGGCCGGAGGTCGCGCCGCCGACGTCTAGGGCGCCGCGGCCGGCGCCTCGCGCGAGGCGGCGCGCTCGACCGCGTCCAGCGCCGCACGCAGCAGCCCCTCGTCGGCACCCGCCAGCAGCTTCGAGTCCGACAGCGTCCGGCGCCACGCCCGCGCGCCGGGGCGGCCGTGGTACAGCCCGAGCACGTGCCGCACGATCGCGCGCAGCGGCACGCCCCGCCCGCGCATCCTCCCCGCGTAGGCGATCGTCCGCTCGACGACCTCGGCGCGCGTGAGCGCGTGCACCGGCTCGCCGTACACCCGCGCGTCCACCTCCGCGAGCAGCCACGGGTCGTGGTAGGCCGCACGGCCGAGCATCGTGCCGTCGAGCCCGCGCGACGCCTCGATCGCCTCGTCGAGCGTCGCAAGGCCGCCGTTCAGCACGATCGTCGCGTCGGGGAAGTCCGCCTTCAGCCGGTGCGCGACCGCGTATCGCAGCGGCGGCACCTCGCGGTTCTCCTTCGGGCTCAGGCCGTCGAGCCACGCATTGCGTGCGTGGACCACGAACACCCGGCAGCCCGCGTCGTGCAGCGCACCGACGAAGTCGCGCACGAACGCGTACGACTCGTCGCGCCCGAGCCCGATGCGGTGCTTGACCGTCACCGGCACCGACACCGCGTCGCGCATCGCCTTCACGCAGTCGGCCACGAGCGCGGGCTCGGCCATCAGGCAGGCGCCGAACGCGCCGCGCTGAACGCGCTCGCTCGGGCAGCCGCAGTTGAGGTTGATCTCGTCGTAGCCGAAGCGCTCGCCGATCGTGGCCGCGCGCGCGAGCGCGTCGGGCTCGCTGCCGCCGAGCTGCAGCGCGACCGGATGCTCCGACGGATCGAACCCGAGCAGCCGCTCGAGGTCGCCGTGCAGGACCGCGCCGGTGGTCACCATCTCGGTGTAGAGCCGCGCGCGGCGCGACAGCGTGCGATGGAACGCGCGGCAGTGCCGGTCGGTCCAGTCCATCATCGGGGCGACGCAGAAGCGCCAGTCCGCGGGCTCGCCCGCGGCGTCGGCCGGCCGCGGCGCATCGCGCGCGGCGGCGTCCGGAACGAGGGCGTGATCGGCGGCGGCGGCAGGCATCGGGGCGGGGCGCAGGGGTCGACGGAGCGGGCTCGGCCAGCCGGTCCGCGGGCGCCGCCATCGTACCGGATCGGCCGAAAGGCCTAGCCCCGTCGCGCCGGACGCCATTGACAGCCCTGCGGGCCAGCTTGACCATGGGCCCGACCAACGAGGGGCCGGGGAGAAACACGATGTCGGTGCGTGTGCTGATCGTCGACGATCATCCGCTGGTGCGCGGCGGCGTGGTCGGGCAGCTGGCCGAGGCAGGCGAGCCGCCCGGCGTCGAGCAGGCGGGCTGCCTCGCCGACGCGCTGCGCGTGCTGTCGACCACGTCGCGCGTCGACCTGGTGCTGCTCGACCTCGACCTGCCGGACACCGTCGGCACCTCGGGCGTCGAGACGATCCGCCAGCGCTTCCCGCGGGTGCCGGTCATGGTGCTGTCCGCCGCGCACGACCGCGCGACGATCGACCGCTGCCTGCGCGCCGGCGCGAGCGGCTTCCTGTCGAAGACCGCGTCCGGCGAGCGGCTGGGCACCGCCGTGCGGGCGGTCGCCGGTGGGGGGATCTACGTGCCGCGCGACGCCGAAGGCGCCGCGGCGCGCACGCCGTGGGCCGTGCCGTCGTCCGTGCCCGCCGTCGGCGCGCGTGCGACCAGCCTGCGCGACCTGGGGCTGACCGACCGGCAGTCCGACGTGCTGCGGCTGATCCTGCGCGGGCTGCCGAACAAGCTCATCGGCCGGCAGCTGCAGCTCGCCGAGGGCACGGTGAAGGTCCACGTCAGCGCGGTGCTGCGGGCCCTGAACGCACGCAACCGCACGCAGGCGGTGCTCGCGGTGAACCGCCTGGGGCTGAAGCTGCCCGAATGAGGCGGTCGCCGACGCCCGCGCGCTCGGCCCGGCCGACCGGCGCGGCCACAGCCGCTCAGGTCGAGGCCCCCCCGAAGGCGGCCACCACCCCCTGCCACAGCGCCGCCCGTTCGCGTGCCATCGTGGTCTCCGCCAGCCGCGCGGTGGCGTTCACCGCGAGGTGCACCATCGTCAGGTTCGCGCCCGGATCGACGTACACGGCCTGCCCGTAGACGCCGAGCAGCGCGAACTGCCGGCGCGGTCCGGGCAGCAGCCAGAACTGCTGCCCGTAGCCCAGCGGGCCGGCCGCGCCCGGCCGGAACGGTGCCTCGGCGGCGCGCACGTCGGCCGCGCGCTCGAGGAAGCCGGTCGGCAGCACCGGGCGCCCGGTGTCGGGCCGACGCCCGCCGTGCGCGAGCAGCAGGCCGAGCCGCGTCCAGTCGCCGGGGCGCGCGCTCAGCCAGCCGCCGCCGCGCTCGACGCCACGCGGGTCGGTGCGCCACCAGCCGTCGGCCTCGGCGCCCATCGGCTGCCACAGCCGCGGCGCGAGGTACGACGACAGGCCCTCCCCCGTCGCGCCGCGCAGCACCGCCGACAGCAGGTGCGACTCGACGCTGGCGTAGTGGAACCGCGTGCCCTGCGGCGCCTCGCGCTCGTCGAAGCGCTTGGCGGCCTCGACGAGGCCGACAAGCGCCGCGTCGCGCGAGAAGCGCGCGAGGTCGTCGCGGCCGTCGTAGCGCTCGGAGAAGCGCACGCCCGAGGCCATCCGGAGCAGGTTCCCGATGCGGGTCTCGCCGTAGGCGTGGCCGGACAGCGCGGGCACGTAGGTCGCCGCCGGCTCGTCGAGCGAACGGATCCGGCCTTCGGCGAGCGCGAAGCCGATCGCAATCGAGGTGACCGACTTGGCCATCGAGTTCGACAGCCACCACGACTCGGGCCCGACGCCGTGGCGATGCCGGGCGACGTGCAGCGTGCGGCCCTGCGCGATCCACACGGCGACCACCGGCTGGCGCGCGAGGTAGGCGTCGAGGTCGCGCTCGATGCCGTCGAGCCGCCACCGGATCGGCGGCTCGGCGGCGGCGCGCTCCAGCCGCATCGGGTCCGGCGACGCATCGAGCCGGGTCCGGCCGCCGCCCTCGTGCAACGGCTGCGCATGGACCCCGAGGTGGAATGCGAGGCGTCGACGCTGTGCGTCGGATAGCGTGACCGACGGCTCGCCCCGCGGCCCCGCGGGGCCCGGCGGGTCGCCGGCGGCGCAGCCGGCGCCCAGCAGAGCCGCCCCGGCGAGCACGGCCCGGCGGCGGTTCACCGCCAACGGAACGCCGACCTCGGCGGCAGCGCGAAGCCGCCGGCGAGCGACTCGCCGATCCGCAGCCCCTCGTTCCACTTGGCCATCCGCTCCGAGCGCGCGAACGAGCCGACCTTGAGCTGGCGCACGCCCCAGCCGACCGCGAGATGCACGATCGTCGTGTCCTCGGTCTCGCCCGAGCGGGCCGAGACGATCGCGTCCCAGCCGAGCGCGCGGGTCGCCTCGAGCGCGGCGAGCGATTCGGTCAGCGTGCCCGCCTGGTTCGGCTTGATCAGCGCCGCGTTGCCGGCGCCGCGCGCGGCGTGCGCGCGGATGCGCGCGGCGCTCGTCACCACCGCGTCGTCGAGCACGACCTGCACGCGCGGGCCCGCGGCCGCGGTGAACGCCGCGAGGCCCTCGGGATCGTCCTCGGCGAGCGGGTCCTCGATCGACACGATCGGGTAGCGACGCAGCCAGCCGAGCAGCAGCTCGGCGAGCTCGGCCGACGCGAGCTCGCGCGGGGTGCCGTCGGCGCGCGCGAGCCGGTAGCGCCCGCCGCGGCCGAAGTTGCTCGCGGCGATGTCGAGCGAGATCGCGACGTCCTCGCCGGGCCGCAGGCCGGCCGCCTCGATCGCGCGGACCAGCATCGTCAGCGCCTGCTCGTTGTCGTCGAACGCCGGCCAGAAGCCGCCCTCGTCGGCGACGCCCTGCAGCCGGCCCGCCTCGACGAGCAGGCGACCCGCGGCGCGGTAGACCTCGGCGGTCCGGTCGAGCGCGGTTCGCCAGTCGTCGGCGCCGACCGCGACGACCATGAAGTCCTGCAGGTCGAGCCGGCCACCCGCGTGCGCCCCGCCGCCGAAGACCTGGATCTCGGGCAGCGGCAGCACCGCGGGGCCGCCGTCGGCGAGCGCCGCCCACAGCGGCAGGCCGCGGGCCGCGGCGGCGGCGTGCGCGATCGCCATCGAGGTCGCGACCAGCGCGTTGCCGCCGAGCCGCGAGCGGTCGGGCGTGCCGTCGAGCGCGATCATCCGTGCGTCGAGCGCGGCCTGGTCGGCGACGTCGAGGCCGCGCAGCGCCGGCGCGATCTCGCGCTCGATGCCCGAGATCGCCCGGCGCACGTCGAGCCCGCCGAACGCGGGGCCGCCGTCGCGCAGGTCGACCGCTTCGCCGCTGCCGGTGGAGGCGCCCGCCGGCGCGATCGCGCGCCCGCGCGCGCCGGCCTCGGTCTCGACGTCGACCTCGACGGTCGGCCGGCCGCGCGAGTCCCAGACTCGGCGGGCGCGGACGGCGGCGATCCGACGGGTCGGCGGCACGGGGGCGGTGGCGGTCACTCGGATCTCCTCGTCGTTCAGGGGGCTACCGGTCAGGGGGTGCCGCGCAGCGCGTCGCGCCAGGCACCGGCGACGGCGGACGGCGTCGGCGGCGGCGCGATGATCAGCGGCGCGGCGAAGCGTCGCACACGCTCCCGGTCGGCCTCGTCGTTCAGGTACTCGACCGGCGACTTGCCGTCGATGCGCGCGAGCATCAGCGCGGGCAGCAGCGCCGCCACGCGCGCGGCGAGCGCGGCGGTCGGCTCCCAGCGCGCGCCGTCGAGCCACGCGCGCTCCAGCGCCGCGAAGCACGCGAGGAAGCCCTCGCGCGCCGACGGCGTCCACAGGCACTTCAGCAGCAGGTGGTTCAGGCAGAACGCGGCGTCGAAGGCCGGGTCGCCGTACCACGCGCACTCGGCATCGAGCAGCACCGGCCCGTCCGGGCCGACCAGCAGGTTCTTCGGGCTCACGTCGCCGTGCACCAGCGCGTGTCGGGTCGCCGCCGTGGCCTCGACGAGCGCGCGCAGCCGCGGCGCCAGCGCCGGATGGCGCTCGGCGGTCGCGAGCAGGTAGGGCTCGAGCCGCAGCGCATGGAAGAGCGCGCCGGTGTCGAAGCGCGCGGCGATCGCCGCGTCGCCCGCGGTCGCCGCGTGGATCGCCGCGAGCGCGTCGCCGACCTGCGCGGCGAACACCGGGTCGCAATGGCCGTCGCGCAGCAGCGGCTTCCAGACCGGGTAGGCGTCGGGCGCGAGCCACTGCATCGCGACCGCGCCGGAGCGCGCGTCGTAACCGAGCAGCGCGGGCACCGCATGCGGCCGGATCGACGCGGCGACGCGCAGCCACTCGGCCTCGTGAGCGCTGCGCCCGACCGGCACCCGCCAGTCGGCCGCGACCTTGAGCCGCGGCAGCGCGCGCTTGACGCACAGGCTGCGGCCCGGCAGGTCCACGCGGACGATGTCCGACGAGACGCCGCCCGCGAGCGGCTCGGCGGCGAGCGGCTCGCCGGGCGTGCACAGCCCGAGCCGCAGCAGCACGGCGCGCAGGTCGAACGGCTCGTCGGGCGTCTCCATCGCGGGGCGATTGTAGGCGGACGTGTCGTCGCGACCCCCGGTGCACCCCGATCCTTGACATGGGTCAACCGGCATCCGCCGCCGCGCGCCGCGCCGCGCCTATGATGGACCGACCCGCGGCGACCCGCCCGAAGAGGCCCCGATGCACGCCGACCTCCCCGATCGCGACGAGCCCGAGACCGGGCTGCGCGCACCCGGTGCATTCGATCCGTGGCAGGCGTTCAACGCCGGCTGCGACGTATTTTCCGCGAGCCACGCGGATGCGGCCGGCATCTCGCGGCGTGCCGCGTGGCGGTTGCGCGAGCTGCTCGAGGCCGCCTGCGGCGCGCCGCTGCACGCCGCGCGGCTGCGCGCCGCCGCCGGCCCGTCGATCGGCGACCCGTCGCGCTCGCGGCTCGCGGCCGCGCGTGCGGCGACGGTGCCGCTGTCGTCGATCGAGCCGATCGGCCGCGCCGATGCGATGGCGCGCTTCGACGACGCCTGCACCGACCGGCGGATCACGCTCGACGGCGTGCGCGCGTTCCTCGCCGACCCGACGCGCCTCGGCGAGGCCTGGCTCGGCCGGTACGCGGTGTGGACGAGCTCGGGCACCACCGGCACCCCCGCGGTCTGGGTCCACGACGCGCGCGCGCTCGCGGTCTACGACGCGCTCGAGTCGCTGCGCCTGTGCGGGCTCGACGCGCCCGGTGCCGGCTTCGGCGCGATCGAGGACTGGGCGCGCGCACCCTGGAACGCGGCGCGACGCTTCGCGATGGTCGGCGCGACCGGCGGCCACTTCGCCGGCAACGCGAGCGTCGAGCGGCTGCGCCGGCTGTGGCCCTGGGCCGCCTCCGCCACGCGCACCTTCTCGATCCTCGATCCGCTCCCGGACCTGTGCGCGCGGCTGGACGCCTTCGCCCCGACCGTGATCGCGACCTACCCGACCGCGGCCGAGGTGCTGGCCGCGGAGCGCGCGGCGGGCCGCCTGTCGATCCGTCCGCACGAGGTGTGGCTGGGCGGCGAGCAGGTGACCGATGCCGCGCGCCGCGCGATCGCCGAGGCGTTCGGCTGCCGCGTGCGGCAGGGCTACGGCGCGTCCGAGCACCTGGCGATCGGCTGGGAGTGCGCGCACGGCGCGCTGCACCTGAACGCCGACTGGGCGATCCTCGAGCCGGTCGACCGCGAGATGCGACCGGTGCCGCCGGGCACGCCCTCGCACACCGTGCTGCTCACCAACCTCGCCAACCACGTGCAGCCGGTGATCCGCTACGACCTCGGCGACTCGATCACGATGGGCACCGCGCGCTGCGACTGCGGCTCGGCGATGCCGACGCTGCGCGTCGAGGGCCGCCGCGACGACGTGCTTCAGTTCGACGGCGAGGCGGGGCCGGTGCGGCTGCTGCCGCTCGCGCTCGCGACGGTGATGGAGGACGAGGCCGATGCCTACGACTTCCAGCTCGTCGGCCGCGACGCGCGCACGCTCGCGCTGCGGCTGCCTGGAGGGCCGCAGGGTGCGTCCAGGCGCTCGGCGTGTCGGCGCGCGCTGCGCGCCTACCTCGACGCGAACGGGCTGCGAGGCGTCGAGATCGTCGACGATCGCCTCGAGCCGGTCCGCGACGCGCGCAGCGGCAAGCTGAGACGGGTGCTGCGGGCCTGAGCGGCTGCCCCCGTGCCCGAGGACGCGCGGGCACGCGGCTTGCCGCATCCCCGGGACTGGGGGCCGCGGCGCCGCGTCGCGCGCCGTGCGGCCCCGCCCGACGGAGACGACACGATGACCCTGCAGCGTCCATGCGACCCGCACGATCGGGGCCCCGGCACCGATCCGCCCGAGCTCGGCCCCCGCGACCCGCTCGGCCCCGTTGCGCCCGCCCCGCACGGCTTCGACGGGCCGCTGTCGACGAACGCGCTGTCGACCGACGATACCGGCGCGGACACGGCGCCGGTCGTCAGCGGCCGCGTCGGCACCTGGGACAAGGCCGAGCTGCTGCGCCTCGTGCTGCTCGACGAGGGCTTCGCGCCCTCGGACGTCGAGGTCTTCCACACCGGGCCCGCCGGCCGGCACGCGGTCATGGCGATGGGCGGCGATTCGCACGCGGATGCCGGTTCGACGCATATCGCGACCGGCGCATCGGCGGGCGCCGCCGCCGGGGCCGCGATCGGCCTCGCGGTCGGCGCGGCGGTCGCCATGGCGCCTGTCGTCGGGCCGGTGCTGCTGACGGCCGCGGCGGTCGGCGCGTTCGGCGGGGCGCTCGCGGGCGGCCTGTCCGCGTCCGAGGACGGCTCCACGAAGGCCGATACCGCCGAGCACCCGGTCGGGAAGCCGGGCGGCGTCGTGGTCGCGGTGCGCATCGACGGCCTGGTCGACGGCGAGTCGACGGCCCTGCGCCGGATGCACGACGGCGGCGCGATCACGCTCGAACGCGCGACCGCCCGCTGGCGCGAC
>JBILTM010000056.1:0-25213 GCA_044371545.1 Burkholderiaceae bacterium
CGACCTGTTCGCCGAGAAGAAGGTCTTCGAGAAGCGGCTGATGGTCGAGCCGCTGCTGATGAAGGCCTGACGGTCCGCCCGGAGGAGACGACGCGATGAGTCCGCGCGCACGCGCGTGGCTGCCGCTCGCCGGCCCGCTGGTGCTCATCGGCGTCTGGGCCCTGGTGGTGTCGGCCAAGGCGGTCAACCCGATCCTGCTGCCGGGCCCCGGCGTCACGCTCAAGCACCTGTGGTTCGCGACCGTCGACGGCACGATGGCCTTCGACTTCCTCGCGACGCTGTCGCGCACCGCGCAGGCGTTCGCGATCGCGACGGTGATCGGCGTGCCGCTCGGCGTCGCGCTCGGCAGCTCCGAGTCGCTGTACCGCAGCGTCGAGTTCCTGGTCGACTTCTTCCGCTCGACGCCGTCCTCGGCGCTGATCCCGCTCTTCATGCTGTTCTTCGGCATCACCGACTTCAACAAGGTCGCGATCTCGGCGTTCGCGGCGGTGCTGGTCGTGCTGTTCAACAGCGCCTACGGCGTGATGAACGCCAAGCGCACGCGGATCATGGCCGCCTCGGTGATGGGCGCGTCGCGATGGCGGATCTTCCGCGACGTGCTGCTGTGGGAGAGCCTGTCGCAGACCTTCGTCGGGCTGAGGAGCGGCATCAGCATCGCGCTGGTGATCGTCGTCGTCGCCGAGATGTTCATCGGCTCGGAGAACGGGCTCGGGCACCGGATCATCAACGCGCAGCAGGTGCTGAACGTGAAGGACATGTACGCGTCGATCCTCGCCGCGGGCGTGCTCGGCTACCTGCTGAACGTCGGCTTCCTGGTGCTCGACAAGCGCATCGTCCACTGGAGCGGCCGGGCGTGAGCGCCGTGCCGCAGCCCGGTGCGACGCTGCCCGCGACCGAACGCCCGCAGATCACGATCCGGGGCCTGTGCAAGGCCTTCGGCGGCTCGCCGCTCTACCAGGACTTCGACCTCGACCTGCCGCGGCGCGCGGTGACCAGCATCTTCGGGCCGAACGGCTGCGGCAAGTCGACGCTGATCAACCTGGTCGCGGGGCTGCTGCCGATCGACCGCGGCGAGGTGCTGTTCGACGGCAAGACGCTGCGCCAGACGCGGATCGGCTACGTGTTCCAGAACTACCGCGACGCGCTGTTCCCGTGGCGGCGCGCGATCGACAACATCCGCTATCCGCTGGTGCTCGCGAAGACGCCGCGCGCCGAGGTGGAGCGTCGCGTCGAGCAGCTGGTCGCGTCGTTCCAGCCGACCTTCGACCTCAACCGCCATCCGTACGAGCTGTCGGGCGGCCAGCAGCAGCTGGTGTCGATCATGCGCGCGCTCGCGCCCGAGCCCGAGGTGCTGTTCCTCGACGAGCCGTTCTCGGCGCTCGACTACGAGATGACGCTGTTCATCCGCGACCGCCTGCAGCAGGTGTTCGTCGAGACCGGGACCACCATGGTGCTGGTGTCGCACGACCTGGAGGAGGCGGTGTGGCTCGCCGATACAATCGTGCTGCTGACGCGCCGGCCGACCCGCGTGGCCGAGGTGCTGCGCTTCGACGCGCCGCGGCCGCGCGACATCGGCACGCTCAGCGACCCGGGCTTCGTGCGCGCGAAGGCGCACGCGCTGCGGGTGTTCCAGCGCGAGGTCCGCAAGGGGGAGGGCGCACCGTGAGCATCCACGACCGCGACACGCTCGGTGCGTTCGTCGCGCACGCGCCGGTGGAGCGCGAGGGCGCCTTGGCGGGCCCGCTCGCAGGCGTCCCCTTCGGGCTCAAGGACCTGTTCCACGTCGCCGGCGTGCCGACCGCGTTCGGCCACCCGGCGTGGCTCGCGTCGCATCCGGTGCCCGACGGCGACGCGACGGTGCTCGCGCGGCTGCTGGCCGCCGGCGCCCGGCTCGTCGGCAAGACCCACTGCGACGAGCTCTGCTACAGCCTGAACGGCCAGAACACGCACTACGGCACGCCGGTCAACGTCGCCGCGCCCGGCCGCCTGCCGGGCGGCTCGTCGAGCGGCTCGGCCGCGGCGGTCGCGGGCGGCCTCGTGCCGTTCGCGATCGGCAGCGACACCGGCGGCTCGGTGCGCGTGCCCGCGTCCTACTGCGGCGTGCTCGGGATGCGCACGACGCACGGCGCGGTGCCGCTCGACGGCGCGGTGCCGTTCGCGCCGAGCTACGACACCGTCGGCTGGTTCGCGAAGGACGCGGTGCTCTTCGAGCGAGTCGGGCGCGTGCTGCTCGCCGACGATTCGCCCGCCCCGATGCCGAGCCGGCTCGTCGTCGCGACCGACGCGCTCGAGCGCGCGCTGCCGGCGACCCGCGACGCGATGCAGCCGCTGCTCGCGCGCGTCGCCGACGCGATCGGCGGCGCGCTCGACGCCCGCGCGATCGCGGAAGAAGGCCTGGAGGCGTGGATGCAGGACTTCCGCGTGATCCAGGGCAGCGAGATCTGGGCGACGCACCGCGACTGGCTCGCGTCGCTGAACCCCGAGTTCGGCGGCGGCATCCGCGAGCGCTTCCGCTGGGTCGCGACGCTGACGCCGGACGACGTGGCGCCCGCGATGCGCCGCAGGACGACGATCGCGGCCCGGATGCACGCGCTGCTCGCCGACGACACGGTGCTCGCGATCCCGACGACGCCCGGCATCGCGCCGCGCCTGGACACGCCGGTGCCGGAGCTCGAGGCGTGGCGCAACCGCTGCCTCGGGCTGCTGTGCATCGCCGGCCACGCGGGGCTGCCGCAGGTGAGCCTGCCGGCGGGCACCGTGGACGGCTGCCCGACGGGGCTGTCGCTGGTCGCCGCGCCGGGCCGCGACACGATGCTGCTCGAACTCGCGCGGCGGCTCGCCGCCTGAGCGGCGCGCGCGCGGCGCCGGGCTACCATCGAGCCTCCACGTCCTGGGAGGCCCGCCGTGCACGCGCATCCTGCAGCGATCTTCGACGCCGGCACCGTCCTGCTGAGCTCCGGCCACACCTGTCGCGGCGCGAAGCTCTCGTACCGCACCTGGGGCACGCTGTCCCCGGCGAAGGACAACGTGGTGCTGTACCCCACGTCGTTCTCGGCGCAGCACACCGACACCCAGTGGCTGATCGAGCCCGACGGCATCCTCGACCCGACGCGCTGGTTCGTCGTGATCCCCGACATGATGGGCAACGGCCTGTCCTCGTCCCCGAGCACCACGCCGCCGCCGTACGACCGCGCGCGCTATCCGCACTGGTCGATCCTCGACAACGTCCGCGTGCAGCGCCGGCTGCTGCGCGAGGTGTTCGGCGTCGAGCGGCTCGCGATGGTCTACGGCTGGTCGATGGGCGGCATGCAGGCCTACCAGTGGGCGTCGAGCTTCCCCGACGAGGTCGAGCGCGCGGCGATCGTCTGCGGCGCCGCGCGCTGCGCGCCCCACAACGCCGTGTTCCTCGAGGGCGTGAAGGCCACGCTGTGCGCGGACCCCGCGTGGAACGGCAGCGCGTTCGACGGCAAGCCCGAGCGCGGGCTGCGCGCGATGGGCCGCGTCTACGCGGGCTGGGCGATGTCGCAGGACTTCTACCGCGACCGGCTGTGGACGACGCTCGGCTACTCCTCGCTCGAGGACTGGCTGGTGGGCGCATGGGAGGGCAACTTCCTGCGCCGCGACCCGCACGACCTGCTCGCGCACGTGCACACCTGGCAGCACTCGAGCATCGCCGACGACCCGGCGCACGGCGGCGACCTCGAGCGCGCGCTGCGCGCGATCAGCGCCAAGGTGCTGCTGATGCCGTCGCGCACGGATCTCTACTTCCGCTGGCAGGACAACGCGGCCGAGCTGCCCTGCATCGCCGACGGCCGGCTCGCGATCATCGAATCGGCGTGGGGCCACCGCGCGGGCAACCCGGTGCACCGCGGCGAGGACTGGGCGTTCGTGCGGGACGAAGTGAGGGCGCTGCTGGCGCGGTGAGCGACGCGCGGGCTAGAACGTGCGGCGCAGGCCGGCCTGCACGATCCGTGCGTCGAGGGGCGGCAGCCCCGGGCTGCCGGTGCCGCCCACCCGCCAGGCGGCGTCCTGCCGGTACCACTCCATGCGCAGTTCGGCGTGCCACCCGGCGGGCAGCGCCGCCTCGATCCGCACGCCGAGCGTCGCGGCGCCGAACGCGGACAGCCGCGTGTCCGAGCTGCGGAACGCGGCCGGCTGCTCGAGGAAGCCCGGCGGGAACGGCTCGCCGAGCACCGGGTCGTAGACCGGGTCGTAGTAGAAGCGCGCGGCGCTCTGGGTGTGGAACCGCGCGAGCGGCGTGACCGACCAGCCGCCCGGCAGCGGGCGCACCCACTCGAACGACGCGGTGTGGGCGCGCACGCCCCAGTCGTCGCGGTAGTACCGGTACGACGTGCGGAACGTCGAGCCGTCGAGCGCGCCGCCGTCGACGTGGTGGTTCCAGCGCAGCTGGACGAAGCCCTGCGTCCGTTCGTCGGGGCGCTGGTCGAGCGCCTTGTACGGATCCGACAGGTCGCCGGTGTACCGGGCCGCACCGAGCGCGACCTGGACGATGTCGACCGGCGACGCGATGCGCGTGACCGAGGCGAGCACGTCGGCGGCGCGCCGGGTGCCCGCCCCCGGACGGCCCGCGACCGGCTCGAGCCGGTCGTTCGCGAAGCCGGTCGACAGCGACCAGGTGGTGTTCGCCGCCTCGTCGTCGACGCTGGCCTCGAAGGACAGCGCGCGCGACCGGTAGTCGCGCTCGTCCGAGTGCACGGCGCCGAGCGTCCAGCGCGAGCGGGCCGCGTGACGCGTCAGGCGCCAGTCGCCCGCGGTGCGCCGATCCGAGATGCGCGAGGCGCTGCTGATCGCGGCGTGCCAGGCCGGCGACGCGCCGGACACCGCGTCGACGCCCAGCGATCCCGCGGCGGACCAGGTGTCGCCGAGGGGCGTCACGAACCAGGCCGACGGCGAGTTCACGCGGATGCGGTCCAGTCCGGGCTGCGCGTCGCGGTAGTGCAGCCATCGGAAGCCGACCTGGCGCTCGGGCAGCGTGTCGGCGAGCGCGGTCGGGGCCACGCCGGGCAGCGCGAGGGCGGCCCCGAGCAGCATCGGTCGCACGGCCCGGGCGGCCGCGGGCGGCGGCGCCGTGCCGCCGGCGGTCGGCCTCAGCGGCATCCGCAGCCGCCGGCCCCGGCCCGGTCGCCGCCCGAGGCGGCCTCGCGGTTCGAGTAGACGTGGCGCTCCAGGCCGCCGTCGGTCGCCGAGCCGCCGATCCGCATCTCCGGCAGCGCCAGCGCGCGCTTCTCCCACGGCTGCACCGGGCGTGCGCCGCTGCAGCCGGCGAGCGCGCCGGCGAGCAGCAGCGCGGCCGCGCGCAACGCGGCGGCCCTCATCGCGGCGCGCCGCCGCCGGCCGGTGGCGCGGCACCCGGGGCGCCCGCTCCCGGCACGACGAGGGCGGCCTCGATCATCGACTCGAGCACGGCGCGGTCGGCGTCCCGGAAGCCTTCGTGGACGTACAGCACGCGACCGTCGCGTCCGATCAGCACCGACGTGGGCATCGCCTTCGTCCCGTACAGCTTCGGCACGCGCGCCTCGGGGTCGAGCGCGATCGTGAATCCCACCGGCGTCGACGCGAGGAAGCGGACCCGCTCCGCCTCGCGCGTGTCGACGTTCACGCCGACGACCTCCAGCCCCGCGGCCGCGTGGCGGCGGTGCATCGCGTCCATCCACGGCATCGAGCGCCGGCACGGCGCGCACCACGACGCCCAGACGTCGAGGTACACGACCCGGCCGCGCAGCGCGTCGAGGTCGACCCGGCCGCCGTCCCGCGTGGGGAGCTCGAATCGCGGCGCGACCGCGCCGGGCATCGCCCCCTGCGCCTGCGCCTGCACGGACGCGAGCGACATCGACAGGCCGACCGCGACGCCTGCGAGCGCGCCCGCCCCGCGGTCGCTCACGCCCGCGTCGCCGCGCCGGCGGGGGCGCAGCACCGCGGCGAGCGCGAACGCGACCAGCGCGAGCAGCACGGTGTCGACCTGCCCGTCCGCGCCGGTCGAGCACCCGCCGTAGCCCGCATTGAACGGCGGTGCGATCGAGAGCGGCGCCGGGGCCGCCTGCGCCGTTTCGCCGGGGCCGGTCGCAGTGCCCCCGCCCGGAGTCGTGGGCGCGACGGGCGCCGCGTCGGCCGAGGCGACCGGGACGGTGCCGTTGACGACCGCACCGAGCCACGCGGCGATGTCCTCGACGTCGCGCGCGTCGACGTGGGTCGCGAGGAAGCCCATGCCGCCGCGGTTGCGCGCGATCGCGCTCTCGATGAGGGCGGCGTTGTCCGCGCCCCGGCGGATCCTGAGGAGGTTCTGCCGCGGGTCGGGTCCGTGGCAGGCGCCGTTCTCGCCGCAGGAGAGCGGGGCGGTGCCGGTCCGGACGTAGAGCTCGCCGCCGCGCGCGATGTCCGCCGCGGCGGCGGGCACGACGGCCGTGGCCGCGACGAGGGCGGCCGCAAGGAGCGCGGGCAGGAGGCGGGCGGGCGGGGACATGCCGGACGGACGCAGACCGAGTCGCCGGACCCTACTGTTCCCGCATGTCAGGTCGATGACCGTCCGGGTGGTCCGGCCCTCGAGGACCGGGCGCGGCGCGCCCGGGGCGGCGGTTCCTCGAGGCGCACCGCGCGGTGGCTCGCGCCTCGCCGCTACGGCGCGGCGAGCCCGAACGCCGCGATCAGCCTCGCCCACTCGGCCTGCTCGGCGACGATCGTCGCGCGCAGCTGCGCCGGCGTCGACGGCTCGACGAACACCGCGCGCCGCTCGAGGTCGGCCCGCAGCGCCGCATCGCGCAACGCGGCCTCGAGCGCCGCCGCGAGCTTCGCCACCACCTCGGGCGGCGTGCGCGCCGGCGCGAACAGCGCCTGCCAGGTGGGCACGTCGATCTGCGGGTAGCCCGCCTCGGCGATCGTCGGGACCTCGGGCAGCAGCGGGCTGCGCTGCGGCAGCAGCGTCGCGAGCACCCGAAGCCGGCCGTCCTTCGCCTGCGGCTGCGCGAGCGACACCGGGCCGACGTTGAGCTGCACGCGTCCCGCGACCAGGTCGGGCATCGCCTGCGCGCCGCCCTTGTACGGCACCCGGGTCATCTCGACGCCGGCGGCCCGCATGAACTGCGCGGCGCCCATCAGCTCGCTGTTCGTGCTGCTCGCGAAGGCGAGCCGGCCCGGATTCGCCTTCGTCCACGCGGCGAGCTCGCGCATCGAGGTCGCCGGCACGTCGGGGTGCACCATCACGCAGAACGCGACGCGGCCGATGCGGCCGACCGGCGCGAGCTCGCCGAGCCAGTCGAACGACGGCGGGCTCGACATCAGCGGCGTGGCGATCATCGAGCCGACCGCGTACAGCAGCACGTGCCCATCGGCCGGCGCGGCCGCGACCGCGCGCGCCGCGATCAGGCCGTCCGCGCCGGGCCGGTTCTCGACGACCACCGGCTGCCCGAGCGACGCCGACATCGCCTGCGCCGTCGCGCGGGCCAGGATGTCGCTCGGGCCGCCCGGCGGCAGCGGCACGACCATCCTGAGCGGCTTCGACGGGAACGTGTCCTGCGCCTCTGCGCGGGGCGCGTCGAAGGCGAGCAGGCCAAGGGCCAGGAGCACGGCGGACAGCATCGATCTCGGCGACATCGCGGGACCCTTCGCATCGATTGGAGACGTGCCCACTCTAGGGCCCGTGCGTTCGCCCGGAAACGCAGCGCACGGCACAATCGCCTTGAACCCCAGGTTCAAGGCATCTCCCGCCGAGGCACGATGGACAAGCTGCGCGCGCTCCAGTACTTCGTCGCTGCCGCCGACGGCGGCAGCCTGTCGGGCGCCGCACGCGCGTTCGACGTCAGTGTGCCGGCGGTCGCGAAGCTCGTCGGCGCGCTCGAGCGCGAACTCGGCGTCGTGCTGTTCGACCGCACCACCCACGGCCTGACGCTGACCGCGCGAGGGGAGACGTACCTGGAGTCGTGCCGGCCGCTGCTCGAGCGGCTCGTCGAGGCCGACCGCGCGGTCGCCGAGGGCGGCGAGCGGCCGAGCGGCACGCTGGTGGTCGGTGCGCCGCCGCTGCTCGCGCGCATGGTGCTGGTGCCGGCGCTGACCGAGTTCCACGAGCGTTACCCCGAGCTGCGGATCGAGCTGCGTCCTTCGGACCGACTCAACGTCGGACCGGCGGAGGCGCAGGGCCACGACGCGATCGTCGCGCTCGGCTGGCCCGGCGACGTCGACCTGGTGCAGCGGCCGCTCGCGCAGAGCCGTCTGCTGGTGTGCGCGACGCCCGACTACTGGCGCCGCCACGGCGTGCCGACGCGACCCGCCGACATGCGCGCGCACCGCTGCCTGCTGGTGCGTGCGGCCGAGGGCACGCTGCTCGACCTGTGGCGCTACCGGCGCGGCGACGAAATCGAGGAGGTCACGCTGCGCGGCCGCTTCGTCAGCGAGAGCCGCGACCTGGTGCTGACCGGCGTGCTGCAGGGGCAGGGCGTCGCGCGGTTCGCGGACCTGTCGATCTGGCCGCACCTGGAGGACGGCTCGCTGCAGCCGGTGCTGCTCGACTGGGAGCCGACCGACGCGCCGCCGTTCAGCGTGCTCTACCGGCGCGAGGCGCGCATCGCGCCGCGCGTCGACGCGTTCGTCGGTTTCCTGGTCGAGCTGTTCGCGCGGATCGAGGCCGCGTGCATCTCGCGCTTCGGCGCGCGACCCGCGACGCAGCGGCCCGAGTGGTACGCGCAGCGCGGCGGCAAGGCGTCGGCGACGATGGGGCGCCGGCCGGGCCCGGCGCCGGGGCGCTGAACCCTCGCCCCGCGCGCCTCAGCGCACCCCGCCCAGGTCCAGGCAGCGCCGGTCCACCTCCTCGATCGAGGTCGCGCCCAGGTGCGCGAGCGTCACGTGCATGTCGTCGATCAGCAGCCGCAGGCAGCGCCGCACGCCCTCGGGGCCGCCGGCGGCCACGCCGTACAGCGTCGGGCGGCCGATCATCACCGCGGTCGCGCCGAGCGCGACGGCCTTGACGATGTCGCTGCCGCGGCGGAATCCGCTGTCGACGAGGATCGGCACGCGCGCGGCGGCGGCTTCGCCCCACAGTGCGAGCGCGCGGATCGACGAGCCGACGCCGTCGAGCTGGCGCCCGCCGTGGTTCGACACCACCACCGCGTCGACGCCCGCGTCGGCCGCGCGCAGCACGTCGTCGAGCGACAGCAGGCCCTTGACGAGGAGCGGCCCGCGCCAGCGCTCTCGCAGCCAGCGCAGGGCCTCCCAGGTCAGCGAGGGGTCGAGCTGGCCGTTCATCAGCGCCGCGTGCGACTGCGCGTCGCCGCCGCCGCTCGGACCGACGAAGTTGCCCATCCGCGGCATGCCGTGCCGCGCGACCCGCAGGCACCAGCCGGGGTGCATCGCGAAGTCGAGCATCGTGCGCGCGCCCAGCCGCAGCGGGATCGTGAAGCCGTTGCGCCGGTCGCGCTCGCGCACGCCGACGACCGGCACGTCGACGGTCAGCACCAGCGCCTCGTAGCCGGCCTGCGCCGCGCGCTCGATCATCGACTCGGTGATCGAGCGGTCCTTGAACACGTAGAGCTGGAACCAGCGCCGCCCCGGGCCGACCGCGGCGACCTGCTCGATCGTGTTGCCCGACGAGGTGCTGAGCACGAACGGGATGCCGGCGGCCGCGGCCTCGGTCGCGAGCGCGAGGTCCGCGTCGGGCCACACCATCGTCGCGAGCCCGGTCGGCGCGATCAGCAGCGGCGCGGCCGACGGCGCGCCGAGCACCGTCGTGTCGACGCGTGTCGCCGACACGTCGCGCAGGAAGCGGGGCACCAGCCGGACCGTGTCGATGTCCGCGGCGTTCGCGCGCAGCGTGCGCTCGTCGGCGGCCGCGCCGTCGATGAAGTCGAACACCGCGCGGGGCAGCCGCGCGCGGGCCATGCGCCGGAGGTCCTCGACCGAGAACGCGCGCGAGACGTCCATCCCCGGCGCTACTTCCTCGCCACGCCCATCAGCGCGTCGGGCAGCGCGGTGACCAGCGACGGGAACACGGTGATCAGCAGCAGCACGACGATCAACGGCACGAGGAACGGCGCGGTCGCCCGCACCACCTCGTCGAAGCTCAGGTCCGACAGGTGCTGCAGCACGAACAGGATCATCCCGAACGGCGGCGTCATCAGCCCGATCATCAGGTTCAGCACCATCACCACGCCGAAGTGGACCGGATCGATGCCGAGCTTGATCACGACCGGCAGCAGGATCGGCGTGAGGATCAGCAGCGCGACCGTCGAGTCGAGGAAGCAGCCGACGACCAGCAGCAGCACGTTGATGATCAGCAGCAGGCCGAGCGGATCCGTCGTGATCGACAGCAGCCACTCGCCGATCTGCAGCGTCAGGCCCGAGCGGATCAGCACCCAGCCGAACAGCGACGAGGTCGCGATGATGAAGCCGATCACCGCGGACTCGCGTGCGGTCTCGACGAACACCTGGACCAGCTCGCGGGGCCCGAGCTCGCGCATCGCGAAGATCCCGATCACCAGCGCGTAGGCGACGGCGACCGCGGCGGCTTCGGTCGGCGTGAAGATGCCGCTCCAGATGCCGCCCAGAAGGATCACCGGCGTCATCAGCGGCAGGAACGCGTCGACGAAGTGCTTCAGCGCCATCGCCCAGCCGGGGAACCGCTCGCGCGGATAGTCGCCGCGGCGCGCGTACCAGGCGACCATGACCATCAGCGCGACGGTCATCAGAAGCCCGGGCACGACGCCGCCGAGGAAGAGCCGCCCGACCGAGACGCCCGAGACGAACGAGAACACGATCATCGGCACGGACGGCGGGAAGATCGGCCCGATGATCGACGACGCGGCGGTGACCGCGATGCTGAAGCGCTCCGGGTAGCCCTTCTCGCGCATCGCCTTCATCTCGACCTGCCCGAGGCCCGACGCGTCGACGACCGCGGCGCCCGACATGCCCGAGAAGATCAGGCTCGCGACGACGTTGGCCTGCGCGAGGCCGCCGGGCATGAAGCCCACGAGCGTGTCGGCGAAGCGGAAGATCTTCTGCGTGATGCCCGCGGTGTTCATCAGCTTCGCGGCCAGGATGAACAGCGGGATGCCGAGCAGGATGAAGTTCTGCAGCCCGAACTGCGTGCGCATCGACAGGATCGTCGGCGTGAACGGCAGGCCCGAGACGAGCAGCGAGGCCGCAGCCGCCATGCCGAGCGCGAGCGCGACCGGCACGCCGACCAGCAGGAAGGCGAAGAGGCCGATGGTGAGGACGGCGACCATCATCGCGGCACGCCCTCCGTCGCAGCGGGCGCGCGCAGCAGCCGCAGCGCGCGGAGCACGAGCCAGACGGTCATCGCGATCGAGGACAGCGTCACGCACAGGTACATGTAGCCCACGTTCATCCACGGCACCGTCGACAGCTCGGTGCCCCAGTTGGCCTTCACGTTCAGCCACGCGCCCCACGCGAAGACGACCAGGAACGGCAGCGGCAGCACGCACTGCAGCAGCTTGCAGACGCGCCGGCCCGCGGGTCCGAGCCGGTCGACGAAGCTGGTGATCGAGATGGGGCCGTCGTCGGCGACGGCCGCGGCCGCGCCGATGAAGACCAGGAAGATGAACGCGTACTGTCCGAGCTCCTCCGACCAGGACGCGGACCAGCCGAGGACGGTGCGGAACACGATCGCCGCCGCCGTCACGCCGAACAGCGCGAGCAGCACGAGGGCGTTCAGCTTCTCGAGCAGGGCTTTCACGGATGGCTCCGAAGGCGCGGGACGCCCCGCCGCGGCGCGGCGGGGCCGGGGCTCAGCGCAGCGTCGCGCGCACCTTCTCGTAGAAGCCCGGGTCGAAGTCCGACTTCGCCATCGCCTCGACCGCGGGCCGGACCGCGTCGCGGAACGCGTTCTTGTCGACCGGCACCAGCGTCATGCCGAGCTCCTGCAGCTTCTTGACGATCGGCGCGTCGCCGTCGCGGGTCATGCCGTTGGCGAGCTCGACCGACTCCTCGATCGCCTTCGTCAGAAGCGCCTGGTCGTCCTTCGACAGCGTCGCCCACCACCTGCCCGACGACAGCAGCCGCGACGCGCCGTGCACGTGCTCGGTCTGCATCAGGAACTTCTGCGCCTCGAAGAACTTGTAGGCGAGGATCGTCTCGGGCGGGTTCTCCTGCGCGGCGACGACGCCGGTCTTCAGCGCCATGTAGGTCTCGCCGAACGCGATCGTCGCCGGCAGCGCGCCGAGGCTCTCCCAGACCTTGTGCCAGGCCTTGACCGGCGGCAGCCGCATCTTCAGGCCCTTGACGTCCGCGACCGACCTCACCGCCGTGCTCGAGGTCAGGTAGCGCGCGCCGCGGTACATCACGCCGTCGGTGCGCACCGCGCGCTCCTTCTCGATCATCGCCGACAGCTCGCGGCCCGGGCCGCGCCAGAACTTCCAGAAGTCGTCCTGGCTCGAGAACATGTACGGGATCTCGGACAGGAAGTAGCGCGGGAAGAACGCCGAGATGTCGCCGACGCCGACCGCCCCCATCTCGACCGAGCCCTGCGACAGCATCTCGAAGGTCTGGCGCTCGTCGCCCATCGTGCCGGACTTCTGGATCGAGACCTCGATCCGGCCGTTCGAGCGCTGCGCGGCGAGCTCCTTGAGCTTCGAGAGCGCGACGTCCGTCGGCGAGTCGGGCGGGTACACCGACGCGACGTTGACCGTCAGCTTGCGCCCCTGCGCGAACGCAGGCGCGTGCAGCACGGCCGTGCCGGCCGCGACCGAGCCCCCGATCAGACGGGTGGCCTGTCTCCTGTCCATGCTGTCTCCCCCTCGTGCAGGTGGCGTTCCGCGACCGCTGCCGCTGCACTCCGGCGGGCCGCGCTGCTGCGGTACGATGTCGGGCATCATACAACCCACGGCCACGGCCCGCCATGATCGACGCCCGCTCCGCCGCCCCGAACGCGTTCCAGTTCTCGGCGGTCCCGCCCCGCCAGTCGCTGGTGGACTCGGTCGTCGGACAGCTCGTCGCACAGATCGAGTCGGGCGCCGCCTCGCCGGGCTCGCGCCTGCCGGCCGAGAACGACCTGTGCCGGCAGTTCGGCGTCAGCCGCACCGTCGTGCGCGAGGCGGTCGCGCGGCTGAAGGCCGACCAGCTGGTCGAGACGCAGCCCGGACTGGGCCTGTTCGTCGTGCGTCGCATGCCCGGACAGGGCGTGCTGCGGCTGCGCGGCACGGAGGGCAGCACCGTCGAGCGTGCGCGCGAGATGCTCGAGTTTCGGGCCGGGCTCGAGACCGAGGCGGCGCGGCTCGCCGCGCTGCGCCGAACCGAGCGCGACGTCGCCACGATCCGCGCGGCCTGCGAGCGCATCGAGGAGGTCGAGCGGGCCGGCGGCAACGCCGCCGCCGAGGACCTCGCGCTGCACATGGCGATCGCGCGGACCTCGCGCAACGGCTACATCGTCCAGGTGCTGCAGTTCCTCGCCACGCCGCTGGTCGACGCGATCTCGGCGAGCCGCACGCTGAGCGTGCGCCCGGTCGAGGACATCGAGCGCGCGCGCGAGGAGCACCGCCGCGTCGTCGACGCCATCGCGGCCGGCGACCCCGAGATCGCGACGCTGCAGATGCGCCGCCACCTTTCGAACGGCGAGCATCGCCTGCTGCAGGTCGAGCGCGGCGGGCCGCCGAGCTGAGTCGCCCGGCGTTCAGCTACAGAGATCCGACGAACCCACCCGAGGAGACACCCATGAAGGTCACCGCGATCGAGACCGTGCGGCTCGATGCGTTTCCCAACATCCTGTGGACGCAGGTGCGCACCGACGAGGGCGTGACCGGCCTGGGCGAGACCTTCTACGGCTCGCACGCGGCCGAGGCGCACGTCCACCAGACGATCGCGCCTTACCTGATCGGCAAGGACCCGCGCAACATCGAGCGCCACCAGCTGCACCTGACCGGCTACGTCGGCTTCACCGGCGCCAGCGCCGAGTCGCGCGGGCGCTCGGCGATCGACATCGCGCTGTGGGACCTGCTGGCCAAGTCGGTGAACCTGCCGCTCGCCGACCTGCTCGGCGGACGCGTGCGCGACTCGATCCGGGTCTACAACACCTGCGCCGGCTACAGCTACGTGCAGACCCGACCGACCCAGGGCACCGACAACTTCGGCCTGAACGCGAAGAAGGGGCAGTACGAGGACCTGCAGGGCTTCCTCGAGCGGGCCGACGAGGTCGCGCTGTCGCTGCTCGACATGGGCATCGACGCGATGAAGATCTGGCCGTTCGACTACGCGGCCGAGGCCTCGCAGGGCCAGTGGCTGTCGAGCGCCGACATGAAGCGCGCGCTCGAGCCGTTCGAGAAGATCCGCCGCGCGGTGGGCGATCGCATCGACGTGATGTGCGAGCTGCACGGCCTGTGGAACCGGCCGCAGGCGGTGAAGATCGCACGCGCGCTCGAGCCCTTCGAGCCGATGTGGGTCGAGGACCCGGTGATGATGGACCACATGGACGCGATCGGCGAGGTCGCGCGCGCCACGCGCGCGCCGATCGCGGTCGGCGAGACGCGCGGGATGGCAGCGGACTTCAAGTACCTGCTCGACCTGAACGCGCTGAGCCTGGTGATCATGGACGTCGCGTGGTGCGGCGGGGTCTCCGAGGCGCGCAAGATCGCGGCGACCGCGCAGACGTACAAGGTGCCGGTCGCGTTCCACGACTGCACCGGGCCGGTCGCGCTCGCGACCTCGACGCACCTCGCGCTGCACGTGCCCAACTGCCCGATCCAGGAAATGGTGCGGGCCTTCTACTACGGCTGGTACGGGGACATGACGATGGGCCTGCCGCCGGTGAAGGACGGCCGCATCTCGATCAACGAGACGCCGGGCCACGGCGTGTCGCTGCATCCGGACCTGGACACGCGTGGCGGCGTGCACCGCCGCACCACGACCGCGAAGGACCTCTGATGGCCGCGCCGCTCAGGATCGTGCTGCTCGGCGACACGGTCGTCTCCAACCGCCACCGGCTCGACGCGAAGGCCGACTTCCCGGTCGAGGTGGTGCACGTCGGCGGCGCGACGCCCGCCGCCGAGCGCGACGCCGCGGTGAACGCGGCCGACGCGGCGGTCGTCAGCGCGTTCTCGGTGCCCGCCACCGGCTCGGTCTCGCTGCGCCTCGTGCAAGTCCAGGGCGCAGGCTGGGAGCGGGTCGACCTCGCCTGCCTGCCCGCGCGCACGACGGTGTGCAACGCGTTCGGCCACGTGCGCGCCGCGGCCGAGTACGCGCTGATGACGATGCTGATGTGGACCCACCGATGGAAGGAGGTCGAGGACAGCTTCCGCGGCGGCTCGTGGGCGTGGAGCGGCTCGGTGGGCGGACCGTTCCGGCACGAACTGAACAGCCAGGTCGTCGGCGTCGTCGGCCTCGGGCACATGGGGCGCGAACTCTGCGACCGGATCTCGGCGATGGGCGTTCGGGTGCTCGGCTGCGGCCGCACGCGGCCTTCGGACCTGCGCTCGATCGACGCGTACTACCCGCTGGACCGGCTCGACGCGTTCCTCGCCGAGTGCGACTTCGTGATCCTGTCGATCGCGCTGACGCCCGAGACCGCCGGCCTGATCGACGCGCGCCGGCTCGCGCTGATGCGCCGCGACGCGGTGCTCGTCAACCTCGCGCGCGGCCCGGTGGTCGACGAGCGCGCGCTCTACGAGGCGCTGACCGGCGGCACGATCGCCGGTGCGGTGATCGACGTCTGGTGGCGCTACCCGGACGCCGCGGACCCGAACCCGCGGCCCTCGGCGTATCCGTTCCACGCGCTGCCGAACGTGATGATGACGCCGCACTCCTCGCAGTGGACCGAGCAGATGATGGACCGCCGCTGGGACATGATCGTCGCGAACCTGCGGCGGCTGCACCGGGGCGAGCCGCTGCGCGACGTGGTGCGGGCGGGGCTGGGCTGAGCGCGACCCCTCGGTCGGGCGAGCCGTCGCCCGGCCGGCGATCGCGCCGGTCGGGCAGTGCGCCGGCGTCTTCGCCTGCGGCGCAGCCCGGCGCCGTACGGCGAGAATCTCCCGCCGCCGGGGCACGACGTCACGCACGGAACGCGCGGGGGCGGCTATCTTTGCGGCGCTCCGTCCCGCCGCCTCCTCCGGACGACCCCCGTGACCACCGCACACCTGCACGACCCCGCCGACAGCCTGTCCGCCACCTTCGAGCGCACGGCCGCCGAGATCCGCGACCACACCGTCACTGTCCGCGGCCTGATGGGGCTGGTCGGCGAGCAGGGGCTGCTGATCGTCTGCGTGTTCCTGTCGATCCCGTTCCTGTTCCCGGTGGCCATCCCCGGCACGAGCACCGTCTTCGGCCTGCTGATCGGCCTGATCGGGTTCGGCGTGATGGCGAACCGCCTGCCCTGGCTGCCCGCGCGGCTGCTCGACCATCCGCTGCAGGCGAAGCACGTGACGCCGGTGCTGGTGAAGGGCGCGCAGTGGGCGCGCCGTTTCGAGCGGCTGATCCGACCGCGCTGGCTGGTGCTGACCCACGGACCGACGGTCAACCGCCTCAACGGGCTGATGCTCGTCGTCGCGGCCGCGTCGCTGCTCGCGCCGCTGCCGATGGTCCCGTTCAGCAACACCATCCCCGCGCTCGGCATCGCGCTGCTCGCGCTCGGCATGGTCGAGCGCGACGGCGGCGTGGTGGTGCTCGGCCACCTCGCGAGCCTTGCGGGCGCGGCGTACGTCGGCGCGATCCTCTGGGCGGCCTGGCACGCGGGCAGCGGGCTCGCGTCGCTGTTCGGCTGAGCGTCGCCGTCGGCCGCCGTCAGCCGCGGTCCGTCGCGTCCGCGATCCGGCCGACCGGCGCGGCCGACAGCGCCTCGCCGTCGTCCTTGAGCCCGACCCCGGTCGCGCCGAGCGCGCGCGCGCCGTCCAGCAGACGCGCGAGCGTCGCCGCCGCCTCGTCGTACGACAGCCCCTCGGGCCGCACGTTCGAGATGCAGTTGCGCTCGGCGTCGCTGCGCCCGACGCGCGGCGCCCAGGTCAGGTAGATCCCGAGCGAGTCGGGCGAGGACAGCCCCGGCCGCTCGCCGACCAGCAGCGCGACCGCGCGCGCGCCGAGCGCCTCGCCGGTCTCGTCGCCGAGCGCGACGCGCGCCTGCAGGGCGATCGTCACCGGGCCGATCCGCCAGCCGGGCAGGCGCTCGCGCGCGGCGCGGAGCAGCGGCGCGGCGTGGCGGGCGACCGCGACCGCGGACAGGCCGTCGGCGACGACGAACGCGAGGTCCGGCGGTGCGGGTGGGGCGGCCGCGCGCAGCGCCGCGAGGCTCGCCTCGTCGAGCCGTCGACCGAGATCGGGGCGGCGCAGGTAGGTCGGCCGGTCGGCCGCGCGGCTGCGCGCGCGCAGCACGTCGAAGCCGTCGGCGCGCAGCGCCGCCTCGAGCGCGTCGACGTCGAGCGCGGCGTGGACCGCGTCGCGCGCCTTCGCGTGCGCGAGGCCGAAGGCGAGCTGCGCCGAGGTCGGCTGGCTCGCGCCGGTGCGACCGAGCGCGATCCGCGCGGGGGTGAAGGCGCGCAGCGCGGTCCAGGCGTCGGGCTCGACGGACTGTTCGGCGCGGAGCGCACCGGCTCGTCGTGCTCCGGTCGCCGGCTCGTCGGGGGGTGTCATCATGATGCGCTGATGCTATGATGCGACGCGACGGGATCTGCCGGAGGCCGCATGCGAACGACGCTCGACATCGACGACGACGTGCTCGCCGCCGCGAAGGAACTCGCCCGGTCGCAGGGGGTCTCGGCCGGTGCGGTGGTGTCCGGCCTGCTGCGCCAGGCGCTCTCCGGGTCCGGCGCACCCGCCGGTCGCTCGAAGGGCGTCGCGGGATTCCGCCCCTTCCCGTCGCAGGGACGCGTCGTCACGGGGCAGCAGGTCGACACGCTGCGGGACACCGAAGGCGCCTGACGGTGCGGGCGCTGCTCGACGTCAACGTGCTGATCGCGCTGCTCGACGCCGCGCACGTGCATCACCGGCTCGCGTCCGACTGGCTGGGTCGCCACGTCGAACAGGGCTGGGCGTCCTGCCCGATCACCCAGCACGGTTGCATCCGCATCATGTCCCAGCCTGCGTATCCCGGCGCACGCCCCGCGGCCGAGGTCGCTGCCCGCCTGTCCGAGGCCGCGGCCACGCCGCATCACGCCTTCTGGGCCGACGATCTCGACCTGCTGCGGCCGAACGCGCTCGACTGGCGGCGCGTGCTGGGGCCGAGGCAGGTGACCGACGCCTACCTGCTCGCGACCGCGGTACGCCACCGAGGTCGTTTCGTGACCTTCGATGCACGCATTCCGCTCGAGGCCGTGCCCCGCGCGAAGCCCGAGCATCTGGTGCAGATCCGCTGACACGGCCATCGCCAGGCTCATCGCGCCGCCTGCGGCGCATCCGCCATCGCGAGCAGCGGATGCGACCGGGCGCGTCCGGGCAGCAGCCGTCCGTCCCGGTCCGCGAGCCCGGCGCGCTCCAGCCACGCCTCGAACTCCGGCGCGCGCCGCAGCCCGAGCGCCTCGCGCAGGTACAGCGCGTCGTGGAACGAGGTGCTCTGGTAGTTGAGCATCACGTCGTCGGCGCCGGGCACGCCCATCACGAAGTTGACGCCGGCCACGCCGAGCATCGTCAGCAGCGTGTCCATGTCGTCCTGGTCGGCCTCGGCGTGGTTGGTGTAGCAGACGTCGCAGCCCATCGGCACGCCGAGCAGCTTGCCGCAGAAGTGGTCCTCGAGCCCGGCGCGGACGATCTGCTTGCCGTCGTACAGGTACTCGGGCCCGATGAAGCCGACGACGGTGTTCACCAGCAGCGGCCGGTAGCGGCGCGCGACCGCGTAGACGCGGGCCTCGATCGTCTGCTGGTCGACGCCGTGGTGGGCGTTGGCCGACAGCGCGCTGCCCTGGCCGGTCTCGAAGTACATCGCGTTGTCGCCGACGGTGCCGCGCGCGAGCGACGCGACCGCGGCGGCCGCCTCGTCGAGCAGCGCGAGCGACACGCCGAAGCTCTCGTTGGTCTTCTGCGTGCCGCCGATCGACTGGAACACCAGATCGACCGGCGCGCCGCGCTCGATCGCGCGGATCGACTGCGTGACGTGGGTCAGCACGCAGGTCTGCGTCGGGATGTCGTGGCGCTGACGGATCGCGTCGAGCACCTCGAGCAGCCGCACGATGTTCGGCAGGTTGTCGCCGGCCGGGTTGATCCCGATCACCGCGTCGCCGCAGCCGTACATCAGGCCGTCGATCGTCGAGGCGACGATGCCGCGCGCGTCGTCGGTGCCGTGGTTCGGCTGCAGGCGCACCGCGAGCCGGCCGGGCAGGCCGATCGTCGTGCGGAACGCGGTGACCACGCGGCGCTTGCGCGCGGCGAGCACCAGGTCCTGGTTGCGCATCAGCTTCGAGACCGCGGCGACCATCTCGGGCGTCAGGCCGAAGGTGACGCGCTCGAGCGCGTCCGCGTCCGCGGCGTCCGACAGCAGCCAGTCGCGCAGGCCGCCCACCGTCAGGTGCGCGATCGGCGCGAACGCGGTCGCGTCGTGCTGCTCGAGGATCAGGCGGCTGACCTCGTCGTGCTCGGGCGGGATCACCGGCTCGTCGAGCAGCGTGCGCAGCGGCAGGTCGGCCAGCGTCATCCGCGCGGCGACGCGCTCCTCCTCGTCGGCGGCCGCGACGTCGGCGAGCAGGTCGCCGGAGCGCGCCGGGCTCGCCTTCGCGAGCAGCGCGCGCACGTCGTCGAAGCGGTGGCGGCGGACGCCGATCGTCTGGTGGAAGGCCATCGGCGCGGCTCCGTCGCGGCTCGACCGCCGGCGGGTCGGTCGGATGCCGGCGCGTCGATTCTATGCGGGCCCTGTGCGCGCACGTCCGACGACCCCGACGCGCGTGCGCCCGTCGACGGCGCGCCGCGGCGCCCCTAGACTCGAGCGCATGACGACCGACGCCGCACCCGCCTCGCTGATCCTGCACGGCGGAACCGTGCGCACCCTCGACGCACGCGACCGCGTCGCGACCGCGATCGCGGTCCGCGGCGAGCGGATCGCCGCGGTGGGCGACGACGCGTCGGCGCTCGCGCTGCGCGGCCCCGGCACGCAGGTGGTCGACCTCGCCGGCCGCTGCGTCGTGCCGGGCTTCTTCGACGCGCACCCGCACCTGGACCGGCTGGGCCTGCGGGCGCGCGCGGGCGTGCCGATCGCGCACTGCACGTCGGTCGCGCAGATCGTGGATGCGGTCCGCGAGGCCGCCGCGCGCACGCCGCCCGGCGAGTGGATCGTGACGCTGCCGATGGGCGCGCCGCCCGACGGCTACTTCACCGAGCCCTCGCAGCTCGCCGAGGGGCGCTTTCCCGACCGGCACGACCTCGACCGCGCCGCGCCCGAGCACCCGGTCTTCATCCGCTCGCCGTGGGGCTGGTGGTCTCGGCTGCCGCTGCCGGCGGTCGCGAACTCGCGCGCGATGGCGCTCGCCGGCGTCGGCCGCGACACGCCCGATCCGTACCGGATCGAGATCGTCCGGGACGCGAGCGGCGAGCCCACCGGCGTGTTCCTCGAGCGCAACCGTGCACCGACGCTCGAGTACGTGCTGTTCGGCTGCGTGCCGCGCTTCTCGTGGGAAGACCGGCTCGAGGGCCTGCGCGTCGGCGCGCGGCTCACCGTCGCGGCGGGCACGACGGCGGCGTACGAAGGCCACGGCCTCACGCCGGCGCTGATCGACGCGTACCGCCAGCTCGCCGCCGACGACGCGCTGCCGCTGCGGATGCACGCGCTGCTGAGCGTGCCGAGCGCCACGTTCGCCGACGCCGCGATCGCCTCGCAGCTCGACGCCTGGGCGCCGCGGCTCGCCGGGCGCGGTCGCGCGACCGGGCTGCTGCGCGAGGAGGGCGTGTGCCTCGACGTCGCCGATCCGCAGGTCGCCGCGATCCTCGCGCGCGGCTGGCCCTACGAGCACTGGGCCGGCCACTTCTACCAGGCGCTGCCGCAGGACCGGCTGGTCGCGCTCGGCATCGAGGCCGCGCGGCGCGGGCTGCGGGTGTCGGTGCTCGTCTGCTACGAGCTCGAGCGCGTGCTGCAGGCGTTCGAGGCGATCGACGCGCGCGTGCCGATCCGCGAGCTGCGCTGGGTCGCGGTCCACGTGACCGCGGCGACGCCGCGGCAGATCGAGCGCATCCGCGCGCTCGGCCTCGTCGCGACGGTGACCCCGGGCTTCATGTACCGCGCGCCCGACCGTTTCGGGCTGCGCGCGCTCGGCGCGGCCGGCACGCCGATCCGCGCGCTGCTCGACGGCGGCGTGCCGGTCGCGCTGTCGACCGACGGCGTGCCGCACTCGATGCTGTTCGCGACCTGGGAGGCGCTCGCGCGCTGGGACGAGGACTCGGGCGAGGCGCTCGGCGACAGCGGCCTCTCGCGCACCGAGGCGCTGCGGCTCGCGACCGTCGCGGGCCACGTGCTGACGTGGGACGAGGCGCGGCGCGGTGCGCTCGCGCCGGGCCTGGACGCGGACCTCGTGGTGCTCGACGACGATCCGGTCGAGTGTCCGCTCGAGCGGCTGCCCGGCCTCGGCGTCGAGCGGACGGTGGTGGCCGGGCGCGTCGTCCACGAACGCGGCCGCGACGTCGTGCCGCCGCTGCCCTGATGCGCGACGCCGCCCGCCGCCGGGGCCGCCGCTGCGGCGAAATCGCCCCGCGCGGTTAACCGTTTCGTTACCATGTTCTCGATGGACGCCAAGGTCGCCCCCCGTCGCCGCGCGAAGCCGGCGGTTCCGCAGACGCGGGACCCGGACGCCACGCGCGCCGCGATCCTGAAGGCCGCCACCGACGAGTTCGCGCAGCACGGCCTCGGCGGGGCGCGCGTCGACCGGATCGCCGAGAAGGCCGGCATCAACAAGCGGATGCTGTACTACTACTTCGGCGACAAGGCGGGCCTGTTCCTCGCGGTGCTCGAGCAGGCGTACCGCGACATCCGCGACGCCGAGCAGGCGCTGAACCTGTCGGCGGTCGACCCGGTCGAGGGCATCCGCCGGCTGGTCGCCTTCACCTGGAACTACTACCTCGAGAACCCGGAGTTCCTGCGGCTGCTCAACAGCGAGAACCTGCACCGTGCCGAGCACCTCAAGCGCAGCAAGGAGGTCCGCGCGATGCATTCGCCTTTCGTCGCGATGATCGACGACCTGCTTGAGCGCGGCCGCCGCTCGGGCGTGTTCCGCGCCGGCGTCGATCCGGTGCAGCTCTACATCTCGATCGCGTCGCTGTCGTACTTCTACCTGTCGAACCGGCACACGCTGTCGACGATCTTCGGCCGCGAGCTGCTCGCGCCGCGCGAGCGCGCCGAGCGGCTCGGGCACATGACCGACCTGGTCCTCGGCTACCTGATCCGCAACTGAGCGCCGGCGCGCCCCGGCGCAGGGTTGCCCGGGCGACGCGGCGACGCATACAATTAACCAACGAGTTACCACAACCGGACGCCCGACCGAGGCGTCGTCGAGGAGACAGCACCATGGATCCGATCCGCAGGGCGGCGCTCGCCGTACCGCTGGCCGCCGCGCTCGCCTTCGCCTCGCCGGCGGTCCACGCGCAGTGGAAGCCGATCAAGCCGATCACGATCATCGTGCCCTGGGCCGCCGGCGGCGCGACCGACCAGATCACCCGCCTCGCGGCCGCCGAGCTCGAGCCCGCGCTCGGCCAGAAGATCGTCGTCGTGAACCAGCCGGGCGGCGCCGGCTCGATCGGCACGAAGAGCGCGATGGAGGCGCCCAAGGACGGCTACACCTGGACCGCGGGCGCGGCCAAGCAGCTCGGCACCTATCCGCTTCTCGGCATGCTGAACAGCAAGGTCGACGACTTCCACCTGTTCCTGTCGGTGACCAACGTGTCGATCGTCGCGGTGAACCCGTCGACGCCGTACCAGACGCTGCCGCAGCTGATCGACGCGATGAAGGCGAAGCCCGTCTCGGTCGCCACCGCGGGCAACAGCTCGTCGGGCCACTTCGCGATGGAGACGATCGCGAAGGCCACCGGCGCGAAGTACCGCCACGTCACCTACGACGGCGGCAATCCGGCGGTGGTCGCGACGGTGGCCGGCGAGGCCGAGGTGACCACGCAGCTCGCGGTCGAGATGGCCGAGATGCTGAAGGGCAAGCGGCTGCGCCCGCTCGCGGTGGTCGCCGACACGCCGCTGACGATCGACGGCTTCGGCACGATCCCGCCGATCACCGACTTCGTGAAGGACTTCCCGAAGGTCACCTCCGGCTTCGGCATCTTCATCCCGAAGGGCGTGCCGGCCGAGGTGGTCGCGACGGTCGAGAAGCTGTGGGCCGAGAAGATCGCGACCTCCGAGAAGATCAGGGCCTACGCGACCCAGCGCGGCGCGCTGTTCACGCCGCTCTCCGGCAAGGCCGCCTACGACGCGGTCTGGCCGACCGTCGTGTCCGACGCGTTCCTGCTGCAGGACGCGGGCATGGCGAAGGTCACGCCCGAGTCGATCGGCATCCGTCGCTGACTCGCCGCGGGCGATCGCGATGCGCGTCGCGCTCGGCTGGGTCGTGCTCGGGCTCGCGGTCGCGGTCGGCGGCTGGCGGATGGACCGCCTCGAGAAGATGAACATCGAGCCGTGGTCGGCGCCCGGACTGGTGCCGGGCGTGCTCGGCGTGCTGATGGCGGTGTTCGGCGCAGTGCTCGCGTGGCGCGAGCGGGGCGCGGCCGAGGCGACGCCCGCGCCCGCCGGCGATGCCGAGGCCGGGGCGCCGGGCGAGCTGCGGCGCGTGCTGCCGATCCTCGCGCTCGCGGTCGTGTGGGTCGTCGGCACGCTCGGCCGCGGGCTGCCGTTCGTCGCGACCTCGGCTGCGCTGGTGCTCGCCTGGATCGCGCTGCTGCGCTGGCGCGACTGGCGCGCGTCCGGCTCGGTCGCGCGCGGGCTCGGCACCGCGGTCGCGATCGCCGTCGTCGCCTGCACCGTGATCGCGGTGCTGTTCGAGGACGTCTTCCTCGTGCGCCTGCCCTGAGCGATGGAAGGCCTCGCGCTGCTGGGCACCTCGCTCGCGCACCTCGCGGGCCCGATGCAGATCGCCTACGCGCTCGGCGCGACGCTGGTCGGCATCGTGATCGGGCTGCTGCCCGGGCTGTCGGCGACGCTCGGCATCGCGCTCTTCACCACGCTGACGGTGAAGATGCAGCCGTCCGACGCGATCCTGATCCTGGTCTGCGTCTACGTCGGCGCGATCTACGGCGGCAGCCGCACCTCGATCCTGCTGAACATCCCCGGCACCGCGGCGAACGCGGCCGCCTGCCTCGACGGCCACATGCTCGCGAGGAAGGGCCAGGCCGGCCGCGCGATGGGCATCGCGACCGCGGGCTCGGTCGCGGGCTCCCTGTTCGGCGTCGCCTGCCTCGCGGCGTTCACGCCGATGCTCGCCGAGGTGGCGCTCAAGTTCGGCGCGTTCGAGTTCTTCTGGCTCGGGCTGCTCGGCGTGCTGATGTCCGGCAGCCTGACCGGCGACGAGGCGATCAAGGGCTGGCTGATGGGGCTGCTCGGCCTCTTCGTCGCGACGATCGGCCTCGACCCGGTGCACGCCTACGAGCGCTTCACCTTCGGCTGGAACGAGCTGTCGGGCGGCATCAACCTGATCCCGGCGCTGGTCGGCGCGTTCGGGTTCGCCGAGATCCTCGTCGTGATGTCCGAGCCCCGCGCGCGGCCGATCGTCGACGCGGTCGACTCGGTGCTGCCGCGGATCGCCGACGTGCTGCGCTACTGGCGCACCGTGCTGCGCTCGGGCGTGATCGGCGTGTTCGTCGGCATCCTGCCGGGCGTCGGCGAGGACATGGCGGCCTGGAGCTCGTACGCGGCGGCCAAGCGCGCGAGCAAGGAGCGCGACCAGTTCGGCAAGGGCTCGGTCGAGGGCCTGATGGCCGCCGAGACCGGCGACAACGCATCGATCCCGGGCGCGATCATCCCGGCGCTCGCGCTCGGCATCCCCGGCTCCGCGCCGGCCGCCGTGCTGATGGCGGCGATGATCATCCACGGCGTGCAGCCGGGCCCGATGCTGATGACCGCGCAGCCCCAGTTCGTCTACGACGTGGTCGCGATCACGCTGGTCGCGACGCTCGCGATCCTGGTGTTCGGCCTGGTGATGGTGCGGCCGATCGTCCAGATCCTGCGGGTGCCGCGCGAGATCGTGATGCCGATCGTCTTCGTGCTGTGCGTGCTCGGTGCGTACTCGATCGGCCAGCGCCTGTTCGACGTGTACGTGATGCTCGCGGTCGGCGTCGTCTGCTTCCTGTTGCGCAGGCAGGGTTT
>JBILTM010000231.1:0-7403 GCA_044371545.1 Burkholderiaceae bacterium
GATCACCGGCATGCCGAGCTCGGACAGGCGGTCGCACAGCCAGACCTTGTCGTCGGTGTCGACCCAGCGGGGCAGGCTCTGCAGGCCGTCGCGGGGGGCGACGTCGACGAGCAGGGTCTTCTCGGGCAGGTGCATGGCGGGAATCGGTCCGGTGGCGGGCGGTTTGTCCGAATGTACGGATAATATCCCGGGTGGCTCGCCCCAAGGTCAATCCGATTCCCGCCGCGACGGCGTTCTCCGGCCCGCGCTACGCGGCGCTGGCCCGCGTTCTCGCCGACGAGATCGCCGCCGGGCGCTTCCCGGTCGGCAGCCTGCTGCCCACCGAGGCGCAGCTGCAGGCGCGCTTCGACGCGAGCCGGCACACGGTGCGCGAGGCGCTGCGCGAGCTCAAGCAGCGCGGCCTCGTCGCGGCCCGAGCCGGCATCGGCACCTCGGTACGGGCTCGCGCGCCCGCGCAGCCGCTGCTGCACGGCGTCGGCACGCTGCGCGACCTGATCCAGTTCTTCGAGGCGACGCGGATGCGGACCCTCGGGCTGCGCGAGGTGATCGCGGATGACGCGCTCGCCGAGCGACTGCCGATGAAGGTCGGCCAGCAGTGGCACGAGGCGCGTCTGCTGCGCTTCGGCGCCGATGCCGAGCGGCCGGTCGCGGTGATGTCGGTGTACGTGCGGCCGGAGCATGCCGACGTGCTCCGTCGCATCGACGGCGGCGAGGTGCCGGTGCATGCGCTGATCGAGCGGCACCACGGCGTGCGGCTCGCCGAGGTCCGCCAGCGGATCCGCGCGGTGATCCTCGGTCGCGCCGACGGGCGCGCGCTGCGGGCCCGCGCCGGCGCGCCCGCGCTCGAGATCGCGCGCAGCTACCTGGACACGCGCGACCGGGTCGCGATGATCGCCGTCGGCCTGTATCCGGCCGACCGGTTCGAGCACGCCACCCGCTTCCGGATCGACCCCGAATGAAGGCGGCGCGAATGCCGCGGCACCCGGCTCCCACGGAGGACTCCCCTTGAAGCCCCTCGAAGGCATCCGCATCGTCTCGATCGAACAGTTCGGCGCGGCGCCCTACGGTTCGATGTTCCTCGCCGACCTCGGCGCCGACGTGATCAAGGTCGAGAACGCCACCAGCGGCGGCGACCCCGCGCGGCGCACCGGGCCGTTCCTGCTCGGCGAGGCCGACAGCGAGTATTTCCAGACCTGGAACATGAACAAGCGCAGCATCGCGCTCGACATCCGCAGCCCCGACGGGCGCGCGGCGCTCGAGCGGCTGGTCGCGGGCGCCGAGGTGGTCCTCAACAACCTGCGCGGCGACCTGCCGGCGAAGCTGGGGCTCGATCACGCGACGCTGTCGCGGATCAGGCCGTCGATCGTCTGCGTGCACCTGTCGGCCTACGGCCGCGACAACGAGCGCGCGGCCTGGCCCGGCTACGACTACATGATGCAGGCCGAGTCCGGGCTGATGAGCCTGTGCGGCGAGCCGGACGGCGCGCCCACCCGCATCGGCGCGCCGTCGATGATCGACCACACCACCGGCCTCACGGCGATGGTCGGCCTGCTGTCGGCGCTGCTGCGTGCCCGCGCCACCGGCGAGGGCTGCGACGTCGACACCTGCCTGTTCGACGTCGCGCTGCACCAGCTCGGCTACGCGGCGATCTGGTACCTGAACGAAGGCCACTCGCCCGCGCGCCAGCCGCGCAGCGCGCACTTCTCGGTGGCGCCGGTGCAGACCTTCCCGACCGCGGACGGCTGGATCTTCGTGATGTGCCTGACGCCCAAGTTCTGGTCCGCGCTGCTCTCGATCCTCGGGCGTCCGGAGCTCGACGCGGATCCGCGCTTCGCGACCCCGGAGGCGCGGCAGGCCCACCGCGGGCCGCTGACCGAAGTGCTCGACGCGGCGTTCCGCACGGCCACCACCGCGCAGTGGATGCGCACGATCGCGGGCAGGCTGCCGGCCGCGCCGGTCTACGAGCTCGCCGAGGCGCTGGAGAACCCGTTCCTGCAGGCCAACGGCATGATCCGGAACGTGCCGCATCCGGAGCGGCCCGACTTCCGCGTGCTCGCGAACCCGATCCGCATCAACGGCGAGCGGCTCGACCAGCGCGTGTGCTCGGCGATGGGCGCCGACACCGACGGCGTGGTCGGCGGGGCGGGGCGGTGACGGTCCGCGCGACACGCGCGTGGCCGTCGGGCGGCACGAGGAGCGCGGCATGACGACACCGACCTATCGCATCGCGGTGCTGCCCGGCGACGGCATCGGGCCCGACGTGATCGAGGCGACGATCCCGCTGCTGGAGCGGGCGGTCTCGGCGGCGGGCGCGGCGCTGCGCCTCGACGCGCATCCGGCCGGCGCGCACCACTACCGCGAGACCGGCGTGGCCCTGCCGGACGCGACGCTGGCGGCCTGCCGCGAGGCCGACGCCGTCCTGTTCGGCGCGATGGGCTGGCCCGACATCCGATATCCCGACGGGACCGAGATCGCGCCGCAGCTGGACCTGCGCGTGGCGCTCGACCTGTACGCGGGCGTGCGGCCGGTGCGGGCGATCCCGGGCGTGCCGCTGCCGCTCGCCGACCCGCGCGCCCGCGACATCGACCTGGTGGTCGTGCGCGAGAGCACCGAGGGGCTGTTCGCCTCGCGCGGCAAGGGCCTGGTGATCGACGACCGCGAGGCGCGGGACACGATGGTCATCACCCGCGCCGGCAGCGAACGCGTGCAGGACTTCGCGTTCCGGCTCGCCGCGCGGCGCGCGCATCGGCGGGCGGCCCGGGGCGGCGGGCCGACCGAGCGCGCCCCGAGCGTGACCTGCGTCGACAAGGCCAACGTGTTCGTGTCGATGGCCTTCTTCCGCCGGGTGTTCGACGAGGTCGCGGGCCGGCATCCCGGCATCGAGGCGCGCCACCACTACGTCGACGCGACCGCGCTCGACCTGGTGCGTCGCCCCTGGACGTTCGACGTGATGGTGATGGAGAACATGTTCGGCGACATCATCAGCGACCAGACCTCGGCGCTGGTCGGCGGCATGGGCATGGCGCCGTCCGGCGACATCGGCGATCGCCACGCGCTGTTCCAGCCCTGCCACGGCTCCGCGCCCGACATCGCGGGGCAGGGGCGGGCCAACCCGACCGCGACGATCCTGTCGGCGGCGATGATGCTCGACTGGCTCGCCGAGCGGCACGGGGATGCGCGCCTCGCGCGGGCGGCCGCCGCGCTGGAGGAGGCGGTCGACCGGGTGTTCGGCGAAGGCCGCGTGCGGCCCTTCGAGTTCGGCGGCACCGACGGCACGCGGCAGATCGCCGCCGAGGTGGCCGGGCTGCTGTGAGCGGCGCGGCGCTCAGGCGCCGACGCTGCGGCGCAGCCGGATGTTCAGGCTGAACTGGTTCACCGGATAGAGGTTGCTCGATGCCTCGACGATCCGGCCGGTGGCGATCCGGTAGGTGCGGGCGATCTCGATCACCGGGCTGCCGGGTGCGAGCCCCAGCGGGCCGAGCACGTGCTCCGGCGCGGTCTGGCCGCGGATGAGCTGGTCGACCTGGGAGAAGGTGTCGCCGTACATGTCCTCGATCAGCTGGTAGATCGGGATGCCGCGTGCGAGCAGCCGCGTGATGCCGGCGTAGTCGCGGTGCAGCCAGGCCTGCGTCCAGAACGTCGGCGTGGCCTCGTTCTCGGCGTAGCGAAAGCCCGCGATGCTCAGCCACGCCTCGCCAGGCGTCGTCTCGAGCATCCTCGCCATCGCTTCGTCGATCGCCTTCACCTCCACCGTATAGGCCCAGCGGGTGCGCGAGTACTGGTAGAGGTCGCCGAGCAGCCCGGTGTCGTGCACGTAGGTGGCCGGCGTGTCGAGGCGTGCGACCGTCGTCCCCGAGCCGCGGCGCGACACCACCAGCCCGTGATTGCGCAGCTCCTTCAGGGCCTCGCGCACCGTGTTGCGGCTGACCGAGAAGCGCGCGCTCAGCTCCTCCTCGGTCGGCAGGTGCGTGCCCACCGGATAGACGCCTTCGAGCATGTCGCGGCGCAGCGCCTCGACGACCTGCCTGTAGAGCGCTGCCGGCCGCGCGATCGCGCGGGACGCGCCCGCGGCGAGACCCGGGCGAGCCGCGGGGGCGCGCGGCTTGATGGCACGCGGCTTCGCGGCGCCCGTGCGGCCGGGCGCGCCGCGCCGTGCCCCGATGTTCATCGGGGTGCGGCCGCCGCGATCCGCGGCGGGTGGCGGCGGGGGCGCGGGCGGGAACTCGGAGCGTCGATGCGGTGTCCGGAAGGCATGGCCGTCGAAGGCGGGAAGGGCGTTGTGCGACAGGTCGGGCGTCGGGCCGCACGCGCGGCGCGGCGTGGGCGTGCCCGCACCCGGAATCATAAGCCGGGCCTTCGGGACCCCCGCCGCGCTGCCGGCGGCCTCGGTTCGAAGTTGTACCATCAACTTGCCGAAACGCCGAGCCCTACCAATTTGCGAGCGCCGGGCGCATCATCGGGCGACGCCGCATCGATCGATGGACAGTGGTGTCCGGGGCGGGTCGTGGTGCCGCGCATCACCGCGTGCCCCCGCCCATGTCCGTTCGAAGTTGTTGGCAACACTTGTGCTGCAATCGGCGGCCACGGGTCCGGGTCGTCCGAGCAGGCCGTTCCGGCACCCGGGACCACGTTCACCCAAGGAGTCCGACCCGTGTCCTTCAACCCCCATCGCCGCGACGTCCTGATCGCCGGCGCCGCCTCGTTCGGCACCACCCTCGCCGGCCTGGACCTCGTCCACGCCCAGGCGCCCGGCGGTTCGCTCCGCGTCGCGATGACGGTCGCCACCGTCCCGCTGCCCAACGGGATCCCCGACCAGGGCGCCGAGGGCGCCCGCTTCATGGGCGTGACGCTGTACGACCAGCTCGTCTCGTGGGACCTGACCCGGGCCGACCAGTCCGCGCCGCTCGCGGCGAACCTGGCCACCACGTGGAAGACCGACCCGGCCAACCCGAGGCGATGGCTGTTCACGATCCGCGAGGGTGTGAGCTTCCACGACGGGCACGTGCTGACGGCCGAGGACGTCGTCTTCAGCTTCGACCGGGCGCTGAAGCGCGATGCCGCCTGGTTCGACCAGCGCGCGTTCGGCCAGGCGGCGATCCAGCTGCCGAAGATCCGCGGCTGGGGGGCCGAAGGCCGGACCTTCTGGCTCGAGACCGAGGTGGTGGACTCCACGCTGCCCTACGCGATGCCCTGGATCGGGATCGTGCACAAGGGTGCCTGGGAGGCCGCCGGCCGCGACTGGACGGCCTACCTGAACAAGCCGGTGGGCACGGGCCCCTGGAAGATGGAGTCGTACAGCCAGCGCGAGCGGGCGGTGCTCGTGCGCAACGCCGACTACTGGAACAAGGCGCGCGTACCCAAGGCCGCCCGCCTCACGCTGCTGCCGATCCCCGATCCGAACGCCCGCGTGGCCGCGCTGCGCTCCGGGCAGGTCGACTTCATCGAGGCCCCGCCGCCCGACGCCGCGGCGTCGCTGAAGGCCGCCGGCTTCCAGCTCGTCACCAACGTCTACCCGCACCACTGGACCTGGTTCCTGGCGCAGATCCCGGAGTCGCCCTGGACCGACGTGCGCGTGCGCCGGGCCGCCAACCTCGGCATCGACCGCGCCGGCCTCAAGATCCTGCTCGGCGGGCTGATGGCCGAAGGGCAGGGCCTCGTGACCCAGGGCCACCCCTGGTACGGCGCGCCGACCTTCAAGCTCGAGCACAACCCCGACGCCGCGCGCAAGCTCATGGCCGAGGCCGGGTTCAGCCGCACGAACCCGCTGCGCACGAAGGTCGCGATCTCCAGCAGCGGCTCGGGCCAGATGCAGCCGCTCGCGATGAACGAGTTCCTGCAGCAGAACCTGCGCGAGATCGGCATCGACGTGCAGTTCGAGGTGTTCGAGTGGCAGGCGCTGATCGAGGCCTGGCGGGCGGGCTCCGGCGCGCCGCCGAGCCGCGGCTGCCACGCGCTGAACATCTCCAACCCGACGCACGATCCGTTCCGCACGTTCGCGCGCATCCTGCAGACGGACCAGGCGAATCCCGCCGGCGTCAACTGGAGCCGGCACAGCAATCCCGAGATGGACAAGCTGTTCTCGCAGATCCAGGCGGAGATGGACCCGGCCCGGCAGACCGCGATGATGCAGCGTGCCCACGCGTACGTGGTCGACAACGCGCTGTTCCTGTTCGCCGCGCACGACCTGAATCCGCGCGCGCTGAGCCCGAAGGTCAGGGGCTTCGTGCAGGCGCAGTCGTGGTTCCAGGACCTCACGCCGATCACGGTCGCATGAGTCGCGGCGACATCCGGGCGCGCGCGCGGCACATCGCGCGCGCGGCCGAGGCGATCGACCCGGCGCTGCGCTCGCTGATCTCGCTCAACCCCCGGCTCGCCGAGGACGCGCAGGCGCTCGCGTCGCGGCTCGAGCGCGGCGGCCTGCCTGCGGCGGCGGGGCTCGCGGTGAGCCTGAAGGACAACATCGACACCGCCGGCTGGACGACGACCATGGGCTCGGCGTTCTTCAGGGACCACGTGCCCGAGAAGGACGCGGTGGTGGTGGAGCGCCTGAAGCGCGCGGGCGCGCTGATCGTCGGCAAGGCCAACCTGCACGAGTTCGCCTTCGGGGGCACGACGCAGAATCCGCACCACGGCCTGGGCCGCAACCCCTGGAACACCGATGCGATCCCGGGCGGTTCGAGCGGCGGCTCCGGCGCGAGCGTGGCCGCGGGCCTGTGCGACGTCTCGCTCGGCACCGACACCGGCGGCTCGATCCGCATCCCGGCCGCGCTCAACGGCGTGGCGGGCCTGCGTCCGACGCACGGCGCCGTGCCCAACACCGGCTGCTTCCCGGTCAGCGACGCGCACGACACGATCGGCCCGCTCGCCCGCACCGTCGCGCAGGTGGCGGACGTGCACGAGGTCATCGCCGGCCACGACACGGACGATCCCTGCTGCGTCGACCGGCCAGTGACGAGCTGGGCCCGGGAGTTCGCGCGCGGCGTCGAGGGCATGCGGATCGGCGTGCCGGCACGCTGGTGCTTCGCCGGCCTCGAGCCGGAGGTCGAGCGTCTGGTGCGCGCAGCCATCGAGGACCTGCTGTGCCTGGGCGTGCACGTCTGCGACGTGACGCTGCCGGGCGTGGAGGCCACCCAGAAGCACCTGATGCCGATGGTGCACGCCGACGCCGCGGCCCACCACGCCGAGCGGCTGGCGAATGCGCCCGGCACGTTCGGGGTCGACGTGCTCGAGCGGCTGCGGTACGGCCAGCGCTTCGACGCCCCCGGCTACGCCGAGTCGATGCGGTTCAAGGAGCGCTGGCTGCGCACGCTCGACGACGCCTTCTCCGATGTGGACGTCCTGCTGATGCCGACCTGCCCGGTGACGGCGCCGCTGCACACCGACTCCGCGAGGATGCTCGAGAC
>JBILTM010000232.1:0-7387 GCA_044371545.1 Burkholderiaceae bacterium
CTGCTTGCGGGCCACCTTCACGGCGTCGAGATCGAGGCTGGCGCGGGTGATGATCCGACCCGCGGCGCGCGCGGCACGGACCGCGACGTTGATCATGGGATGCATGGCCGGCATTGTAAGGCAGCGAGCCCACACGGCCGCCCGGCCCGGCCGCCCGGGTCGGGCCCGAGGCGTCATAATCACGTGGCGGCCCCGCTCCCGGCCGCCTCCGATCCCCTCCCGCAGCCCGCGTCCGACGCGCCCGCCGCCATGCTCCTGGTCCTGGTCTTCGCCTACCTGCTGGTCACGATCGCCATCGGCCTGTGGGCCGCCAAGCGGGTGAAGAACACCGCGGACTTCGCGATCGCGGGCCGGCACCTGCCGATGGTGATGATCGTGACGACCACCTTCGCGACCTGGTTCGGCTCCGAGACGGTGCTCGGCATCCCGGCGAAGTTCGTGCAGGGCGGATTGGGCGCGGTCGTCGAGGACCCGTTCGGCGCGGGCTCCTGCCTGATCCTCGTCGGCCTCTTCTTCGCCGCGAAGCTCTACCGGATGACGCTGCTGACGATCAGCGACTACTACCGCGCGCGCTACGGCCGCACGGTGGAGGTGGTCTGCTCGCTGATCATCATCGTCAGCTACCTCGGCTGGGTGTCGGCGCAGGTGACCGCGCTCGGGCTGGTGTTCCACCTGCTGTCGGGCGGCGCGATCGCGGTGCCGGTCGGCATGGTGATCGGCACGGTGTCGATCCTCGCCTACACGCTCTTCGGCGGCATGTGGTCGGTCGCGGTCACCGACTTCATGCAGATGATCATCCTGGTGGTCGGTCTAGCGATCATCGCGTTCTTCGCGGCGGAGCTCGCCGGCGGCGCCGACAAGGTCATCGCGCTCGCGTCGAGCCGCGACATGTTCCGCTTCCTGCCCGAGCCGAGCTTCCACGACATCGTGTTCTTCGTCGCCGCGGCGATCACGATGATGCTGGGCTCGATCCCCCAGCAGGACGTGTTCCAGCGGGTGATGTCGGCGAAGGACGTGAAGGCGGCGACCCGTGGCCCGGTGATCGGCGGCGCCTGCTACATCCTCTTCGCCTTCGTGCCGATGTTCCTCGTGACCAGCGCGCTCCTGATCATGCCCGAGCAGGCCGCGGCGCTCCTCGAGGAGGATCCCCAGAAGGTGCTGCCGACGCTGGTGATGGAGCACATGCCGTTCGTCATGCAGGTGATCTTCTTCGGCGCACTGCTGTCGGCGCTGAAGTCGACCGCGTCGGCGACGCTGCTCGCGCCGTCGGTGACCTTCGTCGAGAACATCTGGCGCCAGTTCAAGCCGCGGATGGGCGACCGCGAGGAGCTGCGCGACATGCGGATCGCGGTGCTGGTGTTCTCGGCCTGCGTGTGTGCCTACGCGATCGCGATGCAGGGCACGCCGATCTACGAGCTGGTCTCGGCGGCGTACCAGGTGACGCTGGTCGGCGCGTTCGTGCCGCTGCTCGCCGGGCTGTACTGGCCGCGCGCGACGACCCAGGGCGCGATCTTCTCGATCGTGCTCGGCCTGCTCACCTGGGGCTCGTTCCTCGCGACGCCGGCCGGCGAGGCGTTCCCGGCGCAGCTCGCCGGCGTGCTCGCCTCGGCGCTCGGCATGCTGATCGGGTCGTTCGGGCCGCAGGCACTGCGCAACCACCACGACCGCCGTGTCCTCGCGCACTGACGCGCACGAGCGGACCGTGCCGCGGCCGCTGCACGCGGCCGACCCGCCGGCGCTCGGACGCGTCGCGTTCGTGCTGGTCGGCACCAGCCACCCGGGCAACGTCGGCGCCGCGGCGCGCGCGATGCGCACGATGGGCCTCACCGACCTGCGGCTGGTCGCACCCCGCCACGACGACGTCCTCGAGCGCCCCGAGGCGCGCGCGTTCGCGAGCGGCGCGACCGAGGTGCTCGAGCGTGCGCGGCGCTTCGACACGCTCGCCGACGCGATCGGCGATGCCGCGCTCGCGATCGCGGTCAGCGCCGAGCCGCGCGAGTTCGGCCCCGAGCCCGCGCCGCCCGAGGCCTGCGCGGCCGACGCGATGGCGGTGCTCGCCGGCGACCCGTCCCACCGGGTCGCGTTCGTGTTCGGCGCCGAGCGCACGGGTCTCTCGATCGAGGAGGTGCAGGCCTGCGGGCGGCTGGTCGGGATCCCTGCGAGCCCGAGCTACTCGTCGCTGAACCTCGCGCAGGCGATCCAGGTGGTCGCGTACTGCGTGCGGCGCGCGGCGCTCGATGCGGACGCGGCCGAGGCGCGCACGCCGCGGGGCGTGCCGGACGCGGCCGAGGCAGGCGTCGGCGACGCCGCGGATGCCGACGACGGCCCGCGCCTCGCCGAGCAGCGCGCCGTGCACGGCCTGCTCGAGCACCTCGAGCGCGCGCTCCTCGCGATCGGCTTCCTCGACCCGGCCCACCCGAAGAAGCTGATGCCGCGGCTGCGCCGGCTGCTGCTGCGCGCGCGCCTGCGCCCCGAGGAGGTCGACCTGCTGCGCGGCGTGTGCAAGCTGATGGAGCGGGGCGGGCCGCGATGAGCGCCGCGCGGCTCCGGATCACGCTGATGCGCGGCGGTCCCGCGCAGGCGCTCTTCGTGCACGCGCACGACCTGCCGTCCTCGCCGCGCGCCCGCGACGCGCTGCTGCTGCGTGCGCTCGGCGGGCCCGATCCGCGCGGGCGCTTCGTCGACGGCGTCGGCGGCGCGATCGCGGGCGGCGCGCGGATCGTCGTGGTGGCGCGCTCGCAGCGCGCCGGCTGCGACCTCGAGTTCCTCGTCGGCGCCGCCTCGGCCGACGCCGCGCTGCTCGACTGGACGGTGCCCTGCGGCGGGCTCGCAGCCGCGGTCGGCCCGTTCGCGGTCCACGAACGCGTGTTCCCCGCCGACGACGGCCTGGCCCGCCTGCGGCTGCTGCACGCGACCACCGGCGAGCGGATCGACGCGTTCGTCCCGGTGCGCCGCGGCGAGGTCGTCGAGGAGGGCGGCTTCGCCGGCGAGGGCGTGCCGTTCCCCGGCGTGGAGATCCGGCTCGAGCACCTCGCGCCGGCCGGCGACCCGTTTCCGACCGGGCTGCCGCGCGAGGCGCTCGCCGTGCCCGGCCTCGGCGAGGTCGAGGCGACGCTGATCGACGTCGGCGGTCCGGCGGTGTTCGTGAAGGCCGACGCGCTGGGCCTGACCGGTCGCGAGCCGCCCGAGGAGGTCGCGCGCGCGCGCCGGACGCTCGAGCGGATCGAGGCGATCCGGCTCGCCGCGGCGGCGCGGCTCGGGCTCGGCGAGCCCGCGCGGCTGCGCCCGGAGGTGCCGCGGGTCGCGTGGGTCGCCAAGCCCGCGGCCTACCGCGCGAGCGGTGGCGCGGACGTGCCGGCCGATGCGATCGACCTGCTGGTGCGCGAGCGCGGTCCGGCCGCGGTCGGCGCCGACCCCGTCGACGGCGCGCTCGCGGTCGCGGTCGCGGCGGCGGTGCCCGGCACGGTCGTCGCCGACGTCGCGCGCACGCTGCCCGGCGTGGCCACGCGGATCGGCGCGGCGGGGGGCACCGCGGCCGTCGGCGCGGAGGTCGCCTGGCGCGAGCGTGCCGGCTGGCGGGTCGAGCGCTGCGTGCTGTCGCGCGGCGCGCGCCGGCTCATGGTGGGCGAAGTCTTCGTGCCCGGGCCCGTCCAGACCGCCCGGGACGCCCCGGCCGGGCGGCCTGCAGGGTCTGCGCATCGCGCATAGAATCGCCCGACACATCCTCGGGGTCCGTCATGTTCGAGCGCATCAGGGAAGACATCGCCACGGTTCGCGAACGCGATCCGGCCGCCCGTTCGTCCCTGGAGGTGCTGCTCTGTTATCCGGGGATCCACGCGCTCGCGATGCACCGCGTCTCGAACCGCCTGTGGCGCTCGGGCCTGACCACGCCGGCGCGTTTGCTGTCGCACCTGTCGCGCTTCCTGACCGGCATCGAGATCCATCCGGGCGCGACGATCGGCCGGCGCGTGTTCGTCGACCACGGCATGGGCGTGGTGATCGGCGAGACGGCCGAGGTGGGCGACGACTGCACGATCTACCAGGGGGTCACGCTCGGCGGCACCTCGCTCACCCGCGGCGCGAAGCGCCATCCTACGCTCGAGGCGGGCGTCGTCATCGGCGCCGGGGCCAAGGTGCTCGGCGGCTTCACCGTCGGTGCGGGCGCGCGGGTCGGCTCGAATTCGGTGGTGGTCAAGACCGTGCCGCCGGGCGCGACCGCGGTCGGCAGTCCGGCGCGGATCATCGGCAACGAGGTGGACGCGCGTCGCGAGGCCCAGGCAGCGAAGATGGGCTTCTCGGCCTACGCGATCACGCAGGGCGCCGACGACCCGTTGTCGGTCGCGCTGCACCAGCTGATCGACCACGTCGCCGAGCAGGACCGTCGCATCGAGCAGCTCGTCCAGGCGCTGTGCCGCAGCGGCGTGCCGGTGCCCGAGGGCTGCACCGAGCCGGCCTCGCTCGACACCGAGCGGCTGAACAAGCTCGTCGATTGAGCGACGGCGTGCGGGTCGGTCGGCCCGGGTCGCGGGTCGGGCGCGCCGTCGCCGCCGGGGCCGCGCTCGTGTTCGGCCTCGTCGCGGCGGCCGCCGCCTTCGACCTGCAGGGCCACCGCGGCGCGCGCGGGATCGCGCCGGAGAACACGCTCGCCGCATTCGACGCCGCGCTCTCGCTCGGCGTCGACACGCTCGAGCTCGATGTCGGCATCACCCGCGACGACGTGGCGGTCGTCTTCCACGACCGCACGCTGAACCCGGACCTGGTGCGCGACGCCCGGGGCCGCTGGATCGACGCGCGCGGCCCGGCGATCCGCACGCTCGAGCTGGCGACGCTGCGCGGCTACGACGTCGGCCGCATCCGGCCGGGCAGCGCGTATGCCGACGCGTACCCCGACCAGCGCCCGGTCGACGGCGAGCGGATCCCGACGCTCTCCGAGGTGTTCGCGCTCGCGCGCCGGCGCGGCGCCGAGCGGGTGCGATTCAACGTCGAGACCAAGCTCTCGCCGCTCGCGCCGGACGAGGCGGCCGATCCGGACACCTTCGTGCGCGTGCTGGTCGCCGCGATCCGCGAGGCCGGCGTGGCGCCGCGCACCACGATCCAGTCGTTCGACTGGCGCACGCTGCGCCGCGTGCAGCGCGTCGCGCCCGAGATCGCGACGGTCTACCTGAGCTCGGCTCAGCCCGGCTTCGACACGGTGCGCGCCGCGGACCCGGCCGGCTCGCCTTGGACCGACGGCCTGCGCGTCGCCGAGCACGGCTCGGTGGCGCGCGCGGTGCGCGCCGCGGGCGGCTCGACGTGGTCGCCGAACGCACGCGACCTCGACGCGGCTGCGGTCGCCGAGGCGCGCGCGCTCGGTCTGAAGGTCGTGCCCTGGACCGTCAACGACGTGCCGACGATGCGTCGGCTGATCGACTGGGGTGTCGACGGCCTGATCACCGACCGGCCGGACCTGCTGCGCGAGGTGCTCGTCGAGCGCGGCCTGCGCCCCGCGGCGCCTGCGCGCTGACCGGCGCAGGCCGCGCCGCCGGCCTCAGGCCACCGCGCGCCCGTCTTCCCAGCGCAGCAGCGCGCCGCGCCCGGCGGGCGCGTCCCAGTCGGTCAGCACGACGCGGGTGCGCTCGGCGCCGCCCGCGCGCCAGCGGTGGGTCGCGGGACGGTGCGTGTGCCCGTGGACGAGCAGCGTCGCGTCGGCCGCGTCCATCGCCGCGTCGACCGCGGCGGCGTTGACGTCCATCAGCGCGCCCGGCTTCTCGCGCTTGCCGGCCTCGCTGGTCTCGCGCGCGCCGCGCCCGATCGCGAAGCGCTCGGCGAGCGGCCGCGCGAGGAACGTCGCCTGCCACGCCGGCTCGCGGCAGGTCGCGCGCCACTGCTGGTAGACGAGGTCGTCGGTGCACAGCGCGTCGCCGTGCGCGAGCAGCGCCGGCACGCCGTGCAGCTCGAGCGGGCAGGGGTCGTCGAGCAACGTCGCGCCGCAGCGCGCGGAATAGGGGACGTCCCAGGCGCCGGGGCGCGGGACATCGAGCAGGAAGTCGCGGTTGCCGCGCATCAGCCGCACCGCGACGCCGCGCGCGGCGAGCCCCGACAGGATCGCGGCGAGCCGCGCGGCGAGCGGGTCGGCGCCATCGTCGCCGACCCAGAGCTCGAACAGGTCGCCGAGCAGGAAGAGGTGCGGGGCGGTCGGCCCCTCGCGCTCGAGCGCCGCGAGGAACCGCTCGGCGGTCTCGGGCGCCTCGGGCGCGAGGTGCGTGTCCGAGGCGAACAGCACCGGTTCGTCGCGGGGGATCCGGAGCATCCGCACGGACCCGCCCGGGACCTTACTTCGCGACCCGCGTCATCGACTGGATGACGACCGCCTCGGCCGGCACGTCGCGGTGCATGCCGCTCGACGAGGTCTTGACCGACTTGATCGCGTTGACCGTGTCCATGCCGGAGACGACCTTGCCGAACACCGCGTAGCCGTGGCCGTCGGGCTGCGGGTGGTTCAGCATCGTGTTGTCGACGACGTTGATGAAGAACTGCGAGGTCGCCGAGTCGGGCACTGAGGTGCGCGCCATCGCGAGCCAGCCGGTATCGTTCTTCAGGCCGTTCTGCGACTCGAGCTTGATCGGCGGGCGCGTGGCCTTCTGCTTCATGTCCTGGGTGAAGCCGCCGCCCTGGATCATGAAGTTGCCGATCACGCGGTGGAAGACCGTGCCGTCGTAGTGCTTGTCGTCGACGTACTTGAGGAAGTTGTCGACGGTCGCCGGCGCCTTGGCCGGGTAGAGCTCGACGACGATGTCGCCCTTGGAGGTCTTGATCAGCACCTGCGGGTTGGCCTGCGCGGAGGCGCCCTCGGGCACCGCGAGGGAGAACAGCAGCGCGCCGATCAGCGGGAGGGTCTTGGTCATCGTGAAGGTCACCTGGGTTGCGCGCCGAGGCGCGGGTTGCGGGAATCGACGGGCAGCGCGTTCACGCGCCCGGTGAGCTCTCGGGCCAGCGCGAGCTTGCCGCGCGCCGACTCGTTGCGGGGGTCGAGGCGGCCGGCCTGCTCGTAGGCGCGCACCGCCTGCTGCAGCAGCACGTCGCCGAGGTTCTCGTGTGCGAGCGCGTAGGTCGGGACCGCGCGGATCGACTGCTCGAGCGCGATGCGGGCCGCGTCGAGCTCGCCGCGGTTGGCGTGGATCACGGCGAGGTTGTTGTACGGCTCGGGCAGCTCGGGGAAGTCGTCGACCAGTGCGCGGAACACGCCGACCGCCTCGTCGATGCGCCCGCGCTCGGCGAGGATCGTGCCGCGCAGGAAGCGCAGCTGCGGGTTGCGCGGGTCGCCCTGCAGCGCCTTCTCGGCGATCGACAGCGCCTCGTCGACGCGACCGGCGCGCCAGGCGGCGAGCGCGCCGTCGTACGGCACGCT
>JBILTM010000233.1:0-7358 GCA_044371545.1 Burkholderiaceae bacterium
GCGCGATGCCGGCGTCGCGCAGCGACTGGCCGAACACCGCGAGCTGGTCCCGCACCAGCGTCGCGAGCGTCTCGGGCGACGACGGGATCGGCTGCAGCCCGAGCTTCTCGTATTGCTCGACGACGTCGGGCCGGCGCATCACCACGTTGAAGTCGCGCGAGATGCGGTCGACCAGCTCGCGCGGCAGCTTCGCCGGCGCGAAGAGGCCGCCCCACGGCTGGATGTTGACCAGCGGCTGGCCGGCCTCGGACATCGTCGGCACGTCGGGGAACGCGCGGGTGCGCTGCGGCAGCAGCACCGCGAGCAGCCTGAACTTCTTGTCGAGCAGCTGCGGCAGCACCGCTGGCGTCGCGAACATCGCCTGCACGCGCCCCCCGACGAGGTCGACGACCGCCTGCGCCTCGCCCTTGTAGGGCACGTGCGTCATCTCGAGCTTGTTCTGCGCGACCAGCTGGCCCATCGACAGGATGCCGGTGCTGTTGCCGCTCGCGTAGGCGAGCTTGTTCGGGTTCGCCTTCACGTGGGCGACGAACTCGGCGAGCGTGTTCGCGGGCACCGAGGGCGCGACCGCGAGGTAGAACGTGAAGATGCACAGCCCGGAGATCGGCGTGAAGTCGGCGATCGGGTCGTAGGGGGGCTGCTTCTTGAGCGACGGCACGTACGACATCGAGCTCGCGGTGCCGAAGTACAGCACGTGGCCGTCGGGCGGCCCCTTGATCACCTCGAGCGCCGCGACCGCGCCGTCCGCGCCCGCCCGGTTCTCGACGACGACCTGGCCGCCGAACGCGGCGCCCATGTGGGTCGCGATCACGCGCGCGCCGAGGTCGGCGCCGCCGCCCGCCGGGAACGGCACGATGAAGCGGATCGGGCGCGCGGGCCAGCCGGCCTGGGCGCGGGCCGCGCCGGGCAGCGCGGCGCCGAGGGCGAGCGCCCCGCCGGCGGCGAGCGCGCGACGGCGGTCGGTGCGGACGGGTGCGGCGGGCGCGCGAGTGCTGCGCGCCGACGGGCGCTGGGGGTCGGTCATCTCGTGTCTCCTCGTGCCGTCTCGGGCATGGGTGCGACGGGGCGCGGACGCGCCGGGTCGGCCGCACTGTACCCCAGCGCGCGCGCCATCCGCGAACGTCCCGACGCGCCGTGGGGCGGTCGCGCGAGCCCGTCCCGGTATCATCGCGGCGTCCCCTCGTGCGACCCCTCGATGCCGTCCCTCCCCTCGATCTACCTCGCCGGTCCCGACGTGTTCCGACCCGACGCGGCCGCGTGCTACGAGAGGATGGCGCGGCACTGCGAGGCGCTCGGCCTCGTCGCGCTGCGGCCCTCGGACGGCGCGGGCGACGACCGTCTCGACGAACGGGGCGCCGACCTCGCGCAGCGCATCTACGAGGGCAACGTCGCGCTGATCCGCGGCTGCGATGCGGTGGTCGCCAACCTCGCGCCGTTCCGCGGCCACGTGGAGCCCGACAGCGGCACGGTGTTCGAGGTCGGCGTCGCGATCGCGCTCGGCAAGCCGGTGGCGGCCTACCTGCCGCAGCCCTCGATGAGCTACGCGGAGCGCGTCGCGCGGCACTTCCCGACGCGCACCGACGCGCACGGCACGCTGTGGGACGACGCGCACGGCTGCTGGGTCGAGGGCTTCGGCGAGCCGCTGAACCTGATGCTGTCGCGCTCGGCGCGGCTGTTCGGGTCGTTCGAGGACGCGGTGGCGCACCTCGCGGAGGTGCTGGCGCGCGCACCTGCCCGGGCGGTCGCCGGCTGATCCCGTCGTCCGGCCCGCCGCCGCGCCGGCGTCGCGGCCCCGCGCGGGCCCCGTCCGCGCGTCAGGTCAGAACAGGTGCCGCATCCCGACGGCGACGCGCATCGGGTCGACGAGGCGCGTGCCGACCTGGACGTCCGAGTCCATCCCCGTGGTGACGTAGACGTTGGTCCGCCCGGACAACGGCATCGAGTACGCGACCCCGAGACGGTCGGACCTCGTGCCGCCGTCCGGTTCGACGCGGATGTAGTTCACGTACAGCGTGCCCGATAGGAGCCCGACCGAGCCGCTCAGCAGGTATTGCGAGACGTCGTTGCCGGTCGCGAGGTTCGTGAACAGGTACGCCCCGCCGATCTGCGTGCGCGGACCCGACCGGTACGCGACCCCGGCGCCCCACTCCTCGCGGTCGGTCGAACCGGCATCGCGCTGGCCGTAGCGCATGTACCCGCCGACGAGCACCAGCGGACCGGTCACCCACTGCAGCGCGGTGCCGTACGAGTCGCCGCTGCGCTGGCCCGCCGCGAGCCCCTCGCCCGCCGCCCACATCGCCGAACCGGTGAAGCCCCGCAGGCTCGGCGTGCGGTACCCGACCGCGTTGCTCAGCCGGTTGTTCTGGTAGGCGCTCCAGTTGTTGTAGAACGTGTTGCCGGTCGTGTCGAGCGGCAGCAGCACGTCGTACAGCGGCACGTACTGGCGACCCGCCGTCAGGCGACCCCACCCGCCCGCGAGGCCGACGTACGCCTGCGCGTTCCAGAACGTCCGGTTGCCGGAGGTCTCGGCCGCCGGGCCGCTGATCTCGCCGGTGTCGACGAAGAACCGGTGCTCGAGCTCGAAGATCGCGGACAGCCCGCCGCCGATGTCCTCGATGCCCCGCACGCGGAACCGGCTGCTCCCCTGGCCGCCGCTGATCACCGACACGCCGGAACGCCCGTCGGCGGCGGCCGTGGCGGTGGCATCGGCGTTGGCGTACTGCAAGGCCGCGTCGACGACGCCGTAGACCGTCACGGAAGATTGTGCGGTCGCGGGCGTCGTGGCGCACAGCAGGAGACCGGCTGCGATCGCCGACGCGAGGGCGTGGTGCACGGGGAGGCCTCCTTGTCGTTCCGACGCGGCGATCCGACGTCGACGGCGTCGGTCCCGCGACGCCGCAGCGTGATTCTGGACCGCGATCGCGGCCGTCAGACGGCGACCCGTGTCTCGAACTTCGCCCTCAGGACCGAGAAGTACGTCCGCACGTTGCGCACGTTCGACTCGCTCGCGAGCACGCGGTGCGCGAACGCGCGGTAGGCGGCCATGTCGCGGACCTGCAGCACCAGCACGAAGTCGGGGCCGGGCGAGACGCGGTAGCACTGCTGCACCGCCGGCTCGGCGACCGCGCGCGCCTGGAACGCGTCGAGCAGCTCGCTCGCCTGGCGGTCCAGCGTCACCTCGACGATCGCGGTGAGCGAAGGCCCGAGCGCATCGGGCGCGACGATCGCGACACGCCGCTCGATGACGCCGCGCTCGACCAGCCGGCGCACCCGACGCAGGCAGGTCGGGGCCGACGCGTGCACGCGCGCCGCGAGCGCCACGTGCGACAGCGACGCGTCGTCCTGCAGGACCGCGAGGATCCGGCGGTCGAGGTCGTCGAGGTCGTCGAGGTCGGCCGCCGGGGCGGGTGGGGACGGTGGCGAGGTCGAGGCGGGGTCGGCGGGCGGCGGTACGTGCATGGAACGGTCCCAGAAGTCCGTTTCAGTGAAAGATTACTGCATGACGTGATCCTGCTGAACGAAACGTTCATCTCTTGGTCGTATCGGACGCCATCGTTCACCCCCGCCGCCCTAGCATCCGGTCTCCCCCGCCCCACCGGAGCCCGCCATGTGTGGCATCGTCGCCGCCGTCTCCACCCGGGACATCGTCCCCGTCCTGATCGAGGGCCTGCGTCGCCTCGAGTACCGCGGCTACGACTCCTGCGGCGTCGCGCTGCACGCCGGCGACCGGCCGCGGCGTGCGCGCAGCACCGCCCGGGTCGCCGACCTCGCCGAGCAGGTCCGCGCCGAGGGCCTCGCGGGCTTCACCGGGATCGCGCACACCCGATGGGCCACGCACGGCGCGCCGCTCACCGGCAACGCGCACCCGCACCTCTCGCCTGACGACGCGCGGCCCAGGATCGCGCTGGTCCACAACGGCATCGTCGAGAACCACGAGGCGCTGCGCGAGGAGCTGGTCGCACGCGGCTACGTGTTCCGCAGCCAGACCGACACCGAGGTGATCGTGCACCTCGTCGACCACCTCTACGACGGCGACCTGCTCGAGGCGGTGCGCGGCGCGGTCGCGCGGCTGCGCGGCGCCTACGCGATCGCGGCGTTCTGCGGCGACGAGCCGCACCGCGTCGTCGGCGCACGCTCGGGCTCGCCGCTGGTCGTCGGCCTCGGCGAGCACGAGGGCTTCCTCGCCTCCGACACGCTCGCGCTCGCCGGCGTCACCGAGCGCTTCGTGCACCTGCGCGACGGCGACCTCGTCGACCTGCAGCTCGGGCGGCACTGGGTCGTCGACGCCGACGGCCGCCCCGCCGAGCGGCCGGTGCAGGTGGTGCGCGCGCACGCAGCGGCGGTCGACCTCGGGCCGTACCGGCACTACATGCAGAAGGAGATCTTCGAGCAGCCGCGCGCACTCGCCGACACGCTGGAGGGCGTCGAGGCGACGATGCCCGAGCTCTTCGGCGACGCCGCGTGGAAGACGATGAAGGACGTCGACTCGGTCCTGGTGTTGGCCTGCGGGTCGAGCCACGTCGCCGGGCTGGTCGCGCGGCAATGGATCGAGGCCTTCGCGCAGCTGCCGACGACGGTCGAGATCGCGAGCGAGTACCGCTACCGCACGAGCGTGCCGAATGCGCGCACGCTGGTCGTCGCGATCTCGCAGTCGGGCGAGACCGCCGACACGCTCGCCGCGCTGCGCCACGCGCACTCGCTCGGCATGGCGCGCACGCTCGCGATCTGCAACGTGGCGACGAGCGCGCTGGTGCGCGAGTGCGCGCTGGCCTACGTGACGCGGGCCGGCACCGAGATCGGCGTCGCCTCGACCAAGGCGCTGACCACGCAGCTCGCCGCGCTGTACCTGCTCGCGGTCGTCCTCGGCCAGCTGCGCGGGCGCATCGACGACGCGCAGGCCGCGGAGCACCTGCGCGCGATGCGCCACCTGCCGGTCGCGCTGCGCGCGGTGCTCGCGCTCGAGCCGCAGCTGATCGCCTGGGCAGAGCGTTTCGCCGCGAAGGACCACGCGCTCTTCCTCGGCCGCGGCCTGCACCACCCGGTCGCGATGGAGGGGGCGCTCAAGCTCAAGGAGATCTCGTACGTGCACGCCGAGGCCTACCCGGCCGGCGAGCTCAAGCACGGTCCGCTCGCGCTGGTCACCGAGGCGATGCCGGTGCTGGTCGTCGCACCCGGCGACGCGCTGCTCGAGAAGCTGGTCTCGAACATGGAGGAGGTGCGCGCCCGCGGCGGCGAGCTCTACGTGCTCGCCGACGGCGACAGCCGGATCCCGTCGGGCGAGCGCGTGCACGTGATCCGCCTGCCCGAGCACTACGGCTGGCTGTCGCCGATCCTGCACGTCGTGCCGCTGCAGCTGCTCGCGTACCACGCGGCGCTCGCTCGGGGGACGGACGTGGACAAGCCGAGGAACCTCGCGAAGTCGGTCACTGTCGAGTGAGGGCGCCGGGCCGCGATCCATCGGGTCGAGCCCTTGCCCGAGGACGGTCGGCCGGGCACCCTGTCCCGATCTTCAGCCGGTGCCGTCAGGCCGCTCATGAACGACGCTCGATACACGACCTTGCCGCAGTGGCCCGCCGCTTATCCGGCCAGCGGCGCCAGCGCCACGCTGAAACACCTCAACGAGGATTTCGTCGTGACCGAACTGCCGCTGCAGCGACCCTCCGGTGAGGGCGAGCACATCTGGGTGGAGATCGAGAAGAACGGTGCCAACACCGCCTTCGTCGCGCAGCGGCTGGCCGAGGCCGCCGGGGTGCGGGACGTGGACGTGGGCTATGCCGGCCTCAAGGACCGCTACGCCATCACCCGTCAGTGGTTCAGCATCCACCTGCCGAAAGGCGAGACGCCCGACCTGACCCGCCTCGAGCACCCGGAGTTCAGCGTGCTGAGCCAGAGCCGCCACGCGAGGAAGCTGCGCCCCGGCGATCTGCAGGGCAACCGATTCCGCATCGTGCTGCGCGACGTGACCGGCGAGCGCGACGCCATCGAGGCGAATCTCGAAGCGGTGGCGTCGCACGGCGCGCCCAACTACTTCGGCGCCCAGCGTTTCGGCCACGGCGGCGGCAACGTCGAGCAGGGCCGGGCCATGCTGGCGCGCGAGATCCGCGTGCGCAACCCGAAGATGAAGGGCATCTACCTGTCGGCGGTGCGCTCCTTCGTCTTCAATGAAGTGCTGGCGCTGCGAATCCAGGAGGGACTCTGGGGCAGGACCCTGCCCGGTGACGTGATGGACGAGGCGGGCCGGCCCACCGGACCGCTCTGGGGACGGGGCCGCGTGATCACCACCGATCAAGCGCAGGCCCTGGAGAACGGCGTGGCCGAACGTCACGCCACCTTGTGCGGCGGCATGGAATACGCCGGCCTGGATCAGGAGCGCCGAGCCCTGGTGGCGAGCCCGGCGGACATGTCATGGGACTGGCCGCACGCCGATCGACTGGTGCTCGCGTTCTCCTTGCCCGCCGGGACCTACGCCACGTCCGTCCTGAACGAGATCCTCCGCACCACGGAGCCCGACCGGTATCGAGAGAACGAGTCTGCGACGGTCGAATGACGGTGCCCTCGCCTCGGGGCGAAGGGAGCAGTCGCCGTTGTCCGACCGCCCGCGCTCACCAGCGGAACGTCGCCCCCACCAGCGGTCCGTCGAGCTTCAGCGTCTCGATCGCGGTGTCCGAGGCCATCCGGTACTCCATGTGCCGCCACGCGGCCACGATCTCGCCCCAGCTCGCCGCGTAGCCGACGCCGGCCATCGCCTGCCAGGTCAGGTCGGACTGGCCGAAGCCCGCGTCGACGTACAGCGGGAAGAACCACGGGCTGTGGAACCCGGCCGACACCCTCGCGCGCAGGCCGACGATCGCATCGAGGTTGCCGATGCTCGTGCTCGCCCCGCCCGCGCGGCCGGGCGCGGGAATCGGGCCGACATTGCCGGTGAAGGTCCAGTCGAGGCTCTGTCGGGCGTGGAGGTAGCGCACGCCGGCGATCGCGTCGAGCGTCAGGTCCGCCCGGTCGACCGCGCGGTAGTAGCCGGCGAGCGTCCAGATGTTCGTCTTCAGGTCGAACTCGGTGGTCGCGCTCGCGCCCGCCGGGATCCCGAGGTTGCCGACGGTGCCGCTGCGCACGTCGTCGCGCGTGGCGCCGACGCTCATGTAGATCACGTCGGCGAAGGCCCCCCACGCGCCCTGCCGCACTTCGAAACTCCCCTGGACCGTGAACTCGAGCTTCTCGAGCAGGTCGCCGACGTCGACGCGGAAGTCGCCGCCGCCCGGGGCCGCGCCGAACCGGGTCCGGCCGCTGATGTCGGGGAACCAGCCGTAGAGGCTCGCGGAGAACCGCAGCGGCTCGCCCGCCTGCGCCGTCGCGGTGGT
>JBILTM010000234.1:0-7319 GCA_044371545.1 Burkholderiaceae bacterium
TCGCGCGCGTCAACCAGGTCGCCGGCAACCCGCTGTGAGCGAGCGGCCGCGCGGCCCGTTCCCGACGCGCGCACCCGCGTGCGCGCGTCGGGGCCGCGCGGCTCCGACCGGCGGCGACCGCATCGCCCGAGCCTGACCGATGTCGGCCACCGCCACCTCGATCGAGTCGGCCGCGCCGGCGGCCGCACCCGTCACGACCGCGCGCGACGCGGCGCCCTACCGGCCCGCGTCGTGGAACACGGTCGGGCTGATGCTCGTCGTGCCCTACGTGCTGCTGTTCCTGCTGTTCGTGCTCTATCCGGTGCTCTACGGGTTCTGGCTGGCCCGCGACCCGCAGAGCTACGTCCGGCTGTGGCAGGACCCGGTGTTCGACAACGCGGTCGTCAACTCGGCGCTGTTCCTGCTCGTCGTCGTCAACCTGAAGTTCGTGCTCGCGCTGTTCCTCTCGGGGTTCTTCGTGCACGAGCGCTGGTGGATCCGCATCCTGGCGGTGCTCTTCATCCTGCCCTGGGCGGTGCCGTCGATCCCGACGATCCTGTCGTTCCGCTTCATGCTGAACCCCGAGTGGGGGATCATCAACACGCTGTACTTCAAGATGACCGCGCTCGACGGGCCCAACTGGCTCAACGACCGCTGGATCGCGTTCTCGATGGCGGGGATGGTCCACATCTGGAAGTCGCTGCCGTTCTGGACGCTGATCCTCCTCACCGGGCGCCTCGCGATCAGCAAGGACCTGTACGAGGCCGCGTCGGTCGACGGCGCGTCGCGCTGGCAGCAGTTCCGCCACATCACCTGGCCGTCGATCCGCACGCTCTACATCACCTGCACGCTGCTGTCGATGATCTGGACGCTCGGCGACTTCAACAGCGTGTACCTGCTGACCGGGGGCGGTCCGTCGGACCTCACCCACGTGCTCGCCACGCTCGGCATCCGCTACCTGCGGCTCGACCAGGTCGACATGGCGATGGCAACGATCGTCGTCGCGATGCCGTTCGTGCTGCCGCTGGTGTTCTTCATGATGAAGCGCCTCTCGCGCGGCCCCAACGAGGACTGACCCGTGCGCCGCTTCATGAACGAGGCCGGCCTGTGGCTGATCGGCATCCCGGTCTTCCTGTGGACCGTGCTGCCCATCTACCACATGATGCTGTTCGCGCTGTCGACCAAGGACAGCGCGTTCTCCGGCAAGCTCTGGCCCGAGCCCGCGACCACGCGCAACTTCGAGATCGTGCTGTCGCAGCAGCATCACTACCTCGGCAACTTCTGGGCGCAACTGGGCTCGAGCGTGCTGATCGCGGCCGCCACCGGCGTGCTGACGCTGATGGTGGCGACCGCCGCCGCGTTCGCGATCAGTCGCCTGAGGGTGCGTGGCGGTCGCTGGGTGATGAACGCGGCGCTGTTCACCTACTTCATCCCCGCCGCCTTCCTGGCGGTGCCGATGTACAAGACGATGGGCCTGTACGGGCTGCTCAACAACCGCTGGGGCATGATCATCGCGATGGTCACGCTGGCCTCGCCCTACGCGATCTGGGTGCTCAAGCAGGCGTCCGACAAGCTGCCCGCCGAGCTCGACGAGGCCGCGATCATGGACGGTGCGAGCGCGATGCAGCTGTTCCGCCTCGTCTACCTGCCCCTGATGGTGCCCTCGCTGGTCGCGATCGGGGTCTATGCCGTGCTGCTCGCCTGGAACGAGTATCTCTACGCATTCCTGCTGCTGTCCGACGAGCGCGAGATCACGCTCGCGGTCGCGCTGGGCCTGTTCCTGTCCGCCGACGACTCGCCCTGGGAGCTGCTGATGGCGACCGGCGTGCTCTACGCACTGCCGCCGGCGGCGATCTACTACGCGTTCAAGCGATACATGGTGTCCGGCCTGACCGCGGGCGCCGTCAAGAGCTGAGGCGCCGATGGCCGCGATGCCCCCCGATGCGCTGACCGCGCGCCTGGAGCTGCTCTACACCGGCGCGGTCCACGACGTGCTGCGGGCGATGGGCCACGACCGGTGCGTGCTGCCGATGCGGCTGCGCCCGCTGGATCCGTCGCTGAAGCTCGCCGGGCCCGCCTGGACGATGTCCGGCCGCGTCGACCGCACGCTGTCGCGGCACGACTCGCTGCTGTCGTGGGTCACGGTGCTGTCGAAGGCGCCCTCCGGCCACGTCGTCGTCTGCCAGCCGAACACGCGCGACATCGCGCTGATGGGCGAGCTCTCCGCCGAGACGCTCGCCGGCAAGGGCGTGCGCGGCTACGTCTGCGACGCGCCGTGCCGCGACACCGAGTTCATCCTCGGCCAGCGCTTCCCGGTGTTCCACGACGGCTTCACGCCCTCGGACATCGCCGGCCGATGGACCGCGGACCGGCTCGGCGAGCCGGTGACCCTCGGCGAGGTGACGGTGTGCACTGGCGACTACCTGCTCGGTGACCGCGACGGCGTGATCGTGATCCCGAAGGCGCTCGCCGCCGAGGCGATCGCCGAGACCGAGCGGGTGGCGATCACCGAGAACGCGGTGCGCGACGCGATCCGCTCGGGCGTCGATCCGGTCGACGCTTACCTGAAGCACGGGAAGTTCTGAGAGCGACGCACCCCGGGCGCCGGTGAGCCCGGGCCGCGGCCGCGACTTCCGCGCCGGTCAGGCCGGTGTGCGGTGCCCGACCGTGAAGTCGTTGCGCCCCGTCCGGTCCACCCCGCGCAGCAGCCAGAGCGGCCGGGTCGAGAAGTCCACCGTGTAGCCGCTCTGCGCGCCCGGCTTCATCAGCGAGCGGTCGAACAACGAGGTCGACGGCATGTAGCGGATCGCGACGCCCGCGCGCCGCTTCGGCGAGCGGTTCGCGGCCGCGCCGTGGATCATGTAGACGTCGTGCATCGACATCTGCCCGGGCTCGAGCTCGATGTCGACCGCGGTGGTCGCGTCGAACGCCGAGTCCTCCGTCTTCTGGTTCAGCACCACGTCCTCGCGCTCCTCGCGCAGGTGCGGCAGCAGCGCGCGGTCGCGGTGCGAGCCGGGGATGACGCGCAGGCAGCCGTTCTCGCGGGTGGACGCGTCGAGCGCCACCCAGATCGTGCAGGTCGCGAGCGGGCGGATCGGCCAGTAGTGGCCGTCCTGGTGCCACGGCGTCTCCAGCCCGTCGCCGCCCGGCTTGCAGAAGATCTGGCAGCCCCAGAGGATCACGTCGTCGCCGATCAGCTGCGACACCAGGTCGACGAGCGCCGGGTCGCGCGCGAGGTCGAGGAAGTCGCTGCTCCCGCGCACGCCTTCCGCGTTCTTCCCCTCGATGTGCACGCTGACCAGCCGCTCGGGGCGGATCGTCGGGTTCTCGCGGATCAGCCGGTCGAGCGTGCCGCGCAGGTGCTCGAGCTGGCCGGCGGGCAGGCGGTACGACGGCACGATCCAGCCATCGCGGCGGTAGCGGTCGACCTCGTCGGGGGTCAGGCGGGGCATGGCGTCTCCTGTAGGCCGGCGCGGCGTCGGCGGCGGCATCCGGGACGATCGTAGGCCGGGCGAGGGCGGCTGTCGACCCGCGTTCCGACGGCCGGGCACGCATGGTAAGGTCGGCGCGCCCGAACCGCCCCGATGACGGAATCGGTAGACGTAGCGGACTTAAAATCCGCGGCCGCGAGGCGTGCCGGTTCGAGTCCGGCTCGGGGCACCAGCCGTGCGCGGTTCAGTCGGCGCTCGCGAGCCCGCGGCGACGTCCGTCCCGCTCGAACCGGTCCTCGGTGATTTCGCCCCGGCAGGTCGCCACCGCCTGCCGCATCACGCTCGCGAAGACCGGCTGCACGTCGAGCACCATGATCCGCCGCGACCACGCGGCGGCGACCGCTCCGTCGCCCGCGCGCTCGACCTCGATCAGCCAGGGCACCGCCGTCGCCGGCGGCAGCTCGACGGCAATGCTGCCGCGCCCGGCGATGAAGCGCGACGTCACCTTCAGCGGGCCGTGCGGCCAGTCGATGCGGACCGATTCCCAGACACGCGCCATGCATTCGGTCGCGTCCTCGGCCTGAGTCGGGAAGCGCGCGCGCATCGCCGGATCGCCCCGGCGCGTGCCGTCGACCGTAGGGAAGCAGCCAGAGAGGATCAGCGCGGCGAGGGCGGCGAGGAGCGTGCGCATCGGCGGACGGGGAGGACGCTCCGCACTGTATCGCGGGCGGACGACCCGCGCCGGGCCGCCGGCCGCCGTGGCCGCGGCGATAGAATCGGCTCCGCCGGGCCGTCGATGCACGACCCGGCATCAACCGGACCGCCGCCATGACCGACATCCTCACCATCGACCCCGACCGCGACCTCCTCCTCGTCATCGACGTGCAGAACGACTTCTGCCCGGGCGGCGCGCTCGCGGTCGCCGACGGCGACGCGGTGGTGCCGGCGATCGCGTCGCTGATGCCGCGCTTCGCGCACGTCGCGTTCACGCAGGACTGGCATCCGCCCGGCCACCGCTCGTTCGCGAGCGCGCACCCGGGCCGCTCGCCATACGAGACGGTGCCGTTCCCCTACGGCGACCAGACGCTGTGGCCCGACCACTGCGTGCAGGGCACGCGCGGCGCGGCGTTCCACGACGCGCTCGACGCGCGCCGCGCGGAACTGATCGTGCGCAAGGGCTTCAGGCCGGAGATCGACTCGTACTCGGCGTTCTTCGAGAACGACCGCACGACGCCGACCGGCCTCGCCGGGTACCTGCGCGAGCGCGGCTTCAAGCGGGTCGTGATGTGCGGGCTCGCCACCGACTTCTGCGTCGCGTACTCGGCGGTCGACGCGCGCCGGCAGGGCTTCGAGGCGACGGTGCTGCTCGGCGCGAGCCGCGCGATCGACCTCGGCGGCTCGCTCGCGGCCGCGACCACGCGGATGCGCGAGGCCGGCGTCGTGCTGCTCGGCGGCGCGCGCTGAGCCCCCCGGCGACGGCGACCGGTGCCGCGGCCGCGTGGGCGGCGGCGGCGCTCGGCGTCAACGCGTTCCTCTGGGGCATCTCCTGGTGGCCGTTCCGCGCGCTGCAGGAGCAGGGCGTGCACGGCCTGTGGGCGACCGCGCTCGTCTACCTTCTGGTCGCCGGCGCGATCGTCGCGTGGGATCGCGGCGCCCCCGCGACGGTCGCGCGCACGCCGTCGCTGTGGCCGCTGCTGCTGGCGAGCGGCGTGTCGAACGCCTGCTTCAACTGGGCGGTGACGATCGGCGACGTGATCCGGGTCGTGCTGCTGTTCTACCTGATGCCGGCGTGGGCGGCGCTCCTCGCACGCGCGGTGCTCGGCGAGGCGCTGCGCCCGGCGGTGCTGCTGCGCGTCGGGCTCGCGCTCGCCGGCGCGGCGGTGGTGCTCAAGCCCGCGGACGCGCCCTGGCCGCTGCCGCGGGACCTCGCCGACTGGCTCGCGATCGCGGGCGGCTTCGGGTTCGCCGCGACGAACGTGATGCTGCGCAGGGAGGCCGCGCAGCCCGAGTCCGCGCGTGCGTTCGCGATGTTCGCGGGCGGCTGCCTGGTGGCCGGCGTGCTCGGTGCGGCCCTGACGCTCGCCGGCGCGGTCGCGGTGCCGCCGCCACCCGCGGTCGCGTGGCTCGCCGGCATCGCGGTGCTCGCGCTGATGTTCGGCGTCGGCAACCTGTGCCTGCAGTACGGCGCTGCGCGCCTGCCCGCGAACGTGACCTCGGTGGTGCTGCTGTCCGAGGTGATCTTCGCGTCGGCCTCGGCCGTGTGGCTGGGCGGCGAGACCGCGACGCTGCGCACGGTCGTGGGCGGCACGATGATCGTCGCCGCCGCGCTCCTCGCGGTTCGCGATCCGGGTTGATCCGCTACAGCATCTTCGCGAGCGTCGGCCACACCGCGTCCAGCATCAGCGGCTGCGCCTTCTCGGCCGGGTGGATCCGGTCGGGCTGGAAGAACGCCTCGTTCTCGCCGAAGGCCTCGAGGAAGAACGGCACCAGCGGCACCTTCTCGGCCTCGGCCACGCGCCGGTAGACCGCCTCGAACTGCTCGCCGTACGCGCGGCCGTAGTTCGGCGGCATCCGCATGCCGAGCAGCAGCGGCCGGGCGCCCGCGGCCTTCGCCGCGCGGACCATCTCGCGCAGGTTCGCCTCGGTGCCGCCGAGCGGCAGGCCGCGCAGCGCGTCGTTGCCGCCGAGCTCGACGACCAAGATGCCCGGCGCGTGCTTCGCGAGCAGCTCGGGCAGGCGCGTGCGCCCGCCGGAGGTGGTCTCGCCGCTGATGCTCGAGTTGACGACGCGCATCGCGGGCTTGCGCGAAGCGAGCCGCCTCTCGAGCAGCGCGACCCAGCCGCTGCCGCGCGGCAGGCCGTACTCGGCCGACAGGCTGTCACCCAGGACCAGCAGCGGTCGGTCGGAGGCCTTTGCGACACGGGGCCCGGCGACTCCGGCGAATGTCGCCGCGAGCGCGACGAGCAGCGCGCGCCGTGTCCGTCCCGATTCGTCGAGGGCCCGCGGCGCAGCCGAAAGGGGCGCGTCGCCTCGTGCGGGCGCCTCCTCGGCGACGGGCCCGCGTGAAAGGCCCGCCGCTCCGGTCGCGACCGACCGAGGCACTACACTGCGCGACATGACTGCTGCGATCAAGGTCGAACACCTGGGCAAGAAGGTGCCGGACGCCGGCGGATGGCTGACGATTCTCGACGATGTCGGCTTCACGGTCGAATCGGGGGATACGGTGGCGATCGTCGGTGCGTCGGGTTCGGGCAAGTCGACCTTGCTCGGCCTGCTCGCCGGGCTCGACCTGCCGAGCGCCGGCACGGTGGTCGCCTCGGGCCAGGACCTGTTCGCGCTCGACGAGGACGCGCGCGCCCGCTGGCGCGCCGAGCACGTCGGCTTCGTGTTCCAGTCGTTCCAGCTGCTGCCGCAGATGACCGCGCACGAGAACGTGATGCTGCCGCTCGAGCTCGCCGGTGCGAGGGACGCGTCACCGCGCGCGAAGGAGCTGCTCGTCCGCGTCGGCCTCGGCGATCGGCTCGGTCACTATCCGCGCACGCTGTCGGGCGGCGAGCAGCAGCGCGTCGCGCTCGCGCGTGCGTTCGCGTCGCGGCCGTCGCTGCTGTTCGCCGACGAGCCCACCGGCAGCCTCGACCACGCGACCGGGCAGCGGATCATCGAGCTGCTGTTCGAGCTGAATCGCGAGTCGGGCGCGACGCTGGTGCTGGTCACGCACGACCCGGCGCTCGCCGGCCGCTGCGGCCGGACGCTCTCACTCAGGAGCGGCCGGCTCGTCGATTGACGAGCGCGCGGATCGCGTCCGGCAGCCGCGAGGCGGGCAGGCCGACGCCGTCGCGCCAGTCGGGCATCTCGGCGAGTGCGTCGCCCGCCGCGCCGTGCAGCCACGCGCCGCAGGCTGCGGCCGCG
>JBILTM010000057.1:0-24710 GCA_044371545.1 Burkholderiaceae bacterium
GTGGAACCAGCGCAGCGAGCGGCCGGCGTGCTGCTGCGCCTCGCGCGACAGCTCGGCCGCCTGCCGCGCGCGCCGGTAGCCCCGCACCACCGCCTCGACGTGATGCGCGGTGCCGTGCAGCGCGATCGTCAGCAGCGCGGCCTCGGTCTCGGGCGTGGCCACGCGGGTGAGCGCGCGGACCTTCGAGTAGCTCAGCTCGCCGCGCCCCATCGCCGCCGACACCTGAGGGAGCGCCTCGAGCGCGCGGGCCACACGCACCTTCTCGCGCGCCGCACCGAGGTCGAGGCCGCACTTCCAGCCGAGCCAGTGGGCGCACGAGCGCATCGCGCCGTCGGCCCAGCCCTCGCGACGGTCGAACTCGGCGAGCAGCACGAGGAAGCGGTGGGTCGCGGCGTTCAGGTGGCCGGCGAGCTCGGTGAGGCGGGCTTCGAGCTCGGGCAGCGGCAGCGCGGGCGAGTGGGGTCCGTCCGCGGAATCGCGACTCGCCCCGGAAGAGGCGGCCGTCGATTCGAAGGCCTCGAAGGTGTGGTGAGCCGTTTCGTCCGGCGTGGCCAGGGCATCGAACACGGCAGCCTCGATACTGTATTTGTGTACAGCATTCTACCTCGGCCGCATGCGACTCGAAAGCCCGCCTCCGGTCGGAGAGCTGGGTTCCATGCGGACCTCCGGGCTTAGGCCGATCGGGCGCTGGATCGGCCAACGGCGCTGGTGGCTGCTGCGGCCGTACCGCTCCGGCGATACGATGTCGTTCGTTCCCGCGAACCGGACGTCCGCGCCGCGCAGCGCGCTGCCGCGCTGCCGCGCCCCGCGCCCCTCGGTGCCGGGGTGCTGCGGTGCCTCGGTGCCGCCGGGCCACGGGGCCACGGCACCACGACATCGTTCAGCGCCTCACCGCACCAGCTCCGGCGACACCACCGCCCGCACCAGCACGTCCCCGGCGCGGCGCGACAGCCACCACGCACCGCCCTTCCTGATCGGCCAGCCGTCGTCGCACCCGCCGACCAGTCGCGCGAGGGCTTCGCCGATCCACGGGTTGTGGCCGACGACGATCACGGTCGCGTCACCACTGCCGGCCCAGCCGCTCGCGGCGATCGCGACGTCGGTGTCGGCGCCCGGGGCGAGCGCGTCGACGACCTCGTAGCGCAGGCCGAGCGCGTCCGCTGTCTGGCGTGCCCGCACAGCCGGGCTGCACAGCAGCCGCACGCCGTCGGCCGGCAACCGCTCGCGCAGCCACGCGCCGACGCGCTTCGCGTCCTCGCGACCGCGCGCGGTCAGCCGCCGCTCGAGGTCGGGCACGCCGTCCTCGGCCTGCGCGTGACGCCACAGGATCAGGTCCATCGTTCGCATCCTCCCGTCGAGGCGTCGCGACGGCGGGGCGCGCAAGGTGCGTGCCCGGGCGGCGACGTCGCGCCCGGCCCGCGCGGCGGCCTGCCGCTCAGGCCCGCGGCCGCCACGCCAGCAGCGCCGCCACGCCGAACACCACGCCCCAGAACGCCGACCCCACGCCCCACAGCACCAGCCCCGACGCGGTCACCAGGAACGTGACCAGTGCCGGCTCGCGCTCGGCCTCGTTCGCGACCGCCGCCTGCAGGCCGCGCCCGATCGTCGGCAGCAGCGCGAGGCCGGCGATGCCGATCACCATCTCGCGCGGCAGCGCGGCGAACAGCACGGCGAGCGGGCCGGCGAATACTGCGATCGAGACGTAGAACGTGCCCGCGCAGGCGGCGGCGACCCAGCGTCGCCGCGGGTCGGGATGGACGTCCGGGGCCATGCACAGCGCGGCGCTGATCGCCGCGAGGTTCAGCGCGAACGCGCCGAACGGCGCGAGCACCAGGGTCGCGACGCCGACGATCGTCAGCAGCCGCGAGATCGGCGCGTCGCCGTAGCCGGAGGCCTTCAGCACCGCGACGCCCGGCAGGTTCTGCGAGGCCATGGTGACGACGAAGAGCGGCAGCGCGATGCCGAGCAGTGTCGCGGCGGAGAACGACGGCGGCCACGCGAGCGGCGCGACCGACGCGGCGGCGACGCCGCCCGCGACCGGTGCGAGGCCCGGCCCGGCGAGCACCGCGACGAGGCCCGCGAGCAGCGTCGCGGGTACCGCCCAGCGCGGCGAGACACGGCGTGCGACGAGGAAGGTCGCGAGCATCGCGCCGACCACCAGCGGCTGGACCTGCAGGCCGGCGAACGCGTCGAGCCCGAAGCGCAGCAGCACGCCGGCGAGCAGCGCGCTCGCGATCGACATCGGAATGCGATTCATCCAGCGCTCGAAGAGGCCGGTCGCGCCGGCGAGCGTCAGCAGCACCGCACATGCGACGAACGCGCCGATCGCCTCGACGAGCGGCACGCCGGGCAGCGACACCGCGAGCAGCGCGGCGCCCGGCGTCGACCATGCGGTCACCACCGGGATCCGCAGCCACAGGCTCGGCAGCAGCGTGGTCAGGCCCATGCCCAGCGCGAGCGCGGCGGTCATCGTCGCGAGCTGCGCGGGGTCGAGGCGCATCGCGACGCCGGCCTGCACGACGATCGCGTACGAGCTGGTGAAGCCGACCAGCACGCAGACGAAGCCGGCGACGACCATCGGCAGCAGGCCGCCCGCTGCCGGCGCGGCTCCTCCGGGTGCGGCGGGACGCTCCACGTCAGACCCCGCGCGCCGTCGTCATCGGCCGTCCCCGTCCCGCCCGCTCAGGCGGCGATCCGCCGCCCGTGCTCGCGGGTCGCGTGGAAGCGGACCTTCGGCCAGCGCTCCTGCGTGAGCCGCAGGTTCACGCCGCTGTCGGCGAGGTAGACGAGGTTGCCGTCGACGTCCTTGGCGAGCTTCATCTGCTGCGCGCGCTGGAACTCGCGCAGCACCTGGTCGTCGTCGCAGGTGACCCAGCGCGCCGAGTCGATGCCCGCGCGCTCGAAGGTCGCCTCGACGCCGTACTCGGTCTTCAGCCGGTGCTCGACGACCTCGAACTGCAGCTGGCCGACCGCGCCGAGCAGAGGGGTCGAGTCGACGAAGGGCTCGAACACCTGCACCGCGCCCTCCTCGCCCAGCTGCTGCAGGCCCTTGAGCAGCTGCTTGCTCTTCAGCGGATCGCGCAGCCGCGCGCGCGAGAACAGCTCCGGCGCGAAGTACGGGATGCCGGTGAAGCCGAGCGGCTCGTTCTGCTCGGTCAGCGTGTCGCCGATCTGCAGGTTGCCGTGGTTGTGCAGCCCGATGATGTCGCCCGCGTAGGCGACCTCCATCAGCGAGCGCTCGTTGGCCATGAAGGTCAGCGCGTTCTGCACCTTCATCTCGCGCGCGAGACGCCGGTGCCAGACCTTGATGCCCGGGTCGTAGCGGCCCGAGCACACGCGCAGGAACGCGATCCGGTCGCGGTGCCTCGGGTCCATGTTCGCCTGGATCTTGAACACGAACCCGGTGAAGCCCGGTTCGACCGGCTCGACCGCGCGCGCGCCGGCGTCGCGCGGCTGCGGCGGCGGCGCCCAGTCGACCAGCGCGCGCAGGATCTCGCGAACGCCGAAATTGTTGATGCCCGAGCCGAAGAACACCGGCGTCTGGCGGCCCGCGAGGAACGTGTCGAGCTCGAAGCCGGAGCCGGCGCCGCGCACCAGCTCGATCTCGTCGCGCATCGGGCCCATCTCCTGCGGGAACTCGGCATCGAGCGCGGCCAGCGCCTCGCCCGAGATCGCCTCGACGCTCTGGTTCGCGCGTTCCTCGCCCGGCGCGAAGCGCAGCACCTCGTCGCGCAGCAGGTGGTAGACGCCGCGGAAGCGCTTGCCCGCGCCGATCGGCCAGGTGACCGGCGCGCACTTGATCCGCAGCACCGACTCGATCTCGTCGAGCAGCTCGAGCGGCTCGCGGACCTCGCGGTCGAGCTTGTTCACGAAGGTGACGATCGGCGTGTCGCGCAGCCGGCAGACCTCGAGCAGCTTGATCGTCTGCGCCTCGACGCCCTTGGCCGCGTCGACGACCATCACCGCGCAGTCGACCGCGGTCAGCACGCGGTAGGTGTCCTCGGAGAAGTCCTGGTGGCCCGGCGTGTCGAGCAGGTTGAACACGCAGCCGTCGTACTCGAACTGCATCACCGAGCTGGCGACCGAGATGCCGCGCTGCTTCTCGACCTCCATCCAGTCGGAGGTCGCGTGGCGCGCGCTCTTCCTCGCCTTCACCGTGCCGGCGAGCTGGATCGCGCCGCCGAACAGCAGCAGCTTCTCGGTGAGCGTCGTCTTGCCCGCGTCGGGGTGCGAGATGATCGCGAAGGTGCGGCGACGGGCGACCTCGCGGGGCAGTTCGGGGGAGGTGTCCATGGGTCGGCGCGAAGTGTAACAGCCGCGCCGGACCGCTCGGCGGCCCGCGTTGCGACCGCGGCCGGCCTCGGGCATGCTGGCCGGATGAGACAGCTGCGCGGGCGCGACGCCCGGTTCCTCTACGCCGACACCGGCAACGCGAACGCCAACGTCACGCTGGTCCACATCTACGACCCCTCGACCGCGCCGGGCGGCAAGGTCCGCTTCAAGCACATCCTCGCGCACATCGAGAGCCGGCTGCACCGCTCGCCGGTGTTCCGCCGCAAGCTGCTGCGCATGCCGCTCGAGCTCGACTATCCGTACTGGATCGAGGACGAGCGCTTCGACCTCGAGTACCACGTCCGGCACATCGCGCTGCCCGCGCCCGGCGACTGGCGCCAGTTCTGCATCCAGGCCTCGCGGATCCACGCGCGCCCGCTCGACCTCTCGCGCCCGCTGTGGGAGATCCACGTGATCGAGGGCCTCGACGGGCTGCTCGAATTGCCGCGCGGCAGCTTCGCGCTGCTCACCAAGATCCACCATGCGGCGATCGACCTCGACGCGGGGCCCGAGCTGACGATGCTGCTGCACGACACGACGGCGACGCCGCCGCCGCCCGAGCCGCCCGAGCCGTGGTTCCCCGAGTCGCCGCCGGGCACGCTCGCGCTGCTGCGCCGCAGCCTCGTCAGCAACCTGACCTCGCCGCTGCGGCTCGCGCGGCCGCTCGCGCAGCTCGCCGCGCGCGTCGCGCCGGCCGTCGCGAGCCTCGCGTCCGACGCGCTGCTTCGGCCGGAGACGATGCCGGTGACGCGCTTCAACGCGATCGTCTCGCCGCACCGCGTGTTCGAGACGCGGCGCTTCCCGCTCGCCGACTTCCGACGGATCCGCGCGCTGGTCGACGGCGCGACGGTCAACGAGGCGGTGATCGCGGTCTGCGCGGGCGGTCTGCGGCGCTACCTGCAGCACACCGGCGAGCTGCCCGACGCGAGCCTGTCGGCGATCGCGCCGGCGACGCTGCGCATCGAGGCGGGCGAGTCCGAGACCGAGCTGGTGCTGATGCGGGTGTCGCTCGGCACGCACCTCGGCGACCCGGTCGAGCGGCTGCACTGGCTGCACCGGCAGGCGGTCGAGTCGGAGGCCGCCGGCCGCGCGATCCCCGCGCGCGAGTTGACCGACGTCGAGCGGCACACGCCGGCCGCGACGCTCGCGCTCGCCGCCAAGCTGCTCGGCGGCGTCGCGACCGGCGCCGGGCGCCGCGCACCGCTCGCGCACTGCACGATCGCGAACGTGCCCGGGCCGGCCGAGCCGCTCTTCCTCGGCGGCGCGCGGATGACCTACTTCTCGGCGATCATGCCGATCGCCGACGGCATGGGGCTGGTGTTCGCGGTGACCAGCTACGACGACATGCTGATCGTCTCGCCCACCGCGTGCCGCGAGCAGCTCCCCGACCCGGCGTTCTTCGCGCAGTGCGTGCGCGACAGCTTCCAGGAGTACCTCGCGCTCGCCGACGCCGCCACGGCTGCCGCGAAGGCGCCGGCGAAGCCAGCCCGGCGTCGCGTCAGGTCGGCACCGACGAAGGCGTCAGCAGCCGGTACAGCTGCCCCGGCAGCCCCTGCGGATCGAACGGCCGCCAGCCCCCCTCGGGCTGCGAGAGCCGCTCGGCGACGATCCACAGCACCAGCGCGTTGAAGCCCAGCCCGACGTGGCTGCCCGGCACGCGGATGTTCTCGTGCATCGCCGTCGGGACAGTGTCCCGACCGCCGTCGATCGTCGCCTCGTGCGGCGGCACGACGCCGTCGGTCTCCGAGTAGAGGCAGGAGACCGGCATCGGCGGCGGACGGCGCAGCACGCGCGCATCGGCGTGCGCGGCGTGCGCGACCGGACCCATCGGGTGCGCGACGAGGCGGTACAGCGCCTTGACCACCGCGGGCGAGTCGCTGCGCTGCGGGTCGCTGCTGACCGGGCTGCCGAGCGTGATCACGCTGCGCACGCACTCGGACACCTGGTGCGCGGCGAACATCGAGAACACGCCACCGAGACTCCAGCCGACGAGGCTGACCTTGCGGCCGTGCCGGTGGTGCAGGAAGCGGACCTTCTGCTCGAGCGCGCGCGCGTGCTTGCGCTGGAAGCCGACGTTGCGCCCGAGGCCCCAGTCGTCGACCTCGTAGCCGCGGTTGCGCAGGTACAGCTTGAGCCCCGCCATCGAGCCGGCGTCGCCGACGAAGCCGGGCACGAGCAGCACCGGATGGCCGTCGCCGCGCGGCGCCGACAGCAGCAGCGGCAGCGACGCCGGCAGCAGCGCCATCTCGAGCAGCGCCCGGTACTCGAGCGCGGTCCAGAGCAGGCTCGGCGGGCCGGGGCTGTCGCGACGGGTCGCCATCGTCAGGCAGCCTTCGCCTCACCGGCCGCGCGGCGGCGCGGGCGTGCGGGACGGCGGGGCGTGCGCTTCGGGGGCGCGCCCGCCGCCTCCAGCGCGTCGAACGCCGCGCCGATCCGCGCCGCGACGTCGTCGACGTCGGGCACCGCGCGACGGCAGGCGATCAGGCCGAAGTCGAGCGAGCCGGCGTAGCTCTGCACGGTGACGTTCAGCGCCATGGAGTGGACCGGGATCGACACCGGCCAGTACGACAGCATCCGCGCGCCGAGCAGGTAGAGCGGCACCGCCGGGCCCGGCACGTTCGAGACGACGACGTTGGCGAGCGGCGGCAGGCGGTTCGCGAGCCGAGTGCGGCCCCAGGCCGCGGCGAGCGCGTTGCCGAGCCACGGCAGGCCCAGCGACGGGAACTCGGTGGGCACCGCCCCCTTGACCTCGCGCAGCGTGCCCTTCAGGCGCGTCGACGCGTCGCGGATGCGGCGCAGCCGCTCGATCGGGTCGTCGAGCTGCGTCTCGAGCGACATGCGCGCCATCATCGCCTGGGTGTTCGACTGCGCGTCGCCCTTCTGGCGCAGCGAGACAGGCACCGCGGCCAGCAGCGGCGCCTCGGGCAGCGCGCCGCGCGCATCGAGCCAGCCACGCAGCGCGTCGCCGCAGGCCGCGAGCACGACGTCGTTCAGCGACGCGTCGTGCGCCTGCGCGATCGCACGGGCGCGATCGAGCGGCACCGACACCGTCGCGAACGCACGCCGCCGCGAGATCGCGACGTTGAGCGGCGTGCGCGGCGCGAGCAGGTCGCCGCCGCCGAGCAGCGCGCCGGCGCTCGCGCCCGACACGCCGGGCATCACCGCCTGCGCGATGGTGCGCGCGAGGCCGGGCAGGCGCGCGCCGAGCTCGACCAGTTGCGTCGCGTTGTGCCGCAACCCGGCCACGGCGACGCGGATCGCGCCGGGCTCGTCGTGCGCGGGCGCGGGCGCCGGCCCGTCGAGCGGGGCCGCGCCGTGACGCGCGGTCACCTCGTAGATCGCCTGCGCGAGCGCGACGCCGGCCTGCCCGTCGAGCCCCGCGTGGTGGACCTTCGCGTAGAACCCGATCCGGCCCGACTGCAGGCCCTCGACGACGACCATCTCCCAGAGCGGGCGGGTACGGTCGAGCAGCCGCGCGTGCAGGCTGCCCACGAGGTCGTGGAACTGGGCCATCGTGCCGGGCGGGGGCAGCCGAAGCCGCCGCACGTGGTGGTCGAGGTCGACCTCGGCTGCTCGGATCCAGGCGGGATTGGCGACGCCGAGCGGCATCGGCGCGAGCCGCCGGGTCAGCACGTCGGCGCGCTCGAGGCGCGCGCCGATGTGGGCCCGGACCGCGGCCGCGAAGTCGCCGGTGAAGCCCTCGGGCGGCTCGAAGAGGTGCATCGAGCCGACGTGCATCGGCGTCTCCGGGCTCTCGAGGTACAGGAACAGCGCGTCGAGCCCGTTCATGAAGCCGATCGCGCGGTCCGTCGCGAGCCCCGGACCGGCGGCGTGTTCCGACATGGCGTCCCCTCCTCGCCCGATCATCGCACGACCCGCGCGCCGGGCGCTCGTGGCAGACTCGGTGCGCACCATGACCGACCCGCCCCCTCCTCGCGACGACGGCGCCCGCCTCGGGCGCGAGCCCTGGTACCTGCCGACCGGCGACGAGGTCGCGCTGTTCGAGGCCGCGTGGGCGGCGCGCCTGCCGGTGCTGCTGCGCGGCCCGACCGGCTGCGGCAAGACACGCTTCGTCGAGCACATGGCGTGGCGGCTCTACCGGGAGGCGGATTCGCCTCGGCGGGCGCTCGACGTGCCGCTGGTCACCGTGTCGTGCCACGAGGACCTGACCGCGACCGACCTCGTCGGCCGCTGGCTGCTGGCGGACGACGCGACCGTCTGGCGCGACGGGCCGCTGACGCGCGCGGTGCGCAGCGGCGCGGTCTGCTATCTCGACGAGGTCGTCGAGGCACGGCGCGACACCACGGTCGTGATCCACTCGCTGACCGACCACCGCCGCGTGCTGCCGATCGAGAAGACCGGCGAGCTGCTCGACGCGCATCCCGACTTCATGCTGGTCGTCTCGTACAACCCCGGGCACGCGGCCGCCGGCAAGGCGCTGAAGGCGTCGACGCGGCAGCGCTTCGTCTCGCTCGACTTCCACTATCCGTCGATCGACGCGGAGTCGACGATCGTCGCCCACGAGACCGGCCTCGACGCGGACGCAGCGCGGCGGCTCGCGCGGATCGGCGAGCGGCTGCGTCACCTCGAGGGCCATGGCCTCGACGACGGCGTCGGCACGCGGCTGCTCGTGCACGCCGGCCGCCTGATCGCCGGGGGCATCGCGCCGCGCCGAGCCTGCGACGTCGCGATCGCGCGCGCGCTGACCGAGGACGCGGACGTGCGACGCGCGATCGCCGACGTCTGCGACGTGCTGCTGCCGTGAGCGGCGGCGCGTCGCCGGACGACGCGTTCGACGCCGCGCACCGCGCGCTCGCGCTCTTCGCGCACGCGATCGCCGGTCGGCCGCTGCGGCTGGTGCGCTGCGGGCTGCCGGTCGCGTCGGCGCGGCTGGCGCGCGCGGGCGACGACTCGGGCACGGTGCGGATCGGCACCGCCCGGGGCGACGACGCGGCGCGCGCGTGGCGGATCGCGGTGCTGCGCGAAGTGCTGCGCGGCGAAGGCGCGACCGCGGTGCGTGACCGGCCGCGCGCCGTGCGCCCGGCGCACGCGGTGCTGCGCGCGCGGATCATGGCGACGCTCGAGCGCGTACGCGTCGACGCGGTCCTCTCGACGCGCTGGCCGGGCGCGACGGGCGACCTCGCGCGGACCACCGCGGCGGCGCTCGCGCGGTGCGCGCCGGTCGCGCTGCGCCATCCGGTGCGCGCGCTGCTCGCGGCGCTCGAGCACGCATCGCTCGGCGACCCCGGGGACGTCGCGGACGACCCGCTCGGGCTGCGCGCGCGCGTGCTCGGCGAGCTCGGGCCGCTGCGCGTCGCGGGCGCGTCCGCGGCGGATGCCGCGGCCGCGGCCGACCGGATCGTCGCCGCGATCGTCGAGGCGCTCGACGCACGCCGCCGGGGCGCGACGCTGCGCGTGCTCGCGCCCGACGGACCGGCGCCCGACGACGCGGGCGGCGCGGGCGGCCGACGCGACGGCGACGCGGGCGACGCTCGACCCGCCGGCGAGGACGGCGACGGCGCACCGGTCGCGGTCTCTGGCGGCGACGCGAGCGCACGCATCGGGCGCGGCGAGGCGCCGCAGGTCGTGGGCGCCGCGGAGCCGCCCGGACGCGACGAACGGCCCCGGGACGACGCGCCGCGCCCGAGGCGGGCCGCCGCGACGCGTGCGCCGGTGAAACCGCCGCCGGGCGGCGTGCTCCACGACGAGTGGGACTACCTGTCGGGCCGGTGGCTGCGCGGCTGGTGCCGCGTGCACGAGCGGCGCCTGCGCGGCACCGACACCGCCTTCGTCGACGACGTGCGGCGGCGCCACCCGGAGCTCGCACGCTCGATACGCGAGCGCTTCGCGCGGATGCGGCCGACCGGCCGCACGGCCGCGCGCCGCGTCGGCGACGGCGACGAGCTGGACCTCGACGGGCTCGTCGAGGCGGTCGTCGATCGGCGCGCCGGCCGCGCGTCCGACGAGCGCGCCTACGTGCGCCGCGATCCGGCGGTGCGCGACGTCGCTGCCGCGTTCCTCGTCGACATGAGCGCGTCGACCGCGGTCGCGCTGCCCGACCCCGACCCGCCCGCCCGCGCCGAAGCCGCGTCGCGGGCCGCGTCGTGGGTGGACAGCGGCGCGCTGCTGTACGGCGCGTACGACGACGACCCCGAGCCGGAGCCGCGCTCGCGCGCGCCGCGCCGGCGCGTCGTCGACGTGGAGAAGGACGCGCTCGCGCTGATGGCCGACGCGCTCGCGACGCTCGGCGACGCGTGCGCGGTGTACGGCTTCTCGGGCAACGGCCGCGACGACGTGGAGTTCCACGTCGCCAAGGACTTCGCCGACCCGCCGTCGCGCTCGAGCTGGGCCGCGCTCGCGGCGATCGAGCCGCGCGGCTCGACCCGGATGGGCGCGGCGATCCGCCACGCGGCGGCGAAGCTCGCGCGCCAGCCCGCGTCGCTCCGGCTGCTCGTGGTCGTGTCGGACGGCTATCCGCAGGACACCGACTACGGCCCCGACCGGCTCGACGAGGAGTACGGCATCCAGGACACGGCGCGCGCGCTGCGCGACGTCGAGGCCACCGGCACGCGGACCTTCTGCGTGACCGTCGACCCGGCGGGCCACGACTACCTGCGCCGGATGTGCCCGCCGCGGCGCTACCTGGTCATCGACGACGTGCCGGCGCTGCCGGCCGAGCTCGCGCGCGTCTACGCGACGCTCGCCGGGCGCGGCTGAGCCGGCGGGTCAGAGCACCGGCGAGGCGAGCTGCGCCGCGTTCTCGACCATGCGGCGCCAGAAGGGCCGCGCGCGCCACGCGTCGAGCTGCAGCGGCTCGCAGTCCTCGAGGTAGCGCCGCTGCAGCGCGAGCAGCGACTCGGCGAACGGCCGGTCGTAGATCAGCATCGACAGCTCGAAGTTCAGGTGAAAGCTGCGCAGGTCGAAGTTGACCGTGCCGAACACCGACAGCTCGCGGTCGATGACCATGCTCTTCGTGTGCAGCAGCCCGCCGTGGAAACGCTCGATCTTGACGCCGGCCGACAGCAGCTCGTCGTAGTAGGACGCGCTCGCCCACTGCACCGTCCTCGAGTCGCACTGCCAGGGCAGCAGCAGCACCACGTCGACGCCGCGACGCGCGGCCGAGCGCAGCGCGGTCACCACCGACTCGCCCGGCGCGAAGTACGGCGTCGTCAGGATCAGCTCGCGGCGCGCCGCGTAGATCGCGGTGAGGATCACCGACTCGACGTGCTGGAAGGCGAAGCCCGGCCCGGACGGGTAGGCCTGCAGCGCGACCGGCCCCGCGACCGCGCCGCGCTCGGCCTCGCGCTCGTCGCGCAGTCGCGGCCCCGCCTGCAGGACCGCCATCGCGTTCGACAGCGCGCCGAGCACCAGGCTGCTCGGCCCCTGGATGCGGACCATCGCGTCGACCCACTGGCCGACGCCGGCGTCGCGCTTGAAGTGGCGCGGGTCGGCGAGGTTGAAGCTGCCGGTCCAGGCGACGCGGTCGTCGAAGACCGCGATCTTGCGGTGGTTGCGCAGGTCGGCCCGCGCGACCGCCATCCGCAGGGCGCTCACCGGCAGCACGACGACCACCTCGATGCCGGCCGCGCGCATCGACGCGATCGCCCGGCCGCGCTCGACGAACGGGCGGCTGCCCAGGCCGTCCATCAGCGCGGTGACCCGCACGCCGCGTTTCACGGCGCGGATCAGCGCGGCGACCAGGTCATCGACCAGGCCGCCCTCGTGCCAGATGTAGAACTCGAGCGAGCAGCGCTCGCGGCACGCGTCGACATCGTCGATCAGCGTGCGCAGGATCAGGTCGCCGTCGGCGAGCAGCTCGACGTGGTGGCCGCGCATCACCGGGATCGCGCCGAGCGACTGCGCGAGCCGCGCGACCGGCTCGCCGACCGGGCCGATGTCCGCCGGATCGAGCACCGCGTCGGCCGCCAGCCGCTCGAAGCGCCGGGCGATCGCCGCGCGCTCGGCCTCGGCCCGCTCGATCCAGCGCCGGCCGAGCCGGCGCTCGCCGATCATCACGTAGAGCACCAGGCCACCGACCGGCACCAGCAGCACCAGCAGGATCCAGGCCATCGACACGCCCGGCGGATTGCGGCGGGCGAGCACGCGCAGGGTCACCGCGACGAACACCGCGATATGGGCCAGCGCGAGGAGAAGGACCTGGAGCCGCATCGCCGGGCAGTCTAAGCCAAAGCATGCCGACCGCCTCGACGGTCGGGTCTCCGGCGCGACGGCGGCGCGGGCGGGGATAATCGGCCCCCATGGCGCATCCTCCGGCTCCCGGGGACGAACGCGGACTCGGCTCCGGGCACCCGCACCCTCATGATCACGGGCAACCTCACGATCACGGGCACGCCCACGGCGGCGTGCACGATCACGGGGACGGCCATGCGCACCACCACGCCGACGACCGCGCGCACGGCCATGGCCATTCGCACGCCCACGGGCCCGGCCACTCCCACGCGCACGCTCCCGAGCGCGGCCACGAGCGCGTGTTCGCGTTCGGCCTGGCGATCAACGCGGCCTTCGTGGCGCTCGAAGCCTGGGCCGGATGGCGCGCGGGCTCGCTCGCGCTGCTGTCCGACGCGGGCCACAACCTCGGCGACGTGCTCGGCCTCGCGCTGGCCTGGGCGGGTGCGTGGGCGGCGCGCCGTGCGCCCAGCGCGCGCTACACCTGGGGCTGGCGGCGCGCCGCGCTGCTCGCGGCGCTGGTGAACGCGGTGCTGCTCCTCATCGCGGTGGGTGCCATCGCGTGGGAGGCGGTGCACCGGCTGGGCGCGCCGGCGCCGGTCGACACCGGCGTCGTCGTCGGCGTCGCGGCGGCGGGCATCGTGGTCAACGGGCTGACCGCGTGGCTGCTCGCCCGGGGCCGGCACGACGACATCAACGTCCGCGGCGCCTACCTGCACATGGTCGCGGACGCCGCGGTGTCGGCCGGCGTCGTGGTCGGCGGGCTGCTCGTCGCCGCGACCGGCTGGCTGCGGCTCGACCCGGCGATCAGCCTCGCGATCGCCGCGCTGGTCGGCTGGAGCGCATGGTCGCTCGCACGCCAGTCCCTCGCGCTGTCGATGGACGCGGTGCCCGAGGCGATCGACCCGACCGAGGTCGGACACCACCTGCGCGGACTGCCCGGCGTCACCGACCTGCACGACCTGCACGTCTGGCCGCTGGGCAGCGCGGGCGCGGCGCTCAGCGCCCACCTGCGGATGCCCGGCGGTCATCCCGGGGACCGCTTCCTGCTGGATGCGCGCGACTCGCTGCGCACGCGTTTCGGCATCGAGCACGTGACGCTGCAGGTCGAGACCGGCGACGAGTGCCCGCAGGACTGCGCGGGCGATGGCGGGCCTCGGCCCTGAGGCGCGCTCAGGTCGGCGCGGGCGCCTCGCCGAGCAGCAGCCGCACCAGCTCGCCGACCGGCCGGATGCGGTCGCCGAAGGGCAGCCGCCCGGCGCCGCGGAAGAAGAGGCCGGTGCGCACGTCGCCGTGGACCGCGGCCGCGAGCTGCCGGTCGATGCAGAACTGCCCGAAGCGGCCGATGCCGTCGCGCAGCCCGCACTGGATCAGGCAGTCGAAAGCCATCACGCAGCGGGCCTTCGCGCGCGCGAGCTCGGCCTTGCGCGGCTGGGCCGCGAGATGCCTGAGCAGCCAGGGCGTCGCGACCGCACGCGCGGGCAGCCCGGCGACGCTCATGAACTCGACGATCTCGCCGGGCCCGGCGCCGGCGAGCACCGCCTTGAACGCTCGGTGCGCATCGCCCTCCTCGGTGACCGCGAAGGCCGTGCCCAGCTGCACCGCGGCCGCACCCAGCCCGAGCAGCTCGCGCACGCGGGCATGCGAGTCGATGCCGCCGGCCGGGATCAGCGGGATCGCGTCGGGGGCGAGGCCGAGTTCCGCGAAGAAGGCCCGCGCCCGCGGGATCACCGTCGCGAACTCGAAGCGCGCGTCGTCGAGCTCCTCGAGGCGCGTCGCGCCGAGGTGGCCGCCCGCGTGGCGCGGGTGCTCGACGACGATCGCGTCGGGCAGCCGGCCCTTGCGCATCCACTTGCGCACCACGAGCTGGATGCCGCGCAGGTCCGACAGGATCGGCACCAGCGCGACCTTCGGATGGTCCGCCGCGAGCTCGGGCAGGTCGAGCGGCAGGCCCGCGCCCATCACGATCGCGTCGGCGCCGCTCTCGCAGGCCTGGCGTACGTAGTCGGGGTAGGCGGTGACCGCGCGCATCACGTTGACCGCGATCAGGCCGTGGCCGCCGGCCGCCGCGCGCGCGGCGCGCAGCTCGCGGTCGAGCGCGACGAGGTTCGCCGCATCGATCCGGGGGCCGGCCTCGGCGGCGGGCAGGTGGCCGGTCGCCGCCATCAGGTCCGGATGGTGGCGGCGCAGGTCGACCGAGGCGATCGTGCCGACGCCGCCCTGCGCGGCGACCGCGCCGGCGAGCCGGTGCGCCGACACGCCCACGCCCATGCCGCCCTGCACGATCGGCAGCACCGCGCGGCCGGCGAGCCGCAGCGGCGGCAGGCCCGAGGCGGCGAGCAGCGCGGCCGACGCGGCCGGCATCGCGACCGCCGGTGTGCCCGGCGCGACGGGGGCCCGCGACGCTTCGGCGGCGGCGATCGGCGCGGTGCTCACCGCTCGCCTGCCGCGGGCGCGCCGCGGTCCTCGGCAGCATTCGCGAGGGCGGCCGCGTCCAGCACGCGGAACCGCGTGCGCCGCGACTCGATCGTGCCGAGCTCGGCCAGCGCGTGCAGCTCGCGCGACAGTGTCTCGGGCGTCATCGCCAGCCGCGACGCGATCGTGCGCTTGGGCTCGGTGAACGCGATCTCGCAGGCGGCGTCGGCCGCCTCGCGGCTCAGGTCGAGCAGCATCCGCGCGACGCGGGCCCGGGCGTTGCGCTGCGTGAAGCCGCCGATGTCGCGCACGAAGCGCGCGAGCTTGGCGCCCATGTCGCCGATCAGCCGCGCGGCGATCGACGGGTGCTCGGCGATCGCGCGCTGGATGCAGGGCGCGGGCAGCGCGACCAGCGTCGACGCCTCGGCGGCGACCGCGGTGACCGGGTACAGGTCGCCGCGCAGCAGGGCGGCCATGCCGATGGTGTCGCCGCGGGTCATCACCCCCAGCACGCGCGCCCCGGGGCCCTGCCCCAGCATCAGCCTGACCTTGCCGAGGATGACGACGTAGAGCGTCTCGGCAGGTTGACCCGCCTCGAACAGCACGGTGCCCGCGGGCACGGTGCCCACGCTCGCGTCGCCGAACGGACCGACGTCGCCGTCGGACAGCACGCCCTCGAACAGGGCGAGGTGGCTCATCAGGCGGACCGCTCGGCGCGGCCCGCCCTCGGCGCCAGGCTCGGTCGGGTTCGGCGTTCCGCGGGCTCGTTCGAGATCGAGGTGCATCGTGAGGAGGGAAGGCGCGACCCCCGGTTCTGGGTTGACGGCAGGGTGTCACGCGACCCCGGAGGCGGTGTTGACACAGGTCAATCAACCCTGTCCGGCGGGTCCGGCGGGGGCGCGATGCTATCCTGCGGAGATCCGGGCTTTCCACGACCTCGATGGACGTACTCCTGCTGCTGCTCCTCATCCTGCTGAACGCGGTGTTCGCGATGTCGGAGATGGCCGTGGTCTCGTCCCGCAAGGCCCGGCTGCAGCGGATGGCCGATGACGGCTTTCCCGGTGCGAAGTCCGCGATGGCGCTGAACGAGGAGCCGTCGGCCTTCCTGTCGACGATCCAGGTCGGCATCACGACGATCGGCATCCTGAGCGGTGTCGTCGGCGAGGGCCTGCTCGCATCGTCGATCGCCGCGTGGCTGTCGCAGTCCGAGTGGCTCGCGCCCTACGCGAAGGGCTTCTCGGTCGCGCTGGTCGTGGTGATCATCACCTACCTGTCGGTGGTGATCGGCGAGCTGGTGCCCAAGCGCCTCGCGCTCCTCGCGCCCGAGCGGATCGCCTCGGTGGTCGCGCGGCCGATGGTCTGGCTGTCGGGCATCGCGCGGCCGATGGTGATGCTGCTGTCCTCGTCGAGCAACCTGCTGCTGCGCCTGCTCGGCGCGCGCCGTACCGACGAGCCGCCGGTCACCGACGACGAGATCAAGGTGCTGATGGAGCAGGGCGCCGAGGCCGGTGTCTTCCACGAGAGCGAGCAGGCGATCGTCTCGAACGTGCTGCGGCTCGACGACCAAAGGGTCGGCGCGATCATGACGCCGCGCATGGACATCTACGCGATCGACCTCGAAGAGGGCGAGAACGAGATCCGCGGCAAGATCGCCGAGAGCCCGCACTCGCGCGTGATCGTCTGCCGCGGCGGCCTGGAGCACATCCTCGGCGTGCTGAAGATCGGCGACCTGCTCAAGCCGGTGCTGCGCGGCGATGCGTTCTCGGTCGAGCCCTACCTGACGCCGCCGCTGTTCGTGCCGGAGACGATCAGCACGACGCAGCTGCTCGAGAGCTTCCGCAAGGAGCGCGTGCAGTTCGGGCTGATCGTCGACGAGTACGGCGACCTGCAGGGCCTGGTGTCGCTGACCGACGTGCTGACCTCGATCGTCGGCGACCTGCCCGAGCCCGACGACGCCGGCGACACCGACGTGGTCCGCCGGGAGGACGGCTCGTGGCTGGTCGACGGCTCGGTCGGCATCGAGCGGTTGAAGCAGGTGCTCGAGATCGACGATCTGTCGGACGAGGACGAGCGCGGCTTCCACACCGTCGGCGGGTTCGCGATGCACCGCCTGGGCCGCATCCCGACGGTCGCGGACCACTTCGAGGCCTCGGGCTTTCGCTTCGAGGTCGTCGACATGGACCGCAACCGCGTCGACAAGCTGCTGGTCGCGAAGCTGCCCGACCCGACGCCGGTCGAGATCGACGAGCCCTGAGCGTCGCGGGCCGCGTCAGGCCCGGCGGCGCGCGAGCAGCCGCCAGGCGAGCGGCCCGATCGCGAGCACCGCGGTCACCGCGAGCAGCCCCGCCGAGATCGGCGAGGCGAGGAACACCGAGGCGTCGCCCTGGCTGATCGACAGCGCGCGCCGGAACTGCGCCTCCGCGAGCGGCCCGAGGATCAGCCCGATCACCGCGGGTGCGACCGGGAAACCGAAGCGGCGCATCGCGAAGCCGAGCAGCCCGAACACGAGGAGCGTCGCGAGGTCGACCACCGACTGGTGCAGCGAGTACGCGCCGAGCGTCGCGAACACGAGGATCCCCGCGTAGAGCTGCGGCTTCGGGATCGACAGCACCTTCACCCACAGGCCGATCAGCGGCAGGTTCAGCACCAGCAGCAGCACGTTGCCGACGTACAGGCTCGCGATCAGCCCCCAGACCAGCGCGCCCTGCGTCTGGAAGAGCAGCGGGCCCGGCTGGATGCCGTAGCTCTGGAAGGCGGCCAGCAGGATCGCCGCGGTCGCCGAGGTCGGGATGCCGAGCGCCAGCAGCGGCACCAGCACGCCGGTCGACGACGCGTTGTTCGCGGCCTCGGGGCCGGCCACGCCCTCGATCGCGCCGTGGCCGAACTCCTCGGGGTGCCTGGAGAGCTTCTTCTCGAGCGCGTACGACAGGAAGGTCGGGATCTCGGCGCCGCCGGCCGGGATCGTGCCGAACGGAAACCCGATGAAGGTCGCGCGCAGCCACGCCGGCCACGAGCGGCGCCAGTCGTCGCGGCTCATCCGGAGCGAGCCGGAGATCCGCTCGAGGCGCTCGTCGAGGCGACTCTGGTAGGCGGCGACGTACAGCGTCTCGCCGACCGCGAAGAGGCCGACCGCGAGCACGACGACGTCGATGCCGTCGAGCAGCTCCGGCACGCCGAAGGTGAAGCGCATCTGCCCGGTCGCCTCGTCGATGCCGACCAGCCCGAGCAGCAGGCCGACGAAGAGCGAGGTGAGCCCGCGCACCGTCGAGCTGCCGAGCACCGCGGCGACGGTGACGAAGGCGAACACCATCAGCGCGAAGTACTCGGCCGGGCCGAACTTCAGCGCGAGCTCGACGACCCAGGGCGCGAGCAGCGTGAGCAGCAGCGTCGCGATCGAGCCGGCCACGAACGAGCCGATCGCCGAGGTCGCGAGCGCCGGGCCGGCGCGGCCCGCGCGCGCCATCCGGTTGCCCTCGAGCGCGGTGGCGATCGAGGCCGACTCGCCGGGCGTGTTCAGCAGGATCGTCGTCGTCGAGCCGCCGTACATCGCGCCGTAGTAGATGCCGGCGAACATGATCAGCGCGCCGGTCGGTTCGAGCTTCACCGTCAGCGGCAGCAGCATCGCGACCGTGAGCGCGGGTCCGACGCCCGGCAGCACGCCGACCGCGGTGCCGAGCGTGACGCCGATCAGTCCCCACAGCAGGTTGCCCGGCTGCAGCGCGACCCCGAAGCCCGAGGCGAGCGCGGCGAAGGTGTCCATCAGGTCCCCGCGGCGCCGAGCACCGGCAGCAGCCAGCCCGCCGGCAGGTTGACGTTCAGCAAGCGCACGAAGAACAGGAACGCGCCGACGCCGATCGCGAGCCCGATGCCCGCGTCGCGCAGCCATCGCACGCTGCCGAAGCCGCGCGCGACGAACGCGAACAGCACCGCGGCCGCGAGCGGGAAGCCCGCGGTGTGGATCAGCGCCATCTGCGCGACCAGGCCGGCGGCGACCCAGGCGAACGCGGCCGGCACGAACGCGTGCTCGCCGCGCTCGGCCGGCTCCTCGGGCTGCGCGGCGCGCCAGCCGCCGGTGAAGGCTTCGGCGAGCAGCCACAGCCCGAGCACGACGAGCGCGCCGGCCACGCCCTTGGGCACGAGGTTCGGCCCGATGCGCGCGTAGCCGCCGGCCTCGGGCAGCGAGGCCGCGACCCAGGCGGCGACGAGCCCGAGCGCGATCACGCCGAGCGAGACCGCGAGCTCGGCGGGGCGGGGGCCGCGCCGGAGCCGCGGCGCCGCGGCGTTCACCGGCGCAGGCCCAGCGAGTCGATGATCGCGGTGATCCGCTTGGTGTCGGTGTCGAGGAAGCGCCGGTACTCGTCGCCAGCCAGCCACGCGCCGTCCCAGCCGTACCTCTGCAGCGCGTCCTTCCACGCCGGTCCGTCGACGCCGGCCTTGACCGCGGCGATCAGCGCGTCGCGCTGCGCGGGCGTGATGCCGGGCGCCGCGAACACGCCGCGCCAGTTGCCGAGCTCGACGTCGATGCCCTGCTCCTTCAGCGACGCGATGCCGTCGATCGCCTTCGGCCCCGACACCGCTAGCGCGCGCATGCGGCCCGACCTGATCTGCTCGGCGAACTCGCCGAGCCCGGAGACGCCGGCCGCGACGTGCCCGCCGATGATCGAGGCGATCGCCTCGCCGCCGCCCTTGAAGGGCACGTAGTTGATCTTCGTCGCGTCGCCGCCGACCGCCTTCGCGAACAGTCCGACCAGGATGTGGTCGGTGCCGCCCGCGGAGCCGCCGCCCCACGAGACCTTGCCGGGCTCCGCCTTGAACGCCTTCGCGAGGTCGCCGATCGTCTTGTGCGGCGAGGCCGCGGGCACGACGATCACCTCGTACTCGGTGGTCAGACGCGCGATCGGCGTGACCATCGACAGGTCCACCGGCGACTTGTTGAGCGCGATGCCGCCGACCATCACCATGCCGGCGACCATCAGCACGTGCGGATCGCCCTTGGCCGCGTTGACGAACTGCGCGAGGCCGATCGTGCCGGCGGCGCCGCCCTTGTTGTCGAACTGGACCGACTGCACCGCCTTCGCGGCCTGCATCGCCGCCCCGAGGGCTCGGCCGGTCTGGTCCCAGCCGCCGCCCGGGTTCGCCGGGATCAGCATCTTCAAGGTGCCGAGCGCCTGGGCCTGCGCGATCCGCGCGCCCGGCAGCGCGGCCGCGGCGAGCGCGGCGAGGCCCCCCGCCGCGAAACGTCTGCGCTCCATCCATCACTCCCCTGTGTCCGGGCCGTCCGCGAGCCGCGGCGGCGTCGTGTCGGCGCAGCGTACCGGCTGCGCGGCCGGCGGACAACCTGCGGCCAGGCCTTCGGTTACGCTGTGGACCCTCCGCCGTTCCCCGTCCGCAGGAGCCCCCCGATGCCCGCGATCGCGTCCGTCCGCACCGACCTGTACCGGATCGCCCTGCCCGTCGTGCTGTCGGACAGCACGCACGGCGACATGAGCCACTTCGAGCTGGTCACGGTGCGGATCGTCGACGCCGAGGGCGCCGAGGGGGTCGGCTACACCTACACCGTCGGCGTCAACGGCGTCGCGGTGCACGCGACCGTCGAGCGCGACCTCGCGCCGCTGCTCGCCGGCCGCGAGGCGGCCGACATCGCCGCGGCCTGGCAGGCGATGTGGTGGGCGACGCACTACGGCGGTCGCGGCGGCGCGGCGGTGCTCGCGATCTCCGCGGTCGACATCGCGCTGTGGGACCTCGCCGCGAAGCGCGCCGGCCTGCCGCTGTGGCGGCACCTCGGCGGCTTCGACCCGAGGGTGCCGTGCTATGCGGGCGGCATCGACCTGATGTTCACGCTCGACGCGCTGCTCGAGCAGACCGAGGGCAACCTCGCGAAGGGCTTCCGCGCGATCAAGATGAAGGTCGGCCGTCCGCGGCTGTCGGAGGACGTCGAGCGCGTCGCCGCGATGCGCGCGCGGCTCGGGGCCGACTTCCCGCTGATGGTCGACGCGAACATGCGCTGGACGCCGGACCAGGCGATCGCCGCGGCGCGCGCGCTGCAGCCGCATGCGCCGACCTGGATCGAGGAGCCGACGATCCCCGACGACGTGTCCGGCCACGCGCGGATCGTCCGCGAGGGCGGCCTGCCGGTTGCGACCGGCGAGAACTTCCGCACGCTGTGGGAGTTCCGCCAGATGATCGAGGCCGGCGGCGTCACCTACCCCGAGCCCGACGTCACCAACTGCGGCGGCGTGTCGGTGTTCATGAAGGTCGCGGCGCTCGCCGAGGCATTCAACCTGCCGGTGACCTCGCACGGCGCGCACGACGTCACCGTGCACCTGCTCGCGGCCGCGCCCAACCGCTCGTATCTCGAGGCGCACGGCTTCGGCCTGGAGCGCTACATCGCGCATCCGCTCGAGATCGTCGACGGCTTCGCGCTCGCGCCGTCGCGCCCCGGGCACGGCATCGAGTTCGACTGGGCAGGGCTCGAGCGGACGCGGGCGACATGAGCGCCACGTCCCCGGCCGCGGGCGGTGCGCCCGAGGACGCGGTCGCGCCCGCGCAGAAGCCCGAGGGCCGCTTCGCGCGCCGCGCGTGGGGCCTGGTGAAGCCGTACTTCGCGAGCGAGCGGCGCTGGCAGGCGATCGGGCTGCTCGCCGCGGTGGTCGCGCTGAACCTGGTCACCGTCTACGTCGACGTGCTGATCAACGCCTTCCAGCGCGACTTCTTCAACGCGCTCGAGAACAAGGACTACGCGGAGTTCACGCGCCAGCTGTGGCGATTCACCGGGCTCGCGTTCGCGTTCATCCTGGTCGCCGTCTACAAGTTCTACCTCACGCAGCTCTTCGAGCTGCGCTGGCGCACCTGGCTCACCGAGCGCTACGTCGACGGCTGGCTGTCGCACCGGGCCTACTACCGGCTCGAGCTCGGCGGCACCGCCACCGACAACCCCGACCAGCGCATCGCCGAGGACATCCGGATGTTCACCGAGTACACGGTGTCGCTGTCGATGGGCCTCTTGAACTCGCTGGTGACGCTCGGCTCGTTCGTCGCGATCCTGTGGGTGGTCTCCGGGCCGCTGACGCTCGCGCTGTTCGGCACGGAGGTGACCATCCCGGGCTACATGGTCTGGGTGGCGCTGCTCTACGCGCTCGTCGGCAGCTGGATCTCGTACGCGATCGGCCGGCCGCTGATCAGGCTGAACTTCGCCCAGCAGCGATTCGAGGCCGATTTCCGCTACGGGCTGATCCGCGTGCGCGAGCACGCCGAGAGCATCGCGCTGTACCACGGCGAGCCGCCCGAGCGCGCCGGCCTCGTGCAGCGCTTCGGTCGCGTCGTCGCCAACTACTGGGCGCTGGTGCGCGCGCAGAAGCGGCTGATCTGGGCGCAGAGCTTCTACGGGCAGCTCGCGGTGATCTTCCCGTTCGTGGTCGCCGCGCCGCGCTACTTCAACGGGCCGCTGAAGCTCGGCGACGTGATGCAGATCTCGAACGCGTTCGGCCAGGTGCAGGGGTCGCTGTCGTGGTTCGTGTCGGCCTACGCGGAGCTCGCGACCTGGAAGGCGACCACCGACCGGCTGCTGACCTTCGACGACGCGCTCGCCGAGCTGCGCGGCGCGCAGGGCCGGCTGCTGCACGCGGTGCCGGGTGACGCGCCGGCGCTGCGCGAGGTCGCGCTCGAGACGCCGCGCGGCGCGCCGATCGTCGCGCGCGCGTCGCTCGGGATCGCCCCGGGCGAGCGGCTGCTGGTGACCGGCCCCTCGGGCAGCGGCAAGAGCACGCTGTTCCGCGCGCTCGCGGGCATCTGGCCCTACGGCAGCGGCCGCGTCGAACAGCCGGACGGCGGCGTGCTGTTCCTGCCGCAGCGGCCCTACCTGCCGATCGGCACGCTGCGCGCGACGGTGAGCTACCCGGCCGCACCCGACGCGTTCGACGACGCGACGATCGCGCGGGCGCTGCGCGACTGCCGGCTGCCGCAGCTCGCCGACCGGCTCGACGAGGAGGCGGCCTGGGACCGGCGCCTGTCACCTGGCGAGCAGCAGCGGCTCGCGTTCGCGCGTGCGCTGCTCAATGCGCCGCGCTGGCTCTTCCTCGACGAGGCGACCGCCGCGCTCGACGAGGCGACCGGCACGGCGCTCTACGCGCTGCTGCTCGAACGGCTGCCCGACGCGGCGGTGGTCAGCATCGCGCACGACGCGTCGGTCGCCGCCTTCCACCGCCGGCGCGTGCACCTGACGCCGACCGAGGGCGGCGCGCGGCTCGCCGAGGCGCCCGTCGGGGGCGGCTGAGGCGCCGCGCGCCCGGCGCCGACCGACCCTCGCGGCCGGCTCATCGTACGGCCGGACACGATTCGCGGTATGATAGCTGATTCGGCGTCGTACGGCCTCGCGGTGAACCTGCCGCGTGTCGGGACGACCCGTCGTTTCCATCGCCTCCGACATCGCCGCGCCCGTCCGACGGGTCAGCGCCCGGTCCATCCGGGTCGCAGCGGCGGGCGCGCCCCCCGAGCGAGGGTCGCGGTTGGCGCCGATGTACGCCAACCGCCCGAACGCTTCGGGTGAACCAGGACCTGCGCGCCATGTACCGCGACCCCGCAGGCGAGCCCGTGCTCGCCATCTCCACGCCTTCGATCGATGCGACCGCCGTCGACGTCGCCCTCCACCACGCCGCCGCGGATGCCGTGCCGGCGCCCGTCGACGGCTTCGAGCCGCTCGGCCTGCCGATCGGCCTGCGCCAGACGCTGATCAGGCTCGGCCACGAGACGCCGACCCCGGTGCAGACCGCGACGATCCCGGTGCTGCGCGAAGGGCACGATCTGCTCGTGTCCGCGCAGACCGGCAGCGGCAAGACCGCCGCGTTCCTGCTGCCCGCGCTCGAGCGCCTCGCCGAGCCCTCGACCGGCCCGCGCGGCGCGCCGCGCGTGCTGGTGCTCGCGCCGACCCGCGAACTCGCGATGCAGGTCGAGCAGGCCGCGCTGCGCTACGGCCGCGGCCTGCGCCGGCTGCGCACCGTCTCGCTGATCGGCGGCGCGCCGTTCGGCCCGCAGCTGCGCCGTCTCGCCGAAGGCGTCGACCTCGTCGTCGCGACCCCTGGCCGGCTCGCCGACCATCTGGAGCGCGGCCGTGTCGACCTGTCGGCCGTCGGCCTGCTGGTGCTCGACGAGGCGGACCGGATGCTCGACATGGGCTTCATCGACGAGATCGCAGCGATCTGCGCGCGCCTGCCCGAGACGCGCCAGACGGTGCTGTTCTCGGCCACGCTCGACGCGCGGATCGAAGGCGTCGCCGCCCGCGTCACGCGCGCGCCGCGTCGCATCGAGGTGGGCGACAGCGTCGACGCCGGCGAGCTCACGCAGCGCGTGCACCACGTCGACGACCTGCGCCACAAGCTCGCGCTGCTCGACGCGATCCTGTCCGGCGGCGACGTCGCGCAGGCGATCGTGTTCGCGTCGACCAAGGTCGCCGCCGACGAGCTCGCGATGCGGCTGCGCGACGGCGGCCGCGAGGCGGCCGCGCTGCATGGCGACATGCCGCAGTCGGCGCGCGACCGCGTCGTGCGCCAGCTGCGCCAGGGCCGCATCGGAGTGCTGGTCGCGACCGACGTCGCCGCCCGCGGCATCGACGTGCCGACCATCAGCCACGTGGTCAATTTCGACCTGCCGATGAAGCCCGAGGACTACGTGCACCGCATCGGCCGCACCGCGCGCGCCGGCCGGCCCGGCACCTCGGTGACGCTGGTCGGCGCCCGCGACCGTCGCCAGCTCGCGGCGATCGAGCGGATGCTTCAGACCCG
>JBILTM010000235.1:0-7229 GCA_044371545.1 Burkholderiaceae bacterium
TACTTGACCAGGTTGTAGATGTCCACGCCGACTTCGCCGGCGCCGGTCTCGTTGTCGTTCACGCGCACGACGATGCGGCTGGCGTCGATGTAGTCGACCACGCCGCCGCGCAGCGCCTGCACCGCGGTACCGGAGTCGACGGCGACGGTGCGCTCGATGCCGGTGCCGACCAGGGGTTTCTCGGGACGCAGGCAGGGCACGGCCTGGCGCTGCATGTTCGAGCCCATCAGCGCCCGGTTGGCGTCGTCATGCTCGAGGAACGGGATCAGCGAGGCGGCGACCGACACGATCTGCGCCGGCGCGACGTCCATGTACTCGATCTTGTCCGGCGCGGCCATCGTGAATTCGTTGTGCTGCCGGCACGAGATGATCTGGTCGATGAACTTGCCGTCCGTGGCCAGTTCGGCGTTCGCCTGGGCGATCGTGTACTTGCTCTCTTCGATCGCCGACAGGAACACGATCTCGTCGGTGACGCGGCTGTTCTCGACCTTGCGATAAGGCGTCTCGAGGAAGCCGTACTCGTTGGTACGGGCATAGAGCGCGAGCGAGTTGATCAGGCCGATGTTCGGGCCCTCGGGCGTCTCGATCGGGCACACGCGGCCGTAGTGGGTCGGGTGCACGTCGCGGACCTCGAAGCCGGCGCGCTCGCGGGTCAGGCCGCCCGGGCCCAGCGCGGAGACGCGACGCTTGTGCGTGATCTCCGACAGCGGGTTGGTCTGGTCCATGAACTGCGACAGCTGGCTCGACCCGAAGAACTCGCGGATGGCCGCGCTGATCGGCTTGCTGTTGATCAGGTCGTGCGGCATCAGGTTCTCGGTCTCGGCCTGGCCGAGGCGCTCCTTCACCGCGCGCTCGACGCGCACCAGGCCGGCGCGGAACTGGTTCTCGGCCAGCTCGCCGACGCAGCGCACCCGGCGGTTGCCGAGGTGGTCGATGTCGTCGATCTCGCCCTTGCCGTTGCGCAGGTCCACGAGGATCTTGATGACCGCGAGGATGTCCTCGTTGGTCAGCGTCATCGGGCCGGTCAGCTCGTCGCGGCCGACGCGACGATTGAACTTCATCCGGCCGACCTTCGACAGGTCGTACGCGTCCGCGCTGTAGAACAGCCGGTTGAAGAGCGCCTCGACGGCCTCCTCGGTCGGCGGCTCGCCCGGGCGCATCATGCGGTAGATCGCGATCCGCGCGGCCGTCTGGTCGGCGGTGTCGTCGATGCGCAGCGTCTGCGACATGAACGGCCCCTGGTCGAGGTCGTTCGTGTACAGCGTCTTGAACTCCTTGACCGCCGCGACCCGCAGCTTCTTCAGCAGGTCCTCGGTCAGCTCGTCGTTGGCCTTGGCGACGATCTCGCCGGTCTCGGGGTCGACGACATTGGTGGCGAGCACGCGGCCGAGCACGTAGTCCTCGGGCACCGAGATCCGCTTCAGGCCCGCCGCCTCCATCTCGCGGATGTGCTTGGCGTTGATCCGCTTGTCCTTGGCGACGATGACCTTGCCGTCCTTGTCCGCGATGTCGAAGCGGGCGATCTCGCCGCGCATGCGGTCGGGCACCAGCTCCATCAGCGCGCCTTCCGGCATCAGCTGGAAATTGTCGAAGACGAAGAAGTGGGCGAGGATCTGCTCGGGCGTGAGGCCGATCGACTTCAGCAGGATCGTCACCGGCATCTTGCGGCGGCGGTCGACGCGGAAGTACAGCACGTCCTTCGGGTCGAACTCGTAGTCGAGCCACGAGCCGCGGTAGGGGATGATCCGCGCCGAGAACAGCAGCTTGCCCGAGCTGTGGGTCTTGCCGCGGTCGTGCTCGAAGAACACGCCGGGCGAGCGGTGCAGCTGCGAGACGATCACGCGCTCGGTGCCGTTGACGATGAACGAGCCGTTGGTCGTCATGAGCGGGATCTCGCCCATGTAGACCTCCTGCTCCTTCACTTCCTTGACCGTCGGCTTGGCGGCCTCGCGGTCCATGATGACCAGGCGCACGCGCGCGCGCAGCGGGGCGCAGAACGTCAGGCCGCGCTGCTGGCACTCCTTGACGTCGAAGGCCGGGTTGCCGAGCGCGTAGCTGACGAACTCCAGCCGCGCCATCTGGTTGTGCGAGGTGATCGGGAAGATCGAGGTGAACGCCGCCTGCAGGCCCTCGTCCTTGCGGTCGGCGACCGAGCGCTCGAGCTGCAGGAACTGGGCGTACGACTCGAGCTGCGTCTGGAGGAGGAAGGGCACGTCCTGCACGACCTGTCGCTTGGCGAAGGACTTGCGGATGCGCTTCTTCTCGGTGAACGAATAGGGCTGGGCGGCCATGGACTCTCCGGTAAAGCCTTAGGCAGAGATCGGGGGCCGGGTCGTCGGACGGATCGCCGACGGCACGGGCCACGAGCCCCGCGGGGTGAACAAGGCACGAAAGCCCGGCACCGCCCCCGGGTGGGGGAGGCGACCGGGCGTCCGTGGCGAACGGGGCAAGTGCCTGTTCGTCTTCGTCTCTCGGTGCTGCGGGCTTACTTGATCTCGGCCTTCGCGCCGGCGTCGGTGAGCTGCTTGAGCAGCGCCTCGGCGTCGGCCTTCGGGATCGCTTCCTTGACGGGCTTCGGCGCGCCGTCCACCAGGTCCTTGGCTTCCTTCAGGCCCAGGCCGGTGGCCGCACGGACCACCTTGATGACCTCGACCTTCTTCTCGCCGGCGGCCTGCAGGACGACGGTGAACTCGGTCTTCTCTTCGGCGGCCGGCGCGGCGGCGCCACCGGCGGCCGGGGCGGCCACGGCGACGGCGGCGGCGGCGGCGGAGACGCCGAACTTCTCTTCCATCGCCTTGATCAGCTCGGACAGCTCGAGCACGGTCATGCCGGCGATCGCGTCCAGGAGTTCGTCTTTGTTCAGTGCCATGTTGTTTCCAGTGATGATCGACAGATGCGGTTGATTCGACAGTACGTGTGGAGGCGGATCAGGCCCCGGCCTTCTCGCGCTCGTCGCGCAGTGCCGCGACGGTCCGGACGAACTTGCCCGGGACCTCGTTCAGCGTGCGGACGAACTTGGCGACCGGTGCCTGCATGGTGCCCATCAGCTGCGCCAGCAACTCCTCGCGGCTCGGCATCGACGCCAGCGCCTTCACCCCGTTCTGGTCGAGAACGGCGTTCGGCATGGCGCCGGCCTTGAGAGCCAGCTTGTCGTTGGTCTTGGCGAAATCCGCGAGCACCTTCGCGGCCGACACCGGATCCTTCGAGATGCCGTAGATGAGCGGACCGACGAGCTTGTCGGACAACCCCTCGAACGGCGTCCCGGCGACCGCGCGACGCGCGAGCGTGTTCTTCAACACGCGCAGGTACACGCCCGACTCGCGCGCCTTCTTGCGCAGCGCGGTGATCGAGCCCACCTCCAGACCACGGTACTCGGCGACGATGATCGCCTGGGCCGACGCCACCTGCGCGCCGACCTCGTCGATCACTGCCGCCTTCTCTTCACGATTGAGACCCACGGTCCTTCGCTCCTACCAAGTTCGGCGACCCGACCCGAGAGCCGGGGCGCCCCACGACCGGCCGGTTGGCCGGTCGTCGATACGGCGACCGTTCGTGAGTCCCTGCCGCACCTGCCGGAAAGCCCTCGGGCCCACCGACCGCTGCTGCCGAAAACCCGCTCCGGGACCGCCATCTGCGCAGGGTGATCACTCGATTAAGACGCCCGGGGCCTTCACCCCTCGCATCCCCTGCGGTCTTTGACGACCCGCCCGCCTCGCGGCGGACGGCCCAAAGTTCCTAAGTCCGTTCCGTGCCGTCAGGCCGCTTGCGCGACCAGGCTGGCAGTGTCGACGCGCACGCCGATGCCCATCGTGCTCGAGACCGCCACCTTGCGCAGGTAGATGCCCTTCGAGCTCGCCGGCTTGGCGCGGTTCAGCGCCTCGATCAGCGCCGCGAGGTTCGTCTTCAGCGCGTCCGGCTGGAACGACGCGCGGCCGATCGTCGCGTGGATGATGCCCGCCTTGTCGGTCCGGTACTGCACCTGGCCGGCCTTCGCGTTCTTGACCGCGGTGGTCACATCCGGCGTCACCGTGCCGACCTTCGGGTTCGGCATCAGGCCGCGCGGGCCGAGGATCTGGCCCAGGCCGCCGACGACGCGCATCGCGTCCGGCGAGGCGATCACCACGTCGAAGTCGAGCTGGCCGGCCTTGACCTTCTCGGCCAGGTCTTCCATGCCGACGATGTCGGCGCCGGCGGCGCGCGCCTCGTCGGCCTTCGCGCCCTGCGTGAACACCGCGACGCGGACCGACTTGCCGGTGCCGGCGGGCAGCACGACCGAGCCGCGGACGACCTGGTCGGATTTCTTGGCATCGACGCCGAGCTGGACGGCGACGTCGATCGACTCGTCGAACTTGGCGACCGCGCACTCCTTGACGAGCGCGATCGCGTCGACGACCGGGTACAGCTTGCGCGAATCCACCTTCTCGCGGAGCGCCTTCGTGCGCTTGGACAGGCGTGCCATGGTCAGAGGCCCTCCACCGTGATGCCCATGCTGCGGGCCGAGCCCGCGATCGTGCGGACCGCGGCGTCGAGGTCCGAGGCGGTCAGGTCCGGCATCTTCAGCTTGGCGATCTCTTCCGCCTGCGCCCGGGTGATCTTGCCGACCTTGTCCGTGTGCGGCGTCTTCGAACCCTTGTCGATCTTCGCGGCCTTCTTGATGAGGATGGTCGCCGGCGGCGTCTTCATCACGAAGGTGAACGACTTGTCCGCGAACGCGGTGATCACCACCGGGATCGGGAGGCCGGGCTCCATGCCCTGGGTCTGCGCGTTGAACGCCTTGCAGAACTCCATGATGTTCAGGCCGCGCTGGCCCAGCGCCGGCCCGATGGGCGGCGACGGGTTGGCCTTGCCTGCAGGGACCTGCAGCTTGATGAAACCGACGATCTTCTTGGCCACGAGGGGCTCCTGACGGGTGAGTGATAGCGCCGGTTCGCGCGGTGCGCTACTTCGGCTCCTCTTCGCATGCGCCGGGACGGGCGCACCGTCGCGGCGTTCGGTCCGGACTCGCCGGACCGGGGCGCATGCGGCGCCCCGCGGGCATTACAGCTTCTCGACCTGACCGAACTCGAGCTCGACCGGCGTCGCGCGACCGAAGATGGTCACCGACACGCGCACCCGGCTCTTCTCGTAATTGACTTCCTCGACGTTGCCGTTGAAGTCGGTGAACGGACCTTCCTTGACCCGGACCATCTCGCCGACCTCGTACAGGGTCTTGGGCTTGGGTTTCTCCACGCCCTCCTGCATCTGGCTCATGATCTTGTCGACCTCCTTCTCGGAGATCGGGGTCGGCCGGTGCCCGGAGCCGCCGACGAAACCGGTCACCTTGGCGGTGTTCTTCACCAGGTGCCAGGTGTCGTCGTCCATCTCCATCTCGACGAGCACGTAGCCGGGGAAGAACCGGCGCTCGGAGATCGTGCGCTGGCCGTTCCGCATCTCGACCACCTCTTCGGTCGGGACGAGGATCTTGCCGAACCGGTCCGCCATGCCGGCACGCTCGACGCGGTCCTGCAGCGCGCGGGCCACGCTCTTCTCCATGCCCGAATAGGCATGCACGACGTACCAACGCTTGCTCATCGTTTCCATCCCAGGATCAGGTCGTAGAGCACCCACTCGAGGCTCTTGTCGACGACCCACAGGAACAGCGCCATGACGACCACGAATGCGAAGACGTAGGCGGTGACCATCCACGTCTCCTTCTTCTCGGGCCATACGACGCGCTTCGTCTCGGACCAGGAGTCCTTCGCGAACGCGAGGAACCGCTGCCCGGGACCGGAGAACCAGGCGATCGCGGCACCGGCCGCGATGCCCGCCAGGATCGACGCCAGACGCACGACCAGCGGCTGCTGCGCGAGCATGTACCAGCCGACGATGCCCGCCACGACGGCGAGCACCGCCAGCGCGACCTTCGCACGGTCGGCGCCGCTGGAAACCGTTTCAACCTGCTGATTGGACATCATCGAACCTGGCAGGGGCAGAGGGAATCGAACCCCCAACCTGCGGTTTTGGAGACCGCCGCTCTGCCAATTGAGCTATACCCCTAGGAACCTTCAAATTCACTCGATGATCTTGGCGACGACGCCTGCACCGACGGTGCGGCCGCCCTCGCGGATCGCGAAGCGCAGGCCCTGCTCCATCGCGATCGGCGCGATCAGCGTGACTTCCATCTTCACGTTGTCGCCCGGCATCACCATCTCCGTGCCCTCGGGCAGCTTCACGCTCCCCGTCACGTCCGTCGTGCGGAAGTAGAACTGCGGCCGGTAGTTGTTGAAGAACGGCGTGTGACGCCCGCCCTCGTCCTTCGACAGCACGTACACCTCGCACTCGAACTTCGTGTGCGGCTTGATCGAGTTCGGCTTGGCCAGCACCTGCCCGCGCTCGACCTCCTCGCGCTTCGTGCCACGCAGCAGCACGCCCACGTTGTCGCCCGCCTGGCCCTGGTCCAGCAGCTTCCTGAACATCTCCACGCCCGTGCAGGTCGTCTTGATCGTCGGCTTGATGCCCACGATCTCGATCTCCTCGCCCACCTTCACGATCCCGCGCTCGATCCGGCCCGTCACCACCGTGCCCCGCCCCGAGATCGAGAACACGTCCTCGATCGGCATCAGGAACGTCCCGTCGATCGCACGCTCCGGCGTCGGGATGTAGCTGTCCAGCGCATCGGCCAGCTGCATGATCGCGCCCTCGCCCAGCTCGCCCTTGTCGCCCTCGAGCGCCTTCAACGCCGAGCCCTTGATGATCGGCACGTCGTCGCCAGGGAACTCGTACTTCGACAGCAGCTCGCGCACTTCCATCTCGACGAGCTCCAAGAGCTCCGCGTCGTCGACCATGTCGCACTTGTTCATGAACACGATGATGTACGGCACCCCCACCTGCCTCGCCAGCAGGATGTGCTCGCGCGTCTGCGGCATCGGGCCGTCGGCCGCCGACACCACCAGGATCGCCCCGTCCATCTGCGCCGCACCCGTGATCATGTTCTTCACGTAGTCCGCGTGCCCGGGGCAGTCCACGTGCGCGTAGTGCCGCGCCTTCGTCTCGTACTCCACGTGCGCCGTGTTGATCGTGATCCCGCGCGCCTTCTCCTCCGGCGCCGCGTCGATCTGGTCGTACGCCTTCGCCTCCCCGCCGAACTTCGACGACAGCACCGTCGTGATCGCCGCCGTCAGCGTCGTCTTGCCATGGTCCACGTGACCGATCGTGCCCACGTTCACGTGCGGCTTCGTACGCTCGAACTT
>JBILTM010000236.1:0-7142 GCA_044371545.1 Burkholderiaceae bacterium
TGCGCGACCAGCGACGCGAACTCGTCGCGGGTCATCCGGAGGGGCGCCGGATCGGTCGAGGCCATCTCGTGCCAGCCGGAGTGGTTCTCGCCCGATTGAACCACATCGACCGGGAGCCGCGCCCCGCCCGGCAGAGCGGGCAGGCTCACGTGCGCGGGTGCTCGGTGCGCACGCGCCCCGGGCGGTCGGAGGCGGGCCGGACCGGTCGCTCGGGATGGTCGTTGGGCCGTCGGAGCGGGGCGTCGGGCATGCGGCGGTCGTTCATGGTCGTGTCTCCTCGTGCGGTCCGGATCGCCCGGTCCGACTCATCCGCGCAGGCAAGGGGCGTGCCCGTCCGGTGCGCCGGGGGAACGGGAGCTGCCGCCGCGAGCCGTTCGCGCGGCTCGCATCGAGGGCACCGCGGACCGTCAGCGGACCGTGCCGCGGCGGAACAGGTTGACGATCGCCAGCAGGATCACCGCGCCCACCAGGGACACCCCCAGCGCGCCGAGGCTGAAGTTGCTCTGGTTGATCGTGCCGACGCCGAGCAGCGGCGAGATCAGCCAGCCGCCGAGCATCGCGCCGACGATGCCGACGACGACGTTCAGCAGGACGCCCTGTCGGGCGTCGGTGCGCATGATCATGCTGGCGAGCCAGCCGATCACGCCGCCGACGACGAGCCAGACGAGCAGGTTCATGGGGGTTCTCCTGGAGTGGTGTGTGGGGCACCTCCAGACGTAGCAGCCGCCATGCCCGGCGAAGGTCGGAGCCGGCGATAATCGACGCTCGGCGGCTCCGGGACCGCCGCGGAGACCCCCGCGCGATGAAGACCTACGCCAACCCCACCTTCCGCTACCGCCGCAGCGCGGACCAGCGCCCGGGCGCGGCGGCCCGCCATCCGGTCGTCGTCGTCGGCGCAGGGCCGGTCGGCCTGTGCACCGCGATCGACCTCGCGCTCAACGGCCAGCCGGTCGTGCTGCTCGACGAGGACCAGACCGTCAGCGTCGGCTCGCGCGCGGTCTGCTACGCGAAGCGCTCGCTCGAGATCCTGGACCGCCTCGGCTGCGCGCAGCCGATCGTCGAGCGCGGCGTCAGCTGGAGCCGCGGCCGCGTGTTCCTGCGCGATCGCGAGGTCTACGGCTTCGACCTGCTGCCCGAGTCCGGCCACCGCCGTCCCGCGTTCGTGAACCTGCAGCAGTACCACCTCGAGGAGGCGCTGGTCGCGCGCGCCGCCGCGCTGCCGGGCGTCGACCTGCGCTGGCGCAACACGGTCACGAAGGTCGTGCCGCGCGAGGACCGCGTCGAGCTCTCGATCGAGACACCCGACGGCGTCTACCGGCTCGAGGCCGACTGGCTGGTCGTCGCCGACGGCGCGAGGAGCCCGGTGCGCCATCTGCTCGGCCTCGAGAGCAAGGGGCAGGTGTTCCGCGACCGGTTCCTGATCGCCGACGTGACGATGAAGGCGGACTATCCGACCGAGCGCTGGTTCTGGTTCGACCCGCCGTTCCACCCGGGCCAGTCGGTGCTGCTGCACCGGCAGGCCGACAACGTGTGGCGCGTCGACTTCCAGCTCGGATGGGACGCCGACCCCGAGGAGGAGAAGAAGCCCGAGCGCGTGCTGCCGCGGCTGCGCGCGATGCTCGGCGAGCGCGACTTCGAGCTCGAGTGGGTCAGCGTCTACACGTTCCAGTGCCGGCGGATGGATGCGTTCCGCCACGGCCGCACGCTGTTCGCCGGCGACGCCGCGCACCAGGTCTCGCCCTTCGGCGCGCGCGGCGCGAACTCCGGCATCCAGGACGCCGACGCGCTCGCCTGGCGCCTCGCCGCGGTGGTCCGCGGCGAGGCGGGCGAGGCGGTGCTCGACGACTGGGCGCAAGAGCGCGAGGCCGCGGCCGACGAGAACATCCTGAACTCGACGCGCAGCACCGACTTCATCACGCCCAAGTCGCCGGTCGCGCGCGCGTTCCGCGACGCGACGCTCGAACTCGCGGCGACGCTGCCGTTCGCGCGGCGGCTGGTCAACAGCGGCCGGCTGTCGGTGCCCGCGGTGCTCGACGCGAGCCCGGCCAACTCGCGCTGCGAGGACGCGTCCGGCGCGTTCGACGCGCCCGCGATGCGCCCGGGCGCACCCTCGGTCGACGCACCGCTCGCGACCGTCGACGGTGAGCCCGCGTGGTGGCTGCAGCGAGCGGGCGGGTGCTTCGAGCTGCTGCTCTTCGACGACGCCGGCGACACGGCGGCCACGGCCGAGCGCGTCGCGACGCTGCGCGAGGCGTGCGCGGGGCGCGGGCTGCCGGTGCCGCGCGTCTCGGTCGTGCTGCCCGCGGGGTCGCGGCACGCGGTGCCGCTCGCCGAGCGGCTCGACGCCCGCCGCCTCGCCGACGCCGCGCAGGTGCTGATCGACCGCGAGGGGCTGCTCGCGCGGCGCTGCGACGCGCGGCCCGGCACCGCCTACCTGCTGCGGCCCGACCAGCACGTCTGCGCGCGATGGCGCGCGCCTGACGGCGAGCGCATGGCCGACGCGGTCGCGCGCGCGATGCACCGCGCGCCGGCCGCCGGGGCCGCGTCGTCGCCCGGGTCCGCGCGCGCCGGGGCCGCCGTCGCCGGAGCCTCACGATGAGCCCCCGCCTGAACGTCGAGCCCGCGCTCGAGCGGCCCGACGACTTCTACGAGGCGCTGATCGCCGCGCACCGCGGCCTCGACGACGCGACGAGCGTCGCGCTCAACTGCCGGCTGGTGCTGCTGCTCGCGAACCACGTCGGCGACCTCGACGTGCTGCGCGAGGCGCTCGCGCTCGCGCGGCGCGGACTCGCACCGGACGCGCCGCCCGAAGGATGAGCGCGACGCGGCGTGCAGGCATCCGGGCGACGCCGCACGCGTCTCGCGCGCCGGCGCCCTGCGGCGCGCCGCTCAGCGCGCCGCGAGCACGACCGCCGAGCCGCCCTGCTGGCTGACGAGCCGCGACAGCGCGGCCCACAGCTCGTCGCCGCTGCGGCCGTCGACCCAGCGCCCGTCGCGCTGCCGGTAGTGGAAGCCGCCCGCGCGCGCGGCGATCCAGATCTCCTGCGCGGCCGAGTGGCTGTTGACGACGATCTTCGAGTCGTCGTCGAAGGTCAGCGTGATCACGTTGCCCTGCCGCTCGACGTCCACGTCGAGGCCGTCGTCGGCCGCGCGCTCGAGCGAGGCCTCGATCGCGTCGAGGGTCGCGTCCGCGGCGCGCTGGAACGCCGGATCGCTCATGCTATGCTGGCCTCATGGTCGGTGGTGGCTCCGGCGGCGCGCTGCGCGCCCGCGTTCGCGTGATCGCCCGGGCCGCGCGCCGATCGCGCGTCCCGGTGGCTGCGATTCTAGCGGGTTCGCTGCTCGCGGCCTGCGGCCAGCGCGGACCGCTGTACCTGCCGAAGCCGCCGCCCGAGCCGGCGCCGCGCGTGCGCACGCCGTCGAGCGGCACCGTGGTGCTGCCGCCGGCGCGATCGCCCGCCGAGGCCGCGCCCGGTGCGTCCGGCACGTCGGCTACGTCCACGGCGCCCGCCGACACCGAACGCCCCGCCCGCCGCACCGACTGACGCGTCCCGACTGCCCGAGGTCCCGATGTCCTGGTTCCCCACGATCGGCGGCCGCCTGCACGCCGAGCAGGCCCCGCTCGCCGAGATCGCCGAGCGCTTCGGCACGCCCGTCTGGGTCTACTCGCGCGGCGCGATCGAGGAAGCGTGGCACGAGTTCGCGCGCGCGACCGAGGGCCGCCGCGCGCTCGTCTGCTATGCGATCAAGGCCAACAGCACGCTCGCGATCCTCGAGCTGCTCGCGCGCCGCGGCGCGGGCTTCGACATCGTCTCGGGCGGCGTGCCCGCGCGCGTCCTCGCCGCCGGCGGCGATCCGTCCAAGGTCGTCTTCAGCGGCGTCGGCAAGACCGCCGAGGAGATGCGCGCCGCGCTGTCGGCCGGCGTGCGCTGCTTCAACGTCGAGTCCGAGAGCGAGCTCGTGCGGCTCGACGCGGTCGCCCGTGCGATGGGGGTGCGCGCGCCGGTGTCGCTGCGTGTGAACCCCGACGTCGACGCCGGCACGCATCCGTACATCTCGACCGGCCTGCGCGAGAACAAGTTCGGCATCGCGCACGACCGCGCGCTCGCCGCGTACCGCCAGGCCGCCGCGCTGCCCGGGCTGCGCGTCGAAGGCATCGACTGCCACATCGGCTCTCAGATCACCGAGATCGCGCCGTTCCTCGCCGCGCTCGACCGGCTGCTCGAGCTGATCGACGCGCTCGCGGCCGAAGGCATCGCGATCCGCCACCTCGACCTCGGTGGCGGCCTCGGCATCGCGTACCGCGACGAGACGCCGCCCGCGCGCGGCGCGATGCTCGCCGCGATGTTCGCGCGGATCGACGCGTGGGCGACGGCCCGCGGCCGCGAGGCGCCGGAGACCCTGTTCGAGTTCGGCCGCGCGATGGTCGGCAACGCGGGCGTGCTGCTCACGCGCGTCGAGGTGCTCAAGGCCAACGGCGACAAGCGCTTCGCGGTCGTCGACGCGGCGATGAACGACCTGATGCGCCCGGCGATGTACGAGGCCTGGCACGACATCGTCGAGGTCGAGCCGCCGACGGCCGAGGCGCACGTGTACGACGTCGTCGGCCCGGTCTGCGAGTCGGGCGACTGGCTCGGCCGCGACCGCCGCCTCGCGGTCCGCGAGGGCGACCTGCTCGCGATCCGCTCGGCCGGCGCCTACGGCATGGCGATGAGCTCGAACTACAACACGCGGCCGCGCGGCGCCGAGGTGATGGTCGACGGCACCCGCACGCACCTTGTCCGCGAGCGCGAGCGCGTGGTGGAGCTCTTCGCGCACGAGCGCACGCTGCCTCGCGACTGAGTGGGGCGCGGCGCGCGCCGGTCAGCGCGCGTGCCGATACACGAACGCCTCGCCGCCGAGCAGCGCGATCCGCGACTCGAGCGTCGCGCCCAGCCGCTCGGCGAGTGCGATCGAGCGCAGGTTGTCCGGCCGGATCAGGCTGATCGGCGCGGCGAGCCCGAGCCGCGCGCGGCCGTGCTCGCGCGCCGCGCGCACCGCCTCGCTCGCGTAGCCGTGGCCCCAGGCGTCGCGCGCGAGCAGCCAGCCGAGCTCCGCCTCGGGCCAGCCCGGCGGATGCAGGAACCCCGCGCGGCCGACGAGGCGCGCGTCCTCGCGCGTCTCGATCGCCCACATGCCGTAGCCGTGCAGCGTCCACTCGCCGACGAACATCGCCATCTGCCGCCAAGCGAGGCCGCGCTCGACCGGCCCGCCGGCGCCGATGTGGCGCATCACCTCGGCATCCGCGCACATCGCCGCGTACGCGTCGAGGTCGCGCTCGGTGAACGCGCGCAGCACGAGCCGCGCGGTGCGCAGCACCGGCACCGCGGCGAGCGGCGTCGCCTCGGCGCTCACCGCCGTCTCGCGACCGGCGCTCGTCGCGCCCTCAGCCGGTCGAACACCCGCCATCCGAGCAGCAGCACGACCGCGGCCGCGTACCAGCCGACCTCGGAGAAGTCGTTCTTGCCGGCCTTGTGCCACCAGTAGTGCAGGATCGCCGCGACCGCGACCGCGTAGACCAGCCGGTGCAGCGTCGACCAGCGCCGCCCGAGCCGGCGCACCATCGCGTCGGTCGAGGTCGCGGCCAGCGGGATCATCAGCACGAACGCGAGGACGCCCATCGTGATGAACGGCCGCTTGATCACGTCCTTGACGATCGCCTGCACGTCGAACCACTGGTCGAACCACAGGTAGGTGGTGAAGTGCAGCACCGCGTAGAAGAACGCGAAAAGGCCGAGCATCCGCCGCAGCCGCACCAGCCAGTTGAGACCGGTCGCGCGGCGCAGCGGCGTGACCGCGAGCGAGGCGACCAGCAGCACCAGCGTCCAGGTGCCGGTCGAACGCGTGACCAGCTCGATCGGGTTCGCGCCGAGCCCGCCGAACCAGTCGAGCGTGCCGGCGAGCACCAGCCGCGCCAGGGGCAGCAGCGCCGCGACGAAGAGCGCCGCCTTCAGCCCCGGCAGCCAGGCCGGCGGGCCGCCGCGCCGTGCGGCCGGGGCCGCCCCCGCGCGCGGCGCCGTCATCGCGTCAGTAGAAGCGCTTGAGGTCCATGGCCGCATAGAGCCCGCCGACCTGGTCGGCGTACCCGTTGAGCATCAGCGTCGGCCGCTTGCGCGTCATGAACCCGTCCTCGCCGATGCGCCGCTCGCTCGCCTGCGACCAGCGCGGATGGTCGACGTTAGGGTTCACGTTCGAGTAGAAGCCGTACTCCTGCGGCGCCGCGCGGTTCCACGCGGTGATCGGCTGCTTCTCGACGAAGCGGATCTTCACGATCGACTTGCCGCTCTTGAAGCCGTACTTCCAGGGCACGACCATCCGGATCGGGGCGCCGTTCTGGTTGAGCAGCGTCTCGCCGTACAGCCCGAAGGTCAGCAGCGTGAGCGGGTGGTTCGCCTCGTCCATCCGCAGGCCCTCGACGTACGGCCACGAGAGCACCGACGACGACAGCCCCGGCATCTGCTTCGGGTCCGCGAGCGTGTGGAACTCGATGAACTTCGCGTTGCCGGTCGGCTCGACCCGCCTGATCAGTTCGGCGAGCGGATAGCCGATCCACGGGATCACCATCGACCAGCCCTCGACGCAGCGCATCCGGTAGACGCGCTCCTCCATCGGCGCGAGCTTCGCGAGCTCGTCGATGCCGAAGGTCTTCGGCTTGGCGACCTCGCCCTCGACCGCGACGGTCCACGGCTTCGTGCGCAGCCGGCCCGCGTTCTTCACCGGGTCGTCCTTGTCGAGGCCGAACTCGTAGAAGTTGTTGTAGGTCGTGACGTCCTTGTAGGGCGTCGGCTTCTCGGTCGTGCCGAACGGCCCGGGCTTCGCGTCGAGCTTCATGTCGGGCTTGCCGGTCTGGGCGAACGCGGCCGGCGCGAGCCCGGCGGCGACGGCGGCGGCGACGAGCTCGCGCCGGCGCGTCCAGATCCGCTGCGGCGTGATCTCCGAGGGCGCGGGGTCGTGGCGGGGCGGGATGCGGATATGCACGCGGGTCTCCTGGCACGAGCGGGGGCTCGGGTGGGTCGCCATTCTGCGGCAGACCTGACCGCCCGGCCAGCGCCCGCTCGCGCCCGCCGGGGCCCGGAAACGGCACGGGCGCCCGAAGGCGCCCG
>JBILTM010000237.1:0-7138 GCA_044371545.1 Burkholderiaceae bacterium
CCGGCGAGGTCGCCTCCAACCTGCGGCGGGTTGCGGCACGGAGGGCGCGGTGAGCACGCCGCTCGACTGGCTGCGCCGGGGCGACCCGACGCGCGACACGCTGATCGCACACGACGGCGCGCGTTCGGCCGCCCGCGCGGCCGACGCGATCGAGCAGGCCGCCGCGGCGCTGCGCGAGGCCAGGATCCGCGTGCTCGCGACCCGCGTCGACAACGGCCCGGACTGGGCGATCGCCGACCTCGCCGCCTGGTCGGCGGGCGTCGTCCACGTTCCGCTGCCGGCGTTCTTCACCCCGGATCAATGCGCGCACGTGCTCGACGCCGCCGGGGTCGACGCGGTGGCATCCGAAGCCGACGGCGCGCCGTGGCCGGGCACCGGGCTGCGGCTGCAGCGCCGCACCGCGTCGCCGGTGCCGATGCCGCCCGGCACGGTCAAGGTGAGCTTCACGTCCGGCAGCACCGGACGGCCCCGCGGCGCCTGCCTGTCGGCAGACGCGCTCGCCCGGGTCGCCGAGGGCGTCGCGGCGGCGCTCGCGCCGATCGGCGTCGCGCGGCACCTCGCCGCGCTGCCGCTGCCGGTGCTGCTGGAAAACGTCGCGGGCCTGTACGCGCCGCTCGCCGCGGGTGCGGCGGTCGTGCTGCCGCCGCTTGCCGAGGTCGGCCTGCACGGCTCCTCGCGCTTCGACCCGATGCGGCTGCAGGCCGCGGTCGAGCGCTGGCGCGCCGACAGCGCGATCGTGCTGCCGCAGATGCTGCGGGCCTGGGCCGCGGCCCGCGCGGCCTCGGGGCCCCGGTCGGCTCCCGCACCGCGGTTCGTCGCCGTGGGCGGCGCGGCGGTGGGCGCGGCGACCCTCGCCGCGGCGCGCGCCACCGGCCTGCCGGCGTTCGAAGGCTACGGCCTGACCGAGTGCGGTTCGGTGCAGACGCTCAACCTGCCGGGCGCAGACCGTCCGGGCAGCGCGGGCCGGCCGCTGCCGCACGCGCGCATCACCGTCGCCGCGGACGGCGAAGTACGCGTGTCCGGCACGCCGATGCTCGGCTACCTCGGCGACGCGCCCGGTGCGATGTCCGCCGAGTGGCCGACCGGCGACCTCGGCCACCTCGACGCCGACGGCTTCCTGCACCTGTCGGGCCGACGGCGCAACCTGCTGATCACCGCGTTCGGCCGCAACGTCTCGCCCGAGTGGGTCGAGACCGCGCTGCAGTCGCAGCCCGCGATCGGCAGTGCGGTCGTGCTCGGCGACGGCCGGCCGGTGCTGTCCGCGGTCGTCTGGCCGTCGCGCCCCGGACTGCCGCCCGCGGCCGTGCAGCACGCGATCGACGCGGCGAACGCCGCGCTGCCGGACTACGCGCGCATCGGCCCGTGGGTCCTCGCCTCGGCGCCGCTCGACGCCGCCTCGGGCACGGCCACGCCGAACGGGCGGCCGCTGCGCGACGCGATCGAATCCCTCCACCGGGCCGCGCTCGCGGCCGCCTACCGACGGAGCTCCGACGATGTCCTTCCATGACCGGCTGCTGGCCGACACCACCCGCGAGCGGGCGGCGCTGTACGCGGTACCGATCATCGCCGACGCGATGCGCGGCGACGTGTCGGTGCCGAGCTACCTCGCGTTCCTGACCGAGGCCTGGCACCACGTGAGCCACACCGTCCCGCTGATGCAGGCCTGCCGCGACGCGCTGCCTGCGCGGCTCGCGTGGATGCGCGACGCGTTCGACGAGTACGTCGAGGAGGAGCTCGGCCACGACGAGTGGATCCTCGACGACATCCGCGCCGCCGGGGGCGATCCGGCGCGCGTGCGCGTCGGACGCCCGGCTCCGGCCACCGAGCTGATGGTCGCCTATGCGTACGACGGGATCGCGCGCGGCCACCCGCTGTCGTTCCTCGGGATGGTCCACGTGCTCGAGGGCACGAGCGTCGCGCTCGCGCTCGCCGCGGCCGACCGGATCCAGTCGGGGCTCGGCCTGCCCGACGGCGCGTTCCGGTACCTGCGCTCGCACGGGACCCTCGACGTCGAGCACACCTCGCACTACGCCGAGCTCGTCGACCGGCTCGACGACGAGGCCGACCGCGAGGCGGTCGTCCACGGCGCCCGCATGTTCTACCGGCTCTATGCGGACGTCTTCCGCGGCCTGCCGCGACCGGCGCCGGCGTCGGCGGTCGCGACGGAACGGGAGGCGGCATGAGCGCGTCGGTGGTGCTGACCGGTGCGACCGGCGGCATCGGCCGGGCGATCGCGCAGGCGCTGGTCGCGCGCGGCGACCGCGTCGTGCTGGTCTCGCGCTCGGCCGACGAGGTCGGCCGGCTCGCCCGCGAGCTCGAGCGCGGGGTGCCCCCGGGCACGGTCGAGGCGCTCGCGGTCGACGTGACCCGCCCGGAAGGCCGGGCGGCGATCGTGCGCGCGGCCGCCGCGCGTGGCTGCGACGTGCTGGTCAACAACGCGGCGATCCCCAGCTTCGGCGCGCTCGAGACGCTCGACGAAGCGCACGTCGCGGCGGTGATCGCGACCGACCTGGTCGCGCCGGTGCTGCTCACCCGCGCGTTGCTGCCGGTGCTGCGGCAGCGGCCGCGCGCGACGGTGCTCAACGTCGGCTCGACGCTCGGGCGCCTCGGGCTGCCGGGGTTCTCGGTCTATGGTGCGGCGAAGGCCGGGCTGCACGGTTTCTCGGAAGCGCTGCGCCGCGAGCTCGCCGACGGGCCGGTGCGCGTGCGATACCTCGCGCCCCGCGCGACCCGCACCGGCTTCAACGACGCGCGCGTCGAGGCCTACAACCGTGCGACCGGCACGCGCGTCGATCCGCCGGAACGCGTCGCGGCCGCGGCGCTCGCGATGATCGACGGCGGCCCGGCCGAGCGCGTGATCGGTCTTCCCGAGTCGCTCGTCGTCCGTCTGAACGGCCTGGTGCCCGGCTGGCTCGACGGCGCGTTCCGCGCCCACCGCGACGCCTTGCGGGGACCCACCCGCCGGACGGTCGTCGCGCCCACCTCCCCGATGGAGACCCCCGAATGAAGCGTCCGATCCGACACCTCGCGGGCGTGCTCGCGCTCTGCGCCGCGGGCGCGCTGCAGGCCGCCCCGGTCGACGACGCCGTGGCCGAGCTGCAGCGCGACTGGGAGACGATCGCCTACGCGACGCCGGTGCCGCAGCGCGCCGAGCGCTACGAGGCGCTCGCGGCCCGTGCGCACGCGGCGAGCCTCGCCTTCCCGGGACGCGCCGAGCCGCTGATCTGGGAAGGCATCGTCGTCAGCTCCTGGGCCGGCGCGAAGGGCGGCCTGGGCGGCCTGTCGCTCGCGAAGCAGGCGCGCGGACTGTACGAGTCCGCACTCAAGATCCGCCCGGACGCGCTCGACGGCTCGGCGTTCAACAGCCTCGGCGTGCTGTACTACAAGGTGCCGTCGTGGCCGGTCGGCTTCGGCGACCGCGACAAGGCGCAGACGCTGCTCAGGCAGGCGCTCGCGGTCAACCCGAACGGCATCGACCCGAACTACTTCTACGGCGAGTTCCTGGTCGAATCGAACCGCGCCGCGGAAGCGCTGCCGTACCTCGAGCGGGCACTGAAGGCGCCGCCGCGGCCGGGCCGCGAGCTCGCCGACAGCGGACGGCGAGGCGAGGCGAAGGTGCTGCTCGAGCGGGCGCGCGCGCAGGTGCGCTGATCGGGCGCGACCCCGGCGGCCGGCTCAGCCGGTCGCGCGGGAAACCGTGACCCGCAGGCCCGAGACGCCCTCGCTCGAGCGACGGTCGTCGAAGGCCACCACCAGCCCGTGCAGCGCCGCCACGCGCGCGACGATCGACACGCCGAGACCGCTGCCCGGCTGCACGGCGCCCGCGCTGCGATGGAAGCGTTCGCCGAGATGCGTGCGCACCTCCGCATCGAGCCCGGGCCCCGAGTCCTCGACGACGATCCTGTCGGCGCCGAGCGTCACCCGCACGCGTCCGCCCTGCGGGCCGTAGCGCACCGCATTGTCGACGAGGTTGCGCAGCATCGATGCGAGCAGCCCCGGGTCGCCCGCGACCGGCATCGGCTCGACGCCGTCGGCCGGCCACTCGACCTCGACCTTCGCGTCGCGCGCCTCGATCGCGGGCAGGGTGTCGCCGAGCGCCTGCTCGACGACGGCGCGCCAGTCGACCGAGCGGTCCGGCAACGCCGGCGCCGCGTCCGCGCGGGCCATCGCGAGCATCTGCGACACCAGGTGGCCGAGCCGGTCGATGCCCGCGGACACGCCCGCAGCCGCACGGTCGCGGTCCTCGGTCGACGTGGAGAGCCGCATCGCGTCCCAGTGCGCACGCACCGTCGCGATCGGCGTGCGCAGCTCGTGCGCCGCGTCCGCGGTGAAGCGACGCTCCTGGCGGAGCGCCGCGTCCAGCCGCGCGAGCAGCCGATCGATCGCGCCGACCAGCGGGACCAGGTCGACCGGCACGCCCTCGCGGCCGACCGGACGCAGGTCCGCCACGTCGCGCCGCTCGACCGCACGCGTCAGCGCCCGCATCGGCGCGAGCGCCCGGCGCACCGCCAACGCGAGCGCCACGAGCAGCACCGGCAGCGACGCGAGCCATGGCCAGAGCTGCGCGAGCAGCAGCCCCTCGGCGAGCTCCGCGCGCTCGGCGAGCTCCTGGCCGACCGCGACCTTGCGCGGCCCGCCGAGCGGGTCGTTCAGGTAATAGACGCGCCAGGGCGCACCGTCGACCTGCAGGTCGACGAAGCCGTCGCCGCCGGCCCGCCACGGCAGCGCCGCGCCCTCGGTGTCCGACATCACGCGCCGCTCGCCGATCCACACCGACACAGACAGCGTGCGCAGCTCGGCCGCGCCGCCGGGGTCGCGCGGAGGCTGCGGCGAGCGCGCGGCGCGATCGGCCGCCTCCATCGTCGGGGGCAGCAGCGCGAGCACCTGCCGCGCGAGGCGCACCAGCTCGGTGTCGTACAGCTCGTCGATCTCGTGCTGCGCGCGCCACCACGCGCCCGCGGCGGCCGCCGCCCACACCAGCGGCGCGACCAGCACGATCATCAGCAGCAGCCGGCGCTGCAGGGTCACGGCGCGTCGCCCCTGCGCTCGAGCGCCTCGGCCGAGCCGAGCGCGTACCCGACGCCACGCACCGTGCGCACGATCGCGGGGTGGATCTTGCGGCGCAGGTGGTGCACGAAGACCTCGAGCGCGTTGCTGTCCGGGTCGCGGTCCCAGTCGTAGAGCTTCTCGAGCAGCGCGGGCTTGGACAGGATCCTGCTCGGGTTCGCGAGCAGCACCTCCAGCAGCGCGGCCTCGCGCGGGCTGAGGTCGAGCGGCGTGCCGTGCCAGGTCGCCACGCGCGCGTCGGGCCGGTAGGCGAGGGGACCGTGCCGCCAGGTCGGTTCGGGCCGGCCGCGCGCGCGTCGCCCGACCGCCCGCAGCCGCGCGGCGAGCTCCTCGACGGCGATCGGCTTGACGACGTAGTCGTCGGCGCCGGCGTCGAGTCCGCCAATCCGGCTGTCGACCGCGTCGCGCGCCGTGAGGATCAGCACCGGGACCGTCTCGCCGCGCGCGCGCCAGCGATCGAGCCAGGTTGTGCCGTCGCCGCCGGGCAGGCCGAGGTCGAGCACGATCGCGTCGTAGGGGGCCAGGCCGAGCGCGGTGTCCGCGCTCGCGCCGCGGTCGACGCGGTCGGCGGCAAAGCCGAGTGCCCGCAGCCCGGCGACCAGTCCCTCGCCGAGCGCGGCGTCGTCCTCGACGAGCAGCACCCTCACGACGCGCTCCGGGGCGGCGAGGCGCTCACCCCGCGACGCGCGTTCCGCCCTTGACCAGGCGCTGCTTCTCGCGCTGCCACTCGCGTTCGCGTTCGGTGGCCCGCTTGTCGTACTGCTTCTTGCCCTTGGCCAGCCCGATCTCGAGCTTGATGCGACCGCCCTTGTAGTGCATGTCGAGCGGCACGAGCGTGTAGCCGGCGCGCTCCACCTTGCCGATCAGCTTCGCCGTCTCGGCCGCGTGCAGCAGCAGCTTGCGGGTGCGCGTGGGATCGGCCTTCACGTGGGTCGAGGCCGCGGTGAGCGGCGTCACGTGCGCGCCGAGCAGCCACAGCTCGGCGCCGCGCACGATCACGTACGCTTCCTTCAGATGGGCACGCCCGGCGCGGATCGCCTTGACTTCCCAGCCTTCGAGCACCAGACCCGCCTCGAAGCGCTCCTCGATGAAGAAGTCGTGGAAGGCCTTGCGGTTGTCGACGATGCTCATTGGGGGCCGGCAGTATCACGCGGCAGGGCGGTAGAATCCCGCCGATTCTAGCAGCCGCCTCCCGCGCGACCCGCCGCGCGCCGCCCGATGCCGTCGGTCCACAGATCCGTGCTGGTGCCCTACGGCGCCCCCCTGATGTTCGGCCTCGTCGAGCGAGTCGAGGACTACCCGGCGTTCCTGCCGTGGTGCGGCGGCACGCAGGTGCACGAGCGCAGCGCCGAGCGGATGCTCGCGACGATCCGCATCGACTTCCGCGGGCTGCAGCAGTCGTTCACCACCGAGAACCTGCACGAACCCGACCGCGCGATCCGGATGCGGCTGCGCGACGGCCCGTTCTCGAGGCTCGACGGCGGCTGGACCTTCACGCCGCTGCGCGCCGACGCGTGCAAGGTCGAGTTCGGGCTCGACTACGTGTTCGCGGGCGCGCTGCTGTCGCGCGCACTGTCGCCGGTGTTCGACCAGATCGCGGCGAGCTTCGTCGACGCGTTCGTGCGCCGCGCCGAGGCGATCCATGGCTGAGGGCGCGGCCGCGATCGCGGTCGAGGTGGTCTGGATCGGCGCTGACCCGCCATTGCGCGTGGCGCTCGCGGTCGCGCCCGGCACGACCGTCGCCTGCGCGCTCGAAGCCTCCGGCATCGCCGCACGCATCGCGGCGGCCGGCCCCCGGCCGCACGGGCAGGGGCCGCTCGACGGCCTCGGCATCGCGGTGCACGGCCGGCTCGCCTCGCCCGGCGATCGCCTGCACGACCAGGACCGGATCGAGCTGCTGCCGGCGCTGACGGTCGACCCGAAGGTCGCGCGGGCGCGGCGTGCCGAGCACCGGCGCAGGCAGTCGGGGGAGCGGCGCTGGGCGCCGGACCGCGAGCGGCCGAAGCCGCCGGCAGCCGACTAACGTCGCGTCAGGTCCGGCAGAACTCGCGGACCGACTTGCGGGCGGCCT
>JBILTM010000058.1:0-24117 GCA_044371545.1 Burkholderiaceae bacterium
CTCGTGCGCTGGAAGGCGCTGATCGACGTCGCAGGCGTGAAGCCCGAATAGCACCGCCGTGCGCCTCGCACCGATCGTCGCGGCGGCGCTGCTCGCCGTGTCGCCGCTCGCGGCCGCGCAGGTCGCGCCCGCACCCGACGAGGCCGCCGCCTACCGCGGGCTGCACGCGGCGGCGCACCGCGGCGACGCCGCCGAGCTCGCGCGCCTCGCCGCGGCCGACCCGGGCGCGCTGCAGGCCCGCGACGGCAACGGGCGCACGCCGCTGCACGTCGCGGCCTTCGCGCAGCGCGCCGACGCGATCCGCGCGCTCGCGAAGGCCGGCGCGGACCTCGGCGCGCTCGATGCGCAGCGCTACGACGCGGTGACGATCGCGTCGGTCGCCGACGACGAGGCCACGCTCGCGCTGCTGCTCGAGCTCGGCGCGAGCGCGAAGCTCGTCACCAGCCCGTACGACGGCACCGCGCTGATCGCCGCCGCGCACCTCGGCCACGACGGCGTCGTGCGCCGCCTGATCGCCGCCGACGCGCCCGTCGACCACGTGAACCGGCTGCACTGGACCGCGCTGATCGAGGCGATCGTGCTCGGCAACGGCGGGCCGCGCCACCAGGCCTGCGTGCGCGCGCTGCTCGACGCGAAGGCCGACACCTCGCTGGGCGACCGCCAGGGGCGCTCGCCGCTGCAGCTCGCGCGCGACCTGCGCTACCGCGAGATCGCCGAGATGCTGCAGGCGCGGGGCGCGCGATGATCGCGGGGCCTCGGGCCGTCGCGATCGCGGCCACGACCGTCCTCGCCGGCGCATCCGTCGGCGGACCCGCGTTCGCGCAGGACACCACCGAGCTCGCGAAACAGCTGTCCAATCCGGTCGCCGCGCTGATCAGCGTGCCGCTGCAGCTGAACCACGACCGGGACCTCGGCGTGACCCGCACCGGCGACAAGTGGACGCTGAACGTCCAGCCCGTGGTGCCGATCGCGCTGAATCGCGACTGGAACCTGATCTCCCGCACGATCGTGCCGATCGCCACGCAGTCCGGCGTCGTGCCCGGGGGCGGCCGGCAGTCGGGCCTCGGCGACGTCGTGCAGAGCCTGTTCCTGTCGCCGAACGCCCCCGGGCCGGGCGGCTGGATCTGGGGCGCCGGACCGGTGTTCCTGCTGCCCACGGCGACCGACGACGCCCTCGGCGCCGGCCGGTGGGGCGCGGGTCCGACGGTGGTCGTGTTGCGGCAGACGCAGGGCTGGACGTACGGCGCGCTGGCCAACCACCTGTGGTCCGTCGGCGGCGGGTCGCGGCCCGATGTCGACGCCACCTTCCTGCAGCCCTTCGTCAGCTACACGACGCGCGACGCGCTGACCGTCGCGCTGAACACCGAGAGCACCTACGACTGGGAGCGCCGCCGGTGGTCGGTGCCGATCAACCTGACCGCCACGCAGGTCACGAAGATCGGCGGGCAACTCGTCAGCCTCGGGGCCGGGATCCGGTACTGGGCCGAGTCGCCCGAGGGCGGCCCGCAGGGCTGGGGCCTGCGGCTGTCGGTCACGCTGCTGTTCCCGAGGTGAGCGGCGCAGGCGCCCGCAGCGTAGCGAGCGCCACGACCGCCGCGACGCCGCAAGCCGCGGTCACCCACAGCGCCCCCGCGCCCCACCGCTCGAGGCACACGCCGAACAGCCAGGGCGCGAGCGCCTGCGCGACACGACCCGGCATCCCCAGCCGCCCCTGCCGCGCCCCGTAGCCGCCCGGCCCGAACAGCGCGAGCGGCAGCGTGCCGCGCGCAATCGTGAGCAGCCCGTTCCCCGCACCGTGCACGATCGCGAACGCGGCCGCCGCCGGCGCGCCGAGCGCGAGCAGCAGCACGACCGCGACCGGATGCGCGGCCATCGACAGCCGCGCGGTCGCGAGCGGGTGCAGCCGCTGCATCGCGCCGAACTCGAGCAGCCGCGCGGCGACCTGCGCCGGCCCGATCAGCGCGCCCGCGGCCACCGCCGCGGCGACGCTCGCGCCGGCCAGCTGCAGCACCACGGGCAGGTGCGCTGCCATCGCGGTGCTGGTGAAGCCCACCACGCCGAACACGAACGCGAGCACCGGCTCGGTCCGGCGCGGGGGCGGCGGACCCTCGGGCTCGTGCGCAGGCGTGCCCGCCGCGGTCGACGCGGGATCGTGCGCGCCGTCGACCCGCGGCAGCGCCGCGTTCAGCGGGATCCCGAGCACGAGGTGCAGCACCGCCCAGGCGACGCACGCGCCGCGCCAGCCGAACTGCGCGTCGAGCAGCGTCGACAGCGGCCAGCCGACGGTGCTCGCGAAGCCCGCGACCAGCGTGATGCCGGTGATCAACGGCCGCGCGTCGCGCCCGTGCAGCCGCACCAGCGCGGCGAACGCGGCCTCGTAGAGTCCGCTGCCCATGCCGATGCCGAGCACCGTCCACGCGAGCGCGAGCCCGACGACCGTGTCGGCCGCCGCGAGCAGCGCGAGGCCGGCCGCGAACACGACGTTCGTCGCGACCAGCACCGGCCGCCCGCCCCAGCGGTCGATCGCTCGACCCGCATACGGCCCGAGCACCGCCGACACCACCAGCGCCCACGAGAACGCGAGGAACACCGTCGGCACCGCGAGGCCGAGGTCGCGCGCGATCGCCGGCGCGAGCACCGCGGGCAGGTAGTACGACGACGCCCAGGCGAGCGTCTGCGCGCTGCCGAGCGCGGCAACGGTCGCGACGCGGCGGCGGTCAGCCAACGCGCGCGCCGCCGCGCGCGCCGGCCGCGGAGGCGGGCTGCAGGGTGCGCGCCATGCAGGTGGCGCCGGCCGGGCACGCGCCCGCGAACTGCGTCGAGGCGTGCATCGCGAGCGGCGCGTCCTCGCGCCTCGCGAGCCGGAAGCCGAGCCTCGCGAAGAAGCCGGCGGCGGTCGTGGTCAGCAGCCAGGCCTCGCGCACGCCGTCGCGAGCGAGCCGGTCGAGCAGGTGCTCGACGAGGGCCGCACCGACCCCCGCGTCGCGCGCCTCCGGCCGGACCGCGACCGACCGCAGCAGCACGGCGTCGCCGTAGCGCTCGACGCCCGCGGTCGCGACCAGCGTGTCGCCCCGGAAGGCCAGCAGGAACGCGGGCAGGTGGGCCTCGAGCCCGTCGGGCGGCAGGCCGAGCGAGACGAGCAGCGCGCGCACCGCGGCGGCATGCTCGGGCACGCCGGGAACGAGTCTGAGATCGGGCGGGATCGGCACGTCGGGGTTCCGTGCCGCGCGGCGGCGGCCGAGGCAGCGTATCGGCGCGCGCGGCCCCCGGTCAACCCGCAGTGGTCCGGGATCGCGCGCTCAGGCCCGCAGCGCCGCGACGATCGCGTAGCCGGCCATCGTCACCGTCGAGATCGCGCCCAGCGTGAAGAACGTCGCCCGCACCTCATGGTCGCGCGCGGTCGCGTACGCCCAGGCATGCGCGACGCGCGCGGCCACGTAGCCGTACAGCAGCAGCGCCGCGAGCCAGGCCGGCGGCGAGGCCGCCACGAACAGCAGCCCCGCGACCAGGAACGGCGGCGTGTTCTCGCCCTCGTTGCGGTGCATCCGCCGCGCGCGGTCGACCGCGTCGTTCGGGCCGAGTTGCGCCGGATCCGGGCTCGGGTTCAGCAGCGTGCGGCGCAGGTCCTCGGGGCTCGCCCAGCCGCCCTTCGTGCTCATCATCCGCTGCACGGTGAGGAAGGCGTGGCCGATCATCTTCAGGATCGCGAGGCCGGCGGCCACGACGTAGGTCGCGAAGACCGGGTTCTCGAGGGTGAACGGGCTCATGGCGCGGGGCTCCCGGTGGCGGCGGCGTGGCGGAAGGTCGCCACCAGCGTGTCGAGCAGCGCGTCGTCGCCGTGGCGCAGCGGATCGGACGCGGCGTCGGTCAGCGCGCGCATCGCGAGCAGCCCGAGCACCGAGGTGTAGGCGACGAACGCGAGGCGCCGCGCCGCGTCGGCGGGCAGGCCGCGCTCGCGCGCGACGCGCTCGGCGACGCCGCCGAGCACCAGGTCGTTGAGCGGGTGCAGCCGCGCGAGCAGCGATGCGTCCGGCGCCGGCATCGCGTCGAGCGCGGGCATCGCGGTGTAGCAGAGCTGGAACAGCCGCAGCCGGTCGACGAAGGCGGCGAAGTACGACCGCAGCATCGCTTCCATCGCATCGGCCGCGCCGGGGGTGCGGGCCACCGCCTCGGCGACCGCACGGGCGGCGCGGGTCATCTCGCCGACCGCGACCTCGGCGAGCACCGCCTCCTTCGAGTCGAAGTAGTGGTAGACGGCCTGCTTGCGCACGCCCATCCGCCGGCCGACCTGCTCGAGCGAGAAGCGCCCGACGCCGACCGCCGCCACGACCTCGCGCGCCGCGGCCAGCAGCTCCTCGCGGGCCTGCGCGCGGCGGCGCTCGACCCGGGGGACGGGATCGACGCTCGGGGCGGGCTGCGGATCGGTCATGCGAGGAAATTTACCGTCGGTAAATTGTCCTGTCAACGTCAAGCCCACAGGCCGAAAAAAGCCCGGCCGAAGCCGGGCTCCTTCAGCGAAGCGAGCGACCGCTCACGCCGCCAGCCGCTTCTCCAGCGCCGCCTTCGTCTCCGGCAGGTGGTGGGGCAGGCCGTGGGCGAGCATGCGGAACAGCTCCTCGTGCAGCTCGAACTCGCGCTTCCACTGCGCGGCGTCGATCGCGGTGATCTTCTCGAAGTCGCCGCGGCCGAACTCCAGCCCGCGCCAGTCGAGGTCCTCGTAGCGCGGCGAGTGGCCGAACACATGCTCGGCACCGCCCGCCTTGCCCTCGATGCGGCCGATCATCCACTGCAGCACGCGCATGTTCTCGCTGTAGCCGGGCCAGACGAACTTGCCCTGCTCGTCGGTGCGGAACCAGTTCACGCAGAAGATCGCCGGCAGCGTCGCCTTGGCAACCTCCAGCCGGTGGCCGAGGTCGAGCCAGTGGCGGAAGTAGTCGGCCATGTTGTAGCCGCAGAAGGGCAGCATCGCGAACGGGTCGCGACGCACGATGCCCTGCGCGCCCGCCTGCGCGGCGGTGGTCTCGGAGCCCATCGTCGCCGCCATGTACACGCCCTCGACCCAGTTGCGGGCCTGCGTGACCAGCGGCACCGTCGTCGAGCGGCGGCCGCCGAAGATGAACGCGTCGATCGCGACGCCGCGCGGGTCGTCCCAGGCCGGGTCGATCACCGGGTTCTGCGACGCGGTCACGGTGAAGCGCGCGTTCGGGTGCGCGGCCTTGCGGCCGGCCTTGCCGTCCTCGGGCGTCCAGTCCTTGCCCTGCCAGTCGACCAGGTGCGCGGGCGCCTCCTTGGTCATGCCCTCCCACCAGACGTCGCCGTCGTCGGTCAGCGCGACGTTCGTGAAGATCGTGTTCTCCTTCAGCGACGCCATGCAGTTGAAGTTGGTCTTCTCGTTCGTGCCCGGGGCGACGCCGAAGTAGCCGGCCTCGGGGTTGATCGCGTAGAGCCGGCCGTCCGCGCCCGGCTTGATCCACGCGATGTCGTCGCCGATGGTGGTGACCTTCCAGCCGTCGAGGCCCTTCGGCGGGATCAGCATCGCGAAGTTGGTCTTGCCGCAGGCCGACGGGAACGCGGCCGCCACGTGGTACTTGCGGCCCTCGGGCGAGGTCACGCCGAGGATGAGCATGTGCTCGGCGAGCCAGCCGATGCCGCCGGCGGCGACGTCCTGGCGGCCCATGTTCGACGCGATCCGCAGCGCGAAGCACTTCTTGCCGAGCAGCGCGTTGCCGCCGTAGCCCGAGCCGTACGACCAGATCTCGCGGGTCTCGGGGTAGTGGACGATGTACTTGGTCTTGTTGCAGGGCCAGGGCACGTCCTTCTGGCCCTCGGCCAGCGGCGCGCCCACGGTGTGCACGCAGGGCACGAAACCGCCGTCCTCGCCGAGCACCTCGTAGACCGCGCGGCCCATGCGGGTCATCGTGCGCATCGACACGACGACGTACGGGCTGTCGGAGATCTCGATGCCGATGTGCGCGATCGGCGAGCCGATCGGGCCCATCGAGAACGGGATCACGTACATCGTGCGGCCGCGCATGCAGCCGTCGAACAGGCCCGCCAGCGTCGCGCGCATCTCGGCCGGGTCGGTCCAGTTGTTGGTCGGGCCGGCGTCCTCGCGGCGCTGCGAGCAGATGAAGGTGCGGTCCTCGACGCGCGCCACGTCCGTCGGGTCCGACCAGGCGAGGAACGAGTTCGGGCGCTTCGCCGGGTTCAGCCGGCGCAGCGTGCCGGCCGCGACCATCTCGCCGCACAGCCGGTCGTACTCCTCCTGCGAGCCGTCGGCCCAGACGATGCGGGCGGGCTTGGTCAGGGACGCGATCTGTGCGACCCAGTCGATCAGGCCCTGGTGCCTGACGTAGTCCGGGGCGGTCACGCCGGCGGCCACGGCCGGGGCGACGTACGGGTGGTTCATCTGAAGCTCCGAAGGAAGGGAATCGTTGCGCTCGCGGCGGCGCGCGCAGGGGGCGCGTCGCAGGATCGGGGCGCGAGCGAGATCGGTCGCTCCAGCAGGGCCCCCGGGGCGCCGCGCGCCGGGACGGCCGCCGGGTAGGCGGGCGTCTCGCGGTCGGTCGTCGCCGTCATGTCTTCACCGGTCCAGTCATGCACCACTTTCCCGGGTGGAACCTTCGAGTGTACACCGGCGATCCGTGCCGATCCGGCCGGGTTCCGCGACCCGGGACGAAAAAGTGCCACACCGGCCGGGCGGCCCGATTGATGGAAGTCACGAGCGATCGAAGGGCCCCGAGGCGCGACCGATAGAATGGGTTTCGAAGCGCGATGCCCATGCCCCTCCTCCTCGTCCTCGCCCACCCCGGCTCGCCGCCGTCGCGGGTCAACGCGGCGCTCGCCGACGCGGCCCGGACCGTGCCCGGCGTCGCGGTCCACGACCTCTACGACGCCTACCCGCACTTCTTCGTCGACGCACGCGCCGAGCAGGCGCGCGTGGAGGCGCACGCCGGGGTCGTCTTCCAGCACCCGATGTACTGGTACGCGGCCCCGCCGCTGCTCAAGCAGTGGTGGGACACGGTGCTCGAGGAGGGCTGGGCGTACGGGCACGGCGCCACCGCCACGATCGGCAAGACCTGGGCCCACGCGATCACGACGGCCGGATCGGCCCGCTCCTACGCGCACGCCATCGACCCCTCCGACGAGCCGACCGGCCGCGCGAACGTCTTCCCGCTGTCCGACTACGTGAAGCCCTGGCTGCAGTCGGCGCGGCTGTGCGGGATGCGCTGGCACCCGCCCTTCACCGTCCACGAGGCCGAGCGGATCGACGCGGCGGCGCTCGAGGCGGCCTGCGAGCGCTACCGCGCGTGGCTCGCGGCGCTCGCCGCGGCGGCGCACGCGCACGCGGCCGACGCGGCCGACGCGGCCGACGCGGCGGCTCGGGCGGGCACGGCCGCGGCCGGGACCCGCTGACGTGCACGGCGCCGGCTTCCTGCTGCCCGCGCTGGTCTACCTCGCCGCGGCGCTGGTCATGGTGCCGCTCTTCAAGCGGCTCGGCCTCGGCACGGTGCTCGGCTACCTGGTCGCCGGCCTCGCGATCGGGCCCTGGGGCCTCGCGCTGGTCACCGACTTCGAGCGGGTCGCGCAGGTCTCCGAGCTCGGCGTCGTGATGCTGCTGTTCCTCGTCGGCCTCGAGCTCGAGCCCAGGCGGCTGTGGTCGCTGCGCCGCTCGATCTTCGGGCTCGGGCTGCTGCAGGTGGTCGTCACCGTCGCCGCGGTCGCGGCGATCGCGCGCCTCGCGGCCGGCACGTCGTGGCCGGTCGGCGTCGTGCTCGGGATGGCCTGCGCGATGTCGTCGACCGCGATCGCGCTGCAGGTGCTCGCCGAGCGCGGCATGGTGAAGTCGGTGCCCGGGCAGTCGGCGTTCGCGGTGTCGCTGTTCCAGGACCTCGCGGTGATCCCGATGCTGCTGGTGCTGGGTGCGCTCGCACCGGCCGGCTCGGCCCACGGCGACGCCTTCGGCTGGCGCGAGGCGGGCATCGCCCTCGCGCTGCTCGCCGGCATGGTGCTGGTCGGCCGGCTGCTGCTGCGCCCGGTGCTGCGGATCGTCGCGAACGTCGGCGCGCGCGAGATCTTCGTCGCGCTCGCGCTGCTGCTGGTCGTCGGCAGCGCGTGGCTCACGCAGTCGGTCGGGCTGTCGATGGGCCTGGGCGCCTTCATCGCCGGCGTGCTGCTCGCCGAGTCCGAGTACCGGATGGAGCTCGAGGTCGACATCGAGCCGTTCAAGGGGCTGTTGCTCGGCCTCTTCTTCATGGCCGTCGGCATGGGCATCGACCTCGGCCTCGTGCTCGCGCAGCCGTGGGTCGTGCTCGCGCTCGCGCTCGCCGCGGTCGCGCTCAAGTTCGTCGTGCTCGCGGCGCTCGGCCGCGTCTTCCGGCTCTGCGCGCAGGACGGCTGGGTGTTCGCGATCGCGCTGTCGCACGTCGGCGAGTTCGCGTTCCTCGTGCTCGCCTCGGCCCGCGGCTACGGCATCGTGCCCGAGCGCGAGGCCGCGCTGCTCACCGCGGCGGTCGCGCTGTCGATGCTGTCGACGCCGCTGCTGATGGTCGTCTACGAGCGGCTGGTCGCGCCGCGCTACAACGCGGGCCCGTCGCGCGCGTTCGACGCGATCGACGAGCGCAACGCGGTGATCGTCGCCGGCGCCGGCCGCTTCGGCCAGATGGTCGCGCGGATGCTGCTCGGACGCGGCATGACCGTCACGGTGATCGACCACGATCCGAACCAGATCGAGCTTATGCGCCGCTTCGCGTTCCGCGGCTTCTACGGCGACGCGAGCCGCCCCGACGTGCTCGAGCAGGCCGGGGCCGCCGAGGCGAAGCTGCTGGTGCTCGCGATGGACGACCCGGAGACGGTCAAGCGCACCGTCGAGCACGTCCGCGCGACCTACCCCGGCCTCGCGATGCTCGCCCGCGCGCGCGGCCGCGTCGACGCCTACGAGTTCGCGAAGCTCGGCGTGCCCGCGGTGCGCGAGACCTGGGGCTCGGCGCTCGAGGCCGGCGAGCGCGCGCTGCGGCTGCTCGGCCACCGGCCCTTCCTCGCGCGCTCGGTCGCGCACCGGTTCCGCATGCACGACGAGAAGCAGTTCGAGGCGCAGCTGCAGGTGGTCGACGACAGCGAGAAGTTCCTCGCGGTCGTCAAGGCGAGTCGCGCGCAGCTCGAGAAGCTGCTGCAGGACGATGCCGAGGAGATCGCGCGGGCGCGGGCGGCGGGCCGGGGCATCGACTGGTGATCCGCGGCCTGCCCGCGACCGTCTGGATGCTGGGCGCGATCAGCTTCCTCAACGACGCCGCCTCCGACCTGGTCTACCCGCTGGTGCCGCTCTTCGTCGCGCAGGTGCTGGGCGCGGGCCCGCGCGCGCTCGGCGTCATCGAAGGCCTCGCGAACGCGACGGCCGCGCTGCTGAAGCTGGTGTCCGGCGCGCTGTACGACCGGTTCCCGCGCGCGAAGGGCTGGCTGGTCGCCGGCTACGGGCTGCCGGCGATCGCGCGGCCGGCGATCGCCTTCGCCGGCTCGACGCTGACGCTCGGCGTGCTGCGCGTCGCCGACCGGATCGGCAAGGGACTGCGCTCGGCGCCGCGCGACGCGCTGCTCGCGCGCTCGGTGGAGCCCGCGCGGCGCGGCCTCGCGTTCGGCGTGCACCGCTCGATGGACCACGCGGGCGCGGTCGCCGGCCCGCTCGCCGCGGCAGCGCTCCTCGCCGGCGGCATGGGCCTGCGCGAGATCTTCCTGTGGACGCTGATCCCCGGCATCGCGTGCGTCGCGCTCGCGCTCGCGGTGCGCGAGCCGCCCGGCGCGCTCGCGCCCGCCGCGCGGATCGACTGGGCCCCGGGCAGCCTGCCGCCGCGCTACCGCGCCTACCTCGCGATCGTCGCGCTGCTCGCCTCGGTGCGGACTGTCCCCGCGCCGCGCTGAGCCGGCTCAGCCGGCGCCCCGCCCCGACCCTGCCCGCTTCGCGCCGCGTCGCGAGGGCTGGCACTCCCTGCACCGGCCGTACAGCGTGAGCTCGTGATCCTCGACGGTGAACCCCTCGGGGGCCAGGCGCGCGAGGTTGCCGGGGCACGCGTGCACGTCGAACACCCGGCTGCACGCGGTGCACTGGAAGTGGTGGTGATGCGCGCCGCCCGCGATCTCGTAGCGGACCGATTCGCCGGGCAGGGTGACCGCCTGGATCTCGCCCGACTCCGCGAGGCGGCGCACCGTGCGGTAGACCGTCGCGAGGCTGAGCTCCGGCACGGTGCTGCGCGCGGCCTCGAGGATCTCCGCGGGGCCGAGCGGCCTGCCCGCATCGCGGATCGCGTCGCGGATCGAAGTGCGTTGACGGGTCGAGCGCTCCATGGCGTCGATTATCGCCCACCGGCCCCGATCCTGCTATTGTTGCGATTGCATTCGCAATTGCATCTACACCTTCGAATGGACACCCGCATGGTCCGCGCCCGACCGATCGCCCTGTGCCTCGCCGCCCTCGTCGCCACCGGCGCGGGCACGCCACGCCCCGCGCGCGCGCAAGCACCCGCCGCCCCGTCGCCCGGACTCGCGCCGGTGGTCGTCTCCGACCGGCCCGAGGGCCTCGACGGCCGGGTCGACGCCGGCTCGCGGCTGGGCCTGACCGTGCGCGAGACGCCGGCCTCGATCGAGGTCCTGACCGCCGGCGCGCTGCGCGAGCTCGGGCTGCGCTCGGTGACCGAGGCCGCCGCGGGCGTGACCGGGGTCACCGGCGCCGACTTCCCCGCCGAGCCGGCGAACTTCTCGATGCGCGGCCTGGCGAACAGCCAGCTGAACTCGCTGTACAACGGCATCCGGATCGGCCCGCCGAACATGACGTCGCGCGTGATGGACGTGGGCGCGCTCGAACGCATCGAGTTCCTGAAGGGTTCCGCCTCGCTGATGTCCGGCGAGGGCGCCGCGGGCGGTGCGATCAACTTCGTGACCAGGCAGCCTCACCGCGGCCCGATCCGCAGCGAGGTCGACGTGTCCGCGGGCAGCTTCGGCACGTACCGGGCCGGGCTCGGCTCCGGCGGCACGACGGCCATCGACACCGTCGACTACCGGTTCGACCTGTACGGCACGAGCACCGACGGCTTCGTCGACGACACCGGCGCGAAGGGATTCCACCTGTCGGCCGCGGTCGACTGGTACGCGCGGCCGGGCCTCAAGCTGTGGGGGGCGTTCGAGCGCAAGCGCGACCGCTCCAGTCCCTACTGGGGGACTCCGCTGGTGTCGGCCGGCGCGCCCGGGATCGAACCGGCCTCCGGCGTCGTGTCGGGCACCTACGTGTCCGGCTTCAGCGGTTCGGACCTCGGACCGGTCGCGGTCGACCGTCGCACGCTGCGCACCAACTACAACGTGCTCGACAACGTGAACACGGCCGACGAGACCTGGCTGCGTGGCGGGTTCGAGGCGCGGCTCGCCGAGGGATGGGGCCTGCGCGGACAGCTCTACCGCTATGCCGCCGAGCGCGAATGGAAGAACAACGAGGTCCTCGCGTTCGATCCGGCGAGCGGCCGGATCGACCGGGAGCGCTTCTACGTCGCGCACGACCAGACGCTGCTCGGCGGCAAGCTCGATCTCGTGCACGACGGTCGGCTGGCCGGCCGCGCGAACCAGCTCGTCGCCGCGCTCGAATGGAGCGACCTCGACTTCGTGCGCCCCGGCGCGGCCAACTTCCCCTCCGACCGGGTCAGCCTGCTCGCCCCGGAACGCGGCTTCTACGGCCCCCTGACGACACAGCAGCAGACCTCGCGCATCCGCACGGTCGCAGCCGTCGTCGAGGACCGCTGGCGCGTGACGCCGACCGTCGCGCTGCTCGCCGGCCTGCGGACCGAGTCGATCGACCTCGACCGGACCTCGACCAACGCCGCGGGAGCGTCCCGGGCCGGATTTCCCTTCTCGGTCCGGTGGACCCCGACGACCGGCCGCGCCGGCGTGACCTGGGACGCGCTGCCCGGCCTCACCGCCTACGGACAGTACGCGACCGGCGCGGACGTCGCCGCCAACAACCTGTTCCTGCTGCGCGCCGACCAGCCGCCCGAGCTCGCGCGCACGCGCACGGTCGAGGTCGGGCTCAAGGGCCGCGCGGGCACGGCCGGCGAGTGGACCGTCGCCGCATACGACATCGAGCGCTCGAACGTGTACTCCGCCCAGGGCGGCCGGGCACTCGCCGACGCGGGCCGCCTGGTGTCGCGGGGCGTCGAGGCCTCGGCGACGCTGCGCCCGAGCGCCGCCTGGCGCCTGTGGGGCAACGTCGCGCTGAACCGCGCGGAGTACCGCGACTACGAGTTCGCGGGCGGGTCCTTCTCAGGCAACACGCCGCCCAACGCGCCGCGCGTGATCGCCAACGCGGGCGCGAGCTACCGCTTCGACGCCGGGCGTCCGGTCGAGGTGTCCGCGTGGGCGCGCCACGTCGGCGAGCGCTTCCACAGCGACGCGAACACCGTGCGGCTCGCCGCCTACACGCTGCTCGACGCGAGCGTGTCGGTCGAGCTTCGCCGCGGGACCACGGTCCTGCTGCGCGGCCGCAACCTGACCGACCGCGTCTACGCGGCCTGGGCCGATCCGTTCTATCCCGACCAGATCCTGATCGGCGCGCCGCGCAGCGTCGAGATCGCGCTGCGGCACACCTTCTGATGGATCGGCATCCGGCCGCCGTCGAGGCGCACGCGCTGTCGTGGGCCGACGCGCGGGGACGGCGCATCCTGGACGCGATCGACCTCTCGGTCGGGGCAAACGAACGCGTCGCGATCGTCGGACCGAACGGGGCGGGCAAGTCGACGCTGCTGCGGCTGCTCGCCGGCCGGCTGCGCCCGGCCGGGGGCACGCTGCACATCGCGGGTCGTCCCCTCGCCGCGATGACGGACCGCGAGCGCGCCCGGACGGTGGCGACCCTCGCGCAGGACGAGGCGATCGACGGCCGCTTCCTCGTCCGCGAGTACGTCGCCCTCGGGCGCCTGCCGTACCGCGGGGCCGCGACGCGGCACGAGCACGACGCCGCGATCGACGACGCGATTCGGGCGTGCGGTGTCGCGACCCTCGCGGACCGCAGCCTGTCGACGCTGTCGGGCGGGGAGCGCCAGCGCGTGCGGCTCGCGCGCGCGATCGCGCAGCAGCCGGGCGTGCTGCTGCTCGACGAGCCGACGAACCATCTCGATCTCGCCGCGCGGATGGCGCTGCTCGACCTGATCGCCGGGCTCGGGCTCGCGGTCGTCGCCGTCGTCCACGAGCTGTCGCTGCTGCCGCGCTTCGCCGATCGGGTGCTGGTGATCGACCGGGGCCGCGCGGTCGCCTGCGGCCCGCCGGACGCGGTGATGGCCCCGGACCTGGTGCGCCGGATCTTCGGGCTGGACGTGTACCACGCGGTCCATCCGGCCTCGGGCGCACGCACCCTCGCGTTCGACCGGAGCACGGCGTGACCCCGTGGCGCGGTGCGGCGATCGCGCTCGCCGCGACCGCCGCCGTCGTGCCCGCGCTCGCGCAGGCCTTTCCGGTGACGGTCACGAGCTGCGGCGAACCGGTGACCTTCCGGGAAGCGCCCCGTCGCGCGGTCTTCCACGACCAGAACCTGATCGGCATGGCGATCGCGCTCGGCCTGCAATCGTCGCTCGTCGGCGTCACCGGCTTCACCGGCTGGCGCCCGCCGGACCCGGCGATGCGGGCCGCGCTCGGCGCGGTGCCCGAACTCGCGCCCCGGCAGCCCTCGCTCGAGGTGCTGCTCGCCGCCCGTCCGGACCTGGTCGTCGCCGGCTGGCACTACGGCATGCGTCCCGGCGGCGACGTGACCCCCGCCTCGCTCGACCGGTTCGGCATCCGGACGCTCGTGCTGACGGAGAGCTGCGCGCACGTCGACACCGCCGACCGGACCGCGACGATGGCCCTGCTCTACGACGACGTGCTGCGTCTCGGTCGCGTGTTCGGCGTGGAGGACCGCGCCCGCCGACTGGTCGAGTCATGGCGCGCGCGGATCGACGCGGCCGCGCGTCCCGCCGATCCGGCGACCGCGCCCCGGGTGTTCGTCTACGACTCGGGCGACGATCGCCCGTTCACCGCGGGACGCGCGGCGATGCCGACCGCGCTGATCGCCGCGGCGGGCGGTCGCAACGTCACCGCGGACCTGCGGGGGAGCTGGATCGCCGTGTCGTGGGAGGCGGTCGCCGCCCGCGACCCGCAGTGGATCGTGCTGGTCGACGACGGCGACGGACGCAACGCGGCGCGTCTCGAGTCGACGCTGCGCGCGCACCCCGCGATGCGGCACACGTCGGCGGTACGCGACCGGCGCACGATCGTGCTCCGGTACGTCGAGCTCGTGCCCGGGCCGGCCAACGTCGACGCGGTCGAGAAGCTCGCGGCAGCCCTGCACGGGACCCCGCGGTGAGGCCGGCGAGCGGCCGACCGCGGGCCGCGACGCTCGCGACCGGCACCGTGCTCGCGCTGTGCGCGCTCCTCGTCGTCTCGCTCGCGTTCGGCGCCACCGACCTGCCGGTCCGTGCCGTGGTCGCCGCGCTCCTCGGGCCGCTCGCGCCCACGGTCGGCCTGGGCCGCGCCGACCCGGCCGTCGCCGCGATCATCGTCGAGCTCCGCCTGCCGCGGGCGCTGCTCGCGGCGACCGTCGGCGCAGGACTCGGCCTGGCCGGGCTGCTGCTTCAGACCGCGTCCCGCAACGACCTCGCCGACCCGTGGCTGTTCGGGCTCTCCTCCGGGGCCGCCGCGGGCGCGGCGTTCGTGCTGCTGCACGCGGGGGACGTGCTCGGCCCCGCGAGCCTGCCCGCCGCGGCCTTCGCCGGTGGCGCGCTGGCGGCCGCGACGGTGCTCGCGCTGGCCCGACGCGCCGGCACCGCCGATCCCCACCGGATCGTGCTCGCCGGCCTCGCGGTGTCGTTCCTCTTCGGGGCGCTCACGCACGCGCTGGTGCTCGCCGCCGATCCGCGCGCCGCACTGTCGGTCACGTTCTGGACGCTCGGCGGACTCGGGCTCGCCCGCTGGGACTCGCTGTGGCTGGCCGGCGTCGGCCTGCTGGCCGTCGGGGGCTTCGCGGTCCGCAGGCGGGCCGAGCTCGACGCGCTGCTCGCGGGCGACGACACCGCGCACGGGCTCGGCGTCGACCCCGACCGGCTGCGCACGGCGGTGTTCGCGGTGGCCTCGCTGGCGACCGCGTGCTTCGTCGCGTTGTCGGGGGTGATCGGCTTCGTCGGATTGATGGTGCCCCACCTCGCGCGCGCCGTGGCGGGCATCGGCCACGGACCCTCGATCGCGCCCGCCGCGGCGGCCGGCGCCGCGCTGCTCCTCGCCAGCGACCTCGTGGCCCGCACGGCTTTCGCACCCCAGGAACTGCCGGTGGGCGTGGTCACCGCCGCGCTCGGCGCGACGTTCATGGTCGGGCTGCTGCTGCGATCGGAGCGCTGACCACGAGCGAAGGAGGACGGATCCGGGGCGCGCATGGTACCGTTTCCGCTCCTGCAATTGCATTCTCAGCACAGCGCGAGGTCCGCGATGGCGACGATTCCGGTGACGATCCTGACCGGGTTCCTGGGCAGCGGAAAGACGACGCTGCTGAACCGCATCCTGCACACCGAGCACGGCCGCCGCGTCGCGGTGATCGAGAACGAGTTCGGCGAGGCGGGGATCGACAACGAGCTGCTGGTGCAGGACCGCGACGAGCAGATCGTCGAGATGAACAACGGCTGCATCTGCTGCACCGTCCGGGGCGACCTGGTCCGGATCCTCAAGGACCTCGCCGCCCGGCGCGACCGCGGCGACCTGTCCTTCGAACGCGTGATCATCGAGACCACCGGCCTGGCCGATCCCGCGCCGGTCGCGCAGACCTTCTTCGTCGACGAGGACGTGTCGATGCGCTACGGGCTGGATGCGATCGTGACCATGGTCGACGCGGTCCACGCGAACGACCAGCTCGACGCGCATCACGAGGCGCAGGAGCAGGTCGGCTTCGCGGACCGGATCCTGCTGAGCAAGACCGACCTCGTCGCATCCGAAGCCGTCGACGCGCTGATCGCGCGCGTCCGGCGGATGAACCCGCGCGCGCCGGTCGCGCGCGCGGTTCGCGGCGAGGCCGACGTCTCGACCCTGCTCGACATCCGCGGCTTCGACCTGGACGCGATCCTCGAGATCGAGCCGGCCTTCCTGACCGACCTCGAGCACGAGCACGACGAGGACGTGTCGTCGTTCGTCTTCCGCGAGACGCGCCCGCTCGACCTCGAACGCGTCGAAGCCTTCCTCGACTCGATGATCCGCGTCTACGGCACGGTCATGATGCGCTACAAGGGTGTTCTCGACGTCGCGGGCGAGTCCCGCAGGGTGGTGTTCCAGGGCGTCCACATGCTGATGGGCGCCGACTTCGGCGCGCCGTGGCGCAAGGGCGAGGTGCGTGGGTCGAAGATGGTCTTCATCGGCAAGGGTCTGCCGCGCGAGCTGCTGATCGACGGCCTGCGCGGTTGCGTGGCCGGCGTGCCCGACGGCGCCCGTCCGCGGGGCTGAGTCCGGCGTTCAGGCCAGCCTGAACGTCGACACCGCGCCCACCAGCGCCTGCGCCTGCTGGCGCAGGCTGTCGGCCGCGGCCGCGCTCTGCTCGACCAGCGCCGCGTTCTGCTGCGTGCCGCGGTCCATCTGCGCCACGGCCTCGCCGACCTGCGACACGCCGCGCGCCTGCTCGTCGCTCGCGCCGCTGATCTCGCCGACGATGCCGGCGACGCGCCGGATCGACGCGACGATCTCCTGCATGTCGGCGCCGGCACGGTCGACGAGCGAGGTGCCCACGTCGACCCGGCCGACCGACTCCTCGATCAGCGACTTGATCTCGCGCGCCGCCTGCGCGGCGCGCTGCGCGAGCGTGCGGACCGCGCCCGCCCGACAGGCGCCCGATCAGCAGCGCCGCGGTGCGGCCCGCGCTGCGGTGGTCGATGCCCACGTAGGCGACGCGCGGCGAGTCGGCGACGTCGGCGATCAGCGCGACGATGGCGACCTGCGCGCTGATCGGGGAGCGGGCGGCGGAGCCGACGAGTCCGGCGTGAGAAAGGGCTGGGCGAAGCAACGGCGGCCGAAGCCCTCGTCACGACGACTGCTTCTCGACCGCCCGACGCAGCGCCTGCTCTCCCCATTGGTTGAGGCTCATCCCCGCGAGCTGCGCGGCGAGCGTCGCGCGGGCATGGATCTCCGGGTCGATGCGGAACATCACCCGACCCGAGAACGGCTTCTCGGGGCTCTGACCCAGCTTCTCGCAGCTCGCGAGGTAATCGTCGACCGCCTCGTGGAAAGCAGCCTCCAGCTCGTCGACCGACGTGCCGTGGAAGCCCACGACGTCACGGATGCCTGCGAGGTGCCCGACGAAGATCCGGTCGTCGGGATCGAACTCCACGCGCGCGGCGTAGCCGCGGTAGGTCATCGAATTCATGGCTTGACTCCCAATCGTTCGAGGAACGTGCGCGCGTCCTTGACCCGGTAGCGCAGGGCCGCCTTCTGCGGATGCGGCCGGTGGAAGTACGCCCGAACGCCGTCCTTCTCGAACATCACCGACGAGCCCGACCCTTCGACGACACGGCAGCCGGTCGCGCGCAGCAGCGCTTCGATCCGAATCCATTCGATGCCGCCGTTCAACGGATCGGAGAACAGCGCTTCGAGCGTCTTTCGATGCTTGCTGTTCATGCAAGCATGTTGCCAGGGCCGTCCGGACGATGCAAGCCTGGCGCTGCGGGATTGCCCCTGCGCCCACGCAGCGTTCGTCGTTCGAGCTCGGCGGACAGGCGATCCACTCCCAACTCGAACAGGACGCTGCGTCGGCGCCGCGCATGCTCGCAGGTACACCGCTGCACAAGCAGGCCCTTCGACCGCGTGGGCGACGCCGTCCGGAGCCGCCACGACGCGACACCGACCGTCATGGCCGCCGCGTTTCCGCGGAAACGCCCCCGTTCGCGACGACGAGGCGCCGCCGCGCGGCCTCACGCCGACCCACCCTCCTTCGGCACCGACGGCTCGCCCGCGTCGGGCGTGTCGACCGCCTCGGTCGTGGGCTTCGGGCCCGACGTCGCGGCGAGCACCGCGCGCAGCTTGTCCGCCAACAGCGGGTTGATCGGGGCGCGCGGCTTCGGCGGACGCCGATCGTCGCGGACCGACGCGCCGACGCCCGAGGAACCGGGCATCGCGCCCGAGCGACGAGGCGCTCCGTCGCGCGGTCGGCCTCGGTCCTCGGGACGCTGCGGCCCGTTCGGCGAAGGCGGCCCGTTCGACGAGGGCGGCCGGTTGGGCGAGGGCGATCTGCCCGGAGAGGGCGGCCGGTTCGACGAAGGCGATGCGTTCGGAGAAGGCGGCCCGCTGCGCCCGTCCGGCCGGCCGCGCCCGGGCGGGCGACCGCCCCGATCCGGCGACGGCCTGCCCTGCGCGCCCTGCGATCGCGCGTCATCGGTCACCGGCGGGCGGCCGGTCGGCGCGCCCGGCTGCGGCCGACCCGCCGGCGCGCCCTTCGGCGGCGGCGTGCGGCGGTCGCGTCCTCGACGGTCGGTCGGCGGCCCGGGACGCGCACGCCCGGCGGGCGATCCCGGGGGGGTGCCCCCGGGTGCCGTACCGCGGCCCTTGTCCTGCCTGACCGAGTCCGGCACCTGAAGCCGGCCCTGAGCGTCGAACACCGCCTCGACCGTGCGCGCCGGATCGCCGTCGCCGAACGCGAGATCGGCGCGGTCGGGCGCCTTCCAGCTCACCTGCTTCAGGCTGCCCCGTACGGCGCGGTGGATCGCGTGCATGCGGGCGGCGAGCAGCAGCACGTCGGGATGCGGATCGGCGAAGCCCGGTCCGAACTCGAGCCGCAGGTGCAGCGGCGCTTGCGCGAGCACCACCATCGCCCGGGTGACGCCCTGGCGCACCGACGCGACCTGCTGGACGGTGAGGGGCGCGGGCGTGGCGGCCTGCACGCGCGTCGTGTCGGCGGGTGCGGATGGCGCATCGGCGGACGGCAAGTCGGTGGAAGTCGCCTCGGCGGTCGCAGGCGTCGCGTCGGCGGGCGTTGCTGCGGCAGGCACGGGCGCCGCGTCCGCAGGTGCCGACGTCGCGGCCGCCGGAACCGGCGCCGCCGCTGCCGCGATCCACGGGCCCGCGAAGCGCTCGACCTGCTCCAGCAGCGAGCGCAGCCGCGCGGCGAAGCCTGCGGGGTCGACGCCCGGCTCGCCCGCCTGTCGCCGGACGGCACGCAGTTCGGCCCGGAACGTGTCTTCCTGCTTCTGCACGGCACCGAAGCGGACCCCGTTGGCCTGCGCGGACAACCGCCCGACGGCACGCGCGCTGATCGCGAGGGCGCCTTCGATCGCGCCGGCGATCGGCGCGAGCGCGTCCGACCAGGGCGGCAGCGGCGCGGGCGGCGGCGCAGCCATCTCCGGCGCAGCGGACGAAGGCGGCGGAGCCGGCCGGGGCGCTTCGACGGGCGAAGCGGGAAGAGGCGGCTCGGCGGGCCCGCCGGGAGGCATGTCGGTCGGTTCGATGATGGGGCTCGGCTGGTAGGGGTCGCGTCACGTCGAGGGCGATCGCGCCGTCGACGCCTCGATTCTGGCTCAGGGAAGGTTCTCCCTCATCACGATCGAGAAGCGCACCGGCTCGACGCCCGCCATCGGGTCGCGGCCGTCGCGCGCGTTGGAGAGGATGCGCACGCACGCGTGCACCACCGACTGCGGGCTCTGCGTCAGCACCGCGTCGAGCGTACGGTCGATCAGCAGCGCGCGGGTGTCGGGCGTGAGGCCGTGCGCGACGAACACGACGCGTCCCGCGCGCCCGCTCTCGCGCAGCGCGCGGCCCACGCCGTCGGCCGCGCCGCCGATGTTGTAGAGCCCGACGAGCTCGGGGTGGTGCTCGAGCAGCGCGCGCGCGTGGCGCCAGTTGCTGTCGGCGTCGTCGCGGCCCTCGAGCGCGCGGATCACGCGCAGCTCGGGGAACGACTCGCGCATCGCGCCGAGGAAGCCCATCTCGCGCTCCTCGTGGCCGCGGTAGCCGAGGCTGCCCGCGATCGTCGCGACCTCGCCGCCGCGCCCGCCCGACAGGCGCCCGATCAGCAGTGCCGCGGTGCGGCCCGCGCTGCGGTGGTCGATGCCGACGTAGGCGACGCGCGGCGAGTCGGCGACGTCGGTGATCAGCGTGACAACGTGCACGCCGCGCGCGGCGAGCGCGCGGACCGCATCGCGCACCAGCGGGTGCTCGACGCCCATCAGCGCGATGCCCTGCGCGGCGCGGCCGTGCCGCAGCAGCGCGTCCGCGAGCGCAGCGGGATCGAAGCTGTCGACCTCGTGCACGCGGCAGCGCACGTTGTACGGCTGCAGCGAGTCCTGCGCGAAACCGACCGCGTCGCCGACCATCCGCACGTAGCGGTTGGTGCCCGCCGGCAGCAGGAACGCGACCTCCATCGGCGGGGGCGCGAGCGCGCGCCGCGCGGCGTCCTCGGGCACCGCCTTCAGCGCGGCGGCCGCGCGCAGCACGCGCTGCGCGGTCAGCGGCCGCACGTTCGGGCGGCCGTGCAGCACGCGGTCGACGGTCGCGGTCGACACGCCGGCCGCGCGCGCGATGTCGGCCACCGTGGCCGGCGGCGGCTCGGCGCCGCGTGCGCGCTGCATCATCGCTCCATCAAGATCCATCAACGCGGAGGTTTGACCCTGTCCGGCGACCCGCCTACGCTCAGCCGACCGGTACCCGCCGGACACCATCAAACCATACCGGGGAGACCATCATGCCCGCATTCAAGAACGGCCGCAGCGCCGGCCCGCGCCGCGCCGTCGTCGCCGGCCTCGCGGCCGCCGCCGCGCTCGCCGCCTCGCCCGCGGCCCTCGCGCAGCAGGCGAAGACGATCGAATGGCGCTACGGCCACATGAACCCGCCGAACAGCGCGGCCGGCATGCAGGCGCAGTGGCTCGCCGAGGCGATCGCCAAGTACTCCAACGGGCAGATCAAGGTCACGGTCTATCCGTCCTCGCAGCTCGGCAAGCTGCAGGAGCTCGCCGAGGCGGTGTCGACCGGCACGATCGCGCTGTCGCACAACACCGCGGGCGGCATCGGCTCGCTGCACGAGCCCTTCGGCGCGCTCGACACGCCGTACCTGTACCGCGACGTCGACCACCTGATGAAGGTCGTCGACGTGAACTCGCCGGTGATGAGGAAGCTGAACGACGGCCTGGTGAAGTCGGCCGGCGTGCGCGTGCTCTACGCGTACTACTTCGGCACGCGCCAGCTGACCGCGAACAAGGCGGTGATGCAGCCGTCCGACCTCGCCGGCCAGAAGATCCGCGCGATCCCGTTCCCGATCTACATGAGCACGGTGCAGGGCCTGGGCGCGGTGCCGGTGCCGGTGGACTGGTCGGAGGTGCCGACCGCGCTCGCGACCGGGCAGGTCGCTGGGCAGGAGAACCCGGTCAACGTGGTGCTGTCGTCCAAGCTCTACGAGACCCAGTCGCACATGATGCTGACCGGGCACATCATGAACGCGCAGCTGATCGTCATCAACGAGAAGGCCTGGCAGGGCCTGTCGCCGGAGATGAAGGCGGCGCTCGCGAAGGCGGCCGACGAGGTCCGCACGAAGGCGACCGAGCACGTGCGCGCGCAGGAGGCCGACGAGACCGAGAAGCTCAAGGGCCTGAAGATGAAGGTCGTGGGTCCCGCCGAAGGGCTCAGGCTCGACGCGTTCAAGGCCTCGGTCAACAAGGTGGTGCAGGACCGGTTCGGCGCGAAGTTCGGCGAGCTGTACAAAGAGATCGCGGCGGTCCGGTGAGCGTCCGGAAGGTCCTCGACGCGGCCTGCCGCGCGGGCGAAGCGGTGGCGATGGTCATGCTGGCGATCGTCACCGCGCTGATCCTGCTGATGATCGTCGGCCGGGAGCTGCTCAACGAGGGCATGCCCTGGGCCGACGAGCTCGCGCGGCTGGGCGGGCTGGGGCTGATCTTCCTCACCGCGCCGCTGCTGCTCGCGCGCGATGCGCACGTGAAGGTCGACTTCTTCGTGAACCGGCTGCCCGAGGGCGCGCGGCACGCGATGCTGCGGGTGGTCGACCTGCTGACGGTCGTCTTCTGCGGGCTCTTCCTCGTCGCCGGCTGGTTCTTCCTGCAGCGCGCCGGGCGCTTCTCGACGCCCGCGCTGTCGCTGCCGAACCTGCTGTTCTACCTGCCGGCGATCGTGGGCGTCGCGCTGCTCGCGCTGGTCGCGGTGCACCGGCTGCTCTCGCCCCGCGCGCCGACCGACGCGGCCGCCGGCGCGCACGGCGTCTGACCCGGGGTACGCGGCGATGATGAGCCTCGCGGCGGTGCTGCTGTTCCTCGTGCTGACCGTCGCCGGCCTGCCGATCGCGTTCGCGATGGGCCTGTCGGCCGGCGCGGTGATCTGGTGGTTCGACCTGCCGCTCGCGGTGATCGCGCAGCGCACCGTCAACGCGCTCGACTCGACGCCGCTGCTCGCGGTGCCGATGTTCATCTTCGCGGCGGCGATCTTCAACGCCGCCGGCATCACCGCGCAGCTGTTCGACTTCGTGCGGATGGTGGTCGGCCGCATCCACGGCGGGCTCGGCCACGTGACCGTGCTGACGCACCTGGTGTTCTCGGGCGTGTCGGGCGCGGCGCTCGCCGACATCGGCGCGCTCGGCAAGATCCAGATCGACATGATGCGCGAGCAGGGCTACGACGACGAGTTCGCCGCCGGCATCTGCATGGCCGCGGCGACGCTCGGGCCGATCTTCCCGCCGTCGATCCCGCTGGTGATCTTCGCGATGGCCGCCGAGGTCTCGCCGGTCAAGGTGCTGATCGCCGCGATCATCCCGTCGCTGATCATCGCGGCCTTCCTGATGGCACAGGTCGTCTGGACCGCGAAGCGCCGCGGCCTGCCGCGCGACACGATCGTGATCACGCGCGCCGCCTTCCTTCGCACCTTCTGGATGTCGCTGCCCGCGCTGCTCGCGCCGGTGGTGCTGATCGGCGGCATGGTGATCGGCTGGTTCGGCTCGACCGAGGCGGCCGCGGTGACGGTCGCCTACTCGCTGCTCGTCGGCGTGCTGTTCTACCGGCGCCTCACCTGGGCGGGCCTGCTCGGTGCGGCGCGCGAGACGGTGCAGTCGTCGGCGAGCGTGATGCTGATCGTCGGCACCGCGGCCCTCTTCGCGTGGGTGCTGACGATCGACCAGGTGCCGATGAAGGCGACCGAGCTGCTGCTCGGGCTGTCGAAGGAGCCCTGGGTGCTGCTGCTGCTGGTCAACGTGCTGCTGCTGCTGCTCGGCATGATCATGGAGACGCTCGCAGCCATCCTGATCGTCGCGCCGATCGTCACGCCGGCGCTGGTGGCCGCGGGCGTCGACCCGGTGCACCTCGGCGTCGTGGTGGTGCTGAACCTGATGATCGGCCTGCTGACGCCGCCGGTGGGCATGAGCCTGTACATGGTGTCGAACATCGCGAAGATGCCGGTCGACCGCGTGATCGCGAGCGCATGGCCGTGGATCGTGACGCTGACGCTGTCGCTGCTCGCGGTGACCTACGTGCCCGCGGCCTCGACCTGGCTGCCGGGCCTGCTGATGAAGTGACCTCCTCCGATCGAGAACGACGATGAGCAGATTCCTGGGCGAGATCCGCCAGCTCGGCTACGTGGTGCACGACATCGAGGCCGCGATGGACCACTGGAGCCGCGTGCTCGGCGTGGGCCCGTGGTTCTACAACCCGCGCGTGCCGATCGTGAACTACACCTACGACGGCGAGTCCTACCAGCCGCACAACTCGGTGGCGCTCGCGAACTCCGGCTTCGTGCAGGTCGAGCTGATCCAGACCCGCAACGACGTGCCGTCGATGTACCGCGACTTCCTGCGCGCCGGCCGCACCGGGCTGCAGCACGTCGCCTACTGGACCGAGCGCTTCGACGCTGACCTCGCGCGGCTCGAGGCGCAGGGCTGGCGCGTGAAGATGGGCGGCGAGGTCGGCGAGCGCGGCCGCTTCGTCTACTTCGAGGGCGAGTTCCACCCGGGCGCGGTGATCGAGCTCTCCGAGGTGCAGGGACCGAAGGGCAGGATGTTCGATATGATCCGCGAGGCCTCGCGCGGCTGGGACGGCCGCGATCCGGTGCGCCCCTTCCCCGACCTCACGAAGCTCTGACATGGCCGCAGCATCCGGCGACGAG
>JBILTM010000059.1:0-23924 GCA_044371545.1 Burkholderiaceae bacterium
GACCGGGCGCGCTGCGTCGAGCGACGCGCGGCGCTGCGGCGCGTCTCGGGCGGGCAGGCGACCTGGCTGCTGCCCGTGCTCGCCGAGCACGACACGCTGACCGCGCTGCGCAACCGGCGCACCTTCGACGCCGACTTCCAGCGACTGCAGCGCGGCGCGGTGCACGCGCTGGCGGCCGCGCCGCTCGACGCGCGCCATCCGGCGCCCGTCGACGCGCCGCACTGGCTCGCGGTCGTCGACGTCGATCGGTTCAAGCGGTTCGACGACGAGTACGGCCACCTGTACGGCGACGAGGTGCTGCTGATCCTCGCGCAGATGATGCGCGCGCAGTTCCGGCCGCTGGACCGTCTCTACCGGTTCGGCGGCGAGGAGTTCGTCGTCGTGCTCGCGCGCACCGCGCCCGAGGTCGCGCGCGCGCCGTTCGAGCGGCTGCGCGCGGCGGTCGCGGCGCGCGCGTTCACGCGGGTCGGCCGCGTGACGGGGTCGATGGGCTTCACGCGGATCGGCACGGTCGACGACGCGGCGGGCGCGTTCGGGCGAGCCGACGCGGCGCGCTACCACGCGAAGCAGGGCGGGCGCGACCGGGTCCACGCGTGGGAGGACCTGGCGGCCGCCGGCCTGGTCGCGCCGACGCGGACCGAGGCGGTCGTCGAGCTGTTCTGACGCGGCCCCGGGCATCGGGGAGGGCGTGGCGCTTCCGGGTTAAGCTGGCGGCCCCCTGCCCGCCCGACCCGATGTCCGAGCCCGCGCCCCTTGCCGACCCGACCCCGCTGGTCGCCCTGGTTCGCCGCCTGCGCGCCGGCGACCGCGCGTGGACGGCCGGGGCGGCCGCCCGCTTCGACGCATGGCTCGACGGGCTCGAGCGCGACGACGCGCTGCGGGCCGACGTCACCGCGCGCTTCGCGGCGATCGTCGCCGGCACCTGGCACGTCGGCTTCTTCGCCGACCTCGGTGTCGCGCCGCCCGATGGCTTCCTCGTGGAGCTGCGGCACCGCATGCTGCGCCGCCTCCTGCCCGAGGACCACGAGGACGACCAGCTGAAGGACGTCGCGCGCCGGCTCTTCGGGCGGCCGCGCGCGGCCTCGTGGGCGCTGTCGATCCCGGGCGACCGCTGGGCGCGCCTCGCCGTGCTGCTGCGGCTGGACGCGCTGCCCGAGCCCGCGCGCACGCGGATGGCCGGCGAGCTGTTCGAGGCGATGAAGATCCTGTCGGCGCGGATCGCGGCGATCGGCGTCGACCCCGACGTCGCGCACGTGTCGCCCGATGCGCAGCGCTCGGCCTCGCCCTTTCTCGAGCAGCAGGGCCTGGTGCGCGACTACGTCGACGGCTGGATCCGAGCGCTGACCGACGGTGCGGCGATGCCCGTCGACGACGACCGGCCGGTGCGGGTGCTGCTCGACCAGTGCCGCGAGGTGATCCGCCGGATCCGGCGCAACACCGGCCGCACCGGCGTCACCGTGTCGCTCACCTTCAAGCTGCAGCGGCTTCAGGAGATCGTCGACCGGCTCGAGATGCTGCTCGACCTGATCGACTTCACCCGCGGGCCGCTCGCCGAGCGCGGCGGCGCCTGGATGCGCTTCCTGCGCCAGCAGGTGCGCGCCTGCGCCGACGAGACCAGCGTGCGCGCCGTCTGGAGGAAGAGCACCGAGCTCGCGGCGCTCGAGATCACCGAGCACGCGGGCCGCGCCGGCGAGCACTACATCGCGACCGACCGCGCGCAGTGGTGGCAGATGCTGCGCTCGGCCGCGCTCGGCGGCTTCGTGATCGCGTTCATGGCGATCGCCAAGATCCTGATCGCGACGATGCACGCGCCGCCGCTGGTCGAGGGCGCGCTGGTGTCGCTGAACTACGGCCTCGGCTTCGTGCTGATCCACCTGGTGCACGGCACCGTGGCGACCAAGCAGCCGGCGATGACCGCGGCGCGGATCGCCGCCGAGCTCGACGCCGCGCAGGCGAGCCGCGACCCGAAGTCGTGGCTGCCGCGCGTGTCCGACCTGCTGGTGCAGGTGGTGCGCAGCCAGTTCGTCGCGGTGCTGGGCAACGTCGGCGTCGCGCTGCCGCTCGCGGCGCTGCTGACCTGGCTGTCGATGCAGTCGCTCGGCGTCGGGCCGGCCTCGCCCGAGAAGGCCGCGGCGCTGCAGGCGCAGCTCGACCCGCTCGGGCTCACCGTGTTCTACGCGGCAGTCGCGGGCGTGTGCCTGTTCCTGTCGGGCGTGATCTCGGGCTACTGCGACAACCTCGCGGTGTTCCACCGCCTGCCGCGCCGGGTCGCCCGCATGCCGCTGCTGGTGCGGCTCGTCGGCGGGCCGCGCGCCGAGGCCGTCGGCGCCTACGTCGAGCACAACTTCGGCGCGCTCGCCGGCAACTTCCTCTTCGGCTGCATGCTGGGCGGCGTCTCGCTGCTCGGCACGCTGTCGGGCCTGCCGCTCGACATCCGGCACGTCGCGTTCGCGTCGGCGAACCTCGGCGTGGCGACCGTGACGCTGTGGGGCCACCTCGCCTGGCAGGCCGTCGCGATCGCGGCCGTCGGCGTCGTCGCGATCGCGCTGACCAACCTCGCGGTCAGCTTCACGCTGTCGCTGATGCTCGCGCTGCGCGCCCGCCGGCTCGATGTGACCGGCGTCGGGGCGCCGTGGGGCACGGTGGTGCGTCGTGCGCTGTCGCGGCCGCTCGATCTGGTGCGCCCGCCGCCCGCGGCGGTGCGCGACGACACCCGTCTCGCCGATTGATCGGGATCGCCCCCGGCGCGCCGGGGGAGAAGGGCCTCCGCGGCCGCGGATCGGTCTCTATAATCGGCGCTCCCGCCCAGCCAGAGGTCATCCATGAACGCCACGCCGCGCCGCGCCGTCCTGTCCGCCGCCGTCTCCGCTTCCGTCCTCGCCGCCGCCGGCGTGCCCGTGCAGGCCTTCGCACAGTCGAAGATCAAGGTCGCCGCCGTCTACACCGTGCCGGTCGAGCAGCAGTGGGTGAGCCGCATCCACAAGGCACTGAACGCCGCCAAGGACCGCGGCGCGATCGACTACGAGTTCAGCGAGAGCGTCGCCAACGCCGACTACGAGCGCGTGATGCGGCAGTTCGCCGAGAAGGGCGCACAGTTCATCGTCGGCGAGTCGTTCGCGGTCGAGGCCGCCGCGCGCAAGGTCGCGAAGGACTACCCGAAGATCTCGTTCCTGATGGGCTCGTCGGGCAAGCCGCAGGCGCCGAACTTCTCGGTGTTCGACAACTACATCCAGGAGCCGGCCTACCTCACCGGCATGATCGCCGGCGGCATGACCAAGTCGAACCGCATCGGCATGGTCGGCGGCTTCCCGATCCCCGAGGTCAACCGGCTGATGAACGCGTTCATGGCCGGCGCGAAGGAGACGAACCCGAAGGTCGAGTTCATGGTCACCTTCATCAACTCGTGGTTCGACCCGCCGAAGGCGAAGGAGGCGGCCTTCGCGATGATCGACAAGGGCGCCGACGTGATGTACGCCGAGCGCTTCGGCGTGTCCGACGCGGCCAAGGAGCGTGGCAAGCTCGCGATCGGCAACGTGATCGACACGCAGAAGGCCTATCCGGACACCGTCGTCGCCTCCGCGCTGTGGAACATGGAGCCCACCATCGAGCGCGCGCTCGAGGCGGTCAAGGCCGGCAAGTTCAAGCCCGAGGACTACGGCCAGTTCTCGATGATGAAGTACAAGGGCTCGGAGCTCTCGCCGCTCGGCACCTTCGAGTCGAAGATCCCGGCCGACCTGGTGAAGCGGGTCCGCGAACGCGAGAAGGCGATCCTCGACGGCAAGTTCACCGTCAAGGTCGACGACAACCAGCCGAAGCCGACCGCGAAGTGACGGACTCGCCGGTCCTGCGCCTGACCGGCATCACGAAGCGCTTCGGGTCGCTGCTCGCCAACGACGGCATCACGCTGGAGCTGTCGCGCGGCGAGGTGCTCGCGCTGCTCGGCGAGAACGGCGCCGGCAAGAGCACGCTGGTGTCGATCCTGTTCGGGCACTACGTCGCCGACGCGGGCACGGTCGAGGCGTTCGGTGCGCCGCTGCCGCCGGGCGACCCGGCGGCGGCGCTCGCCGCGGGCATCGGCATGGTCCACCAGCACTTCACGCTGGCCGACAACCTCTCGGTGCTCGACAACGTGACGATCGGCGTCGAGCCGTGGTGGCGGCCGGTGTCGCGCCGCGCCGCGGCGCGCGCGAAGCTCGTCGACCTCGCGCGCCGCTTCGGCCTCGCGGTCGACCCGGACGCGCGCGTCGGCGACCTGTCGATCGGCGAGAAGCAGCGCGTCGAGATCCTGAAGGCGCTGTACCGCGACGCGCGGATCCTGATCCTCGACGAGCCGACCGCGGTGCTGACGCCGCAGGAGAGCGAACGGCTGTTCGAGACGCTGCGCGCGTTCGTCGCGGCGGGGCTGTCGATCGTGTTCATTTCCCACAAGCTCGGCGAGGTGCTCGCGGTCAGCCACCGCGTCGCGGTGCTGCGGCAGGGGCGGCTCGAGGCGACGCTGCCGGCCGCGGGCACCGACGCGGCGCGGCTCGCGCAGCTGATGGTCGGGCGCGCGGTCGAGCGCACGACGCGGGCCGGGCGCGAGCAGGCCGCGTCGCGGCCGCCGACTGCCGGCGCGGCTCCGGTGCTCGCGCTGCACGACGTCGAGCTCGTCGAGGGCGGCCGCCGCCTGCTCGAGCGCGTGTCGCTCGAGCTGCGCGCCGGCGAGATCGTCGCGATCGCCGGCGTCGCGGGCAACGGCCAGCAGCCGCTCGCCGAGCTGCTGTGCGGGCTGCGCGCCCCGAGCGCGGGCACGCTGCGTGTCGACGGTTCCCCGATCGCGGCGACGCCCGCCGCGTTCGTCGCGGCGCGCGTCGGCCGCATTCCCGAGGACCGCCACCACCTCGGCGCGATCGCCGAGGCGAGCGTCGCCGAGAACGCGGTGGCCGAGCACTACCGAGAGCCGCCCTGCGCGCGCGGCCGCTGGCGCGTCGACCGCGCGGCGATCCGCGAGGCCGCGCAGCGCATCGTCGCCGACTACGACGTGCGATGCAGCGGCCTCGACCAGCCGACCCGCCAGCTGTCGGGCGGCAACATGCAGAAGCTGATCCTCGGCCGCGTGCTGTCGCGCTCGCCGCGGCTGATCGTCGCCGACCAGCCGACCTGGGGACTCGACGTCGGCGCGGTCGCCTGGATCCACGGCAGGCTGCTCGACGCAGCGCGCGCGGGCGCGGCGATCGTGCTGATCTCGGAGGAGCTCGACGAGATCCTCGCGCTCGCCGACCGGATCGCGGTGATCTCGCACGGCCGACTGTCCGAGGCGCGCCCGGTCGCCGACTGGAGCACCGAGACGCTCGGCCTCGCGATGATGGGCGCCGGCGAACGGAGGCAGGCCGATGCGGCTCGAGCGGCGTGAGGTCCCGTCGCGGACGGCGATGCTGGTCGCGCCGCTCGCGGCGGTCGCGGTCACGCTCGTCGCGTGCGCGCTGCTTGTCGCCTGGGCGGGCGCGCCGGTCGGCCGTACGTATGCGCTGCTGTTCGAGGGCGCGTTCGGCGGGCGCTTCGCGCTGACCGAGACGCTGACCCGCGCGACGCCGCTGATGCTGACCGGGCTCGCCGCCGCCGTCGCGTTCCGCGCGCGGTTCTGGAACATCGGCGCCGAGGGGCAGCTCTACCTCGGCGCGCTCGCCGCGGTCGCGATCGGCGGGCTGCACGGCGGCGCGGGCTTCGACGCGCCGCTGCCGCTGCTGTTCGCCGGCATGGTCGCGGCCGGGATGGCCGCGGGCGCCGCGCTGGTCGCCGGTCCCGCGCTGCTGCGCAACCGTTTCGGCGTCGACGAGGTGGTGACGACGCTGCTGATGAACTTCATCGTGCTGCTGTTCGTCTCGTGGATGCTCGACGGCCCGATGAAGGACCCCGGCGCGATGGGCTGGCCGCAGTCGGTCGGCCTGAACCCGGAGCTCGAGTTCACGCGGCTGCTCGAGAAGGCACGGGTGCACTCCGGGCTGCTGTGGGCGGTGGGCCTCGCGGTCCTCGTCTGGGCGGTGCAGCGCTTCACCACCTGGGGCTTCGAGTGGCGTGCGGTCGGCGCGAGCCCGGACGCGGCGCGCTTCGTCGGCGTGCCGGTCGATGCGGTGGTGCTGCGCGCGGCGCTGCTGTCGGGCGCGCTCGCGGGGCTCGCCGGCGTGTCCGAGGTCGCCGGCCGCACCGGCTACGTGACGCTCGACATGTCGCCCGGCTACGGCTATGCCGGCATCGTCATCGCGATGCTCGCCGCGCTGCACCCGCTCGCGGTGGTCGCCGCCGCGGTGTTCGTCGCCGGCATGCTGGTCGGCGCCGACAGCATGAGCCGCGAGGTCGCGGTGCCGAGCTACATCGCGGACGTGATCGTCTCGGTGTCGCTGATCGCGATGCTGGTGGCGACGATGCTCGCGCAGTACCGGGTGCGCAGGCGCTGATGCTCGCCGACGTGATCGACACGCTGCTGCAGGCGAACTTCTGGATCGCGGTGCTGCGCATCGCGACGCCGCTCGTGCTCGGCACGCTCGGCGTGCTGCTGTGCGAGCGCGCGGGCGTGCTGAACCTCGGCATCGAGGGGATCATGGTCGCGGGTGCGTTCGCCGGCTGGTTCGCCGCGTACCAGGGGGCGGGGCTCTGGGGCGGCGTGCTCGCCGCGGCGCTGGTCGGCGGGGCGTTCGGCCTGCTGCACGGCGTGCTGACCGTCTCGCTCGCGCTGTCGCAGCACGTCTCGGGGCTCGGCATCACGCTGTTCGCGACCAGCGTGTCGTACTACGCGTATCGGGTCGGCTTCCCGAAGGTCACCAGTCCGCCGACGGTCGAGCCGTTCACCGGCATCGGTGCACCCTTCGACGCGATCCCGCTGATCGGGCCGGTCCTCGCCGCGCAGACGCCGCTCGCGCTGCTCGCCTTCGCGATGGTCCCGTTGGTCGCGTGGCTGCTCTACCGCACGCCCGCCGGCCTCGCGCTGCGGATGGTCGGCGAGAACCCGGCCGCGGCCGAGAGCGCCGGCATCCCGGTCGCGACGACCCGCATCGCCGCGATCGCCGCGGGCTCGGCGCTGATGGGCATGGCGGGCGCGTTCCTGACGCTCGCCGCGTTCAACGCGTTCTTCTTCAACATGATCAACGGCCGCGGATGGATCTGCGTCGCGCTGGTGGTGTTCGCGTCGTGGCGGCCGGGCAAGGCGCTGCTGGGCGCGCTGCTGTTCGCGGGCTTCGACGCGCTGCAGCTGCGGCTGCAGCAGGGCGCGGGCAGCCAGGTGCCGTACCAGCTGTGGCTGATGGTGCCGTACGTGCTGTCGATCCTCGCGCTGGTGCTGGTCGCGCGGCGCGCCGCGTACCCGCAGGCGCTGATGAAGCCGTACCGCAAAGGAGAGCGCTGAGATGTTCGACCTGATCGTCCGCCACGCGACGCTGCCCGACGGGCGCACCGACATCGACGTCGCCGTCCGCGGCGAGCGGATCGCCGCGGTCGAGCCGCACGCGACGCTCGCCTCGGCCACCGCGGGCCGCGAGATCGACGCGGCTGGCCTGCTGCTGTCGCCGCCCTTCGTCGACGCGCACTTCCACATGGACGCGACGCTGTCGCTCGGGCTGCCGCGCTTCAACCAGTCGGGCACGCTGCTCGAGGGCATCGCGCTGTGGGGCGAACTCAAGCCCCACCTGACGCAGGAGGCGCTGCTCGAGCGCGCGCTCGCCTACTGCGACGTCGCGGTCGCGCGCGGGCTGCTCGCGGTGCGCAGCCACGTCGACACCTCGGACCCGCGGCTGCTCGCGGTGGACGCGCTGCTCGAGGTCAGGCGCCGCGTCGCGCCGTACCTCGACCTGCAGCTGGTCGCGTTCCCGCAGGACGGCGTGCTGCGCCACGACCCGCGGCGCGACGACCCGTCGTGCACGCTCTCGGCGCTGCAGCTGCTCGAGCGCGCGCTCGACAAGGGCGTCGACGTCGTCGGCGGCATCCCGCACTTCGAGCGCACGATGGCCGACGGCGCCGAGTCGGTACGGCTGCTGTGCGAGATCGCCGCGGCGCGCGGGCTGCGCGTCGACATGCACTGCGACGAGTCGGACGACCCGCTGTCGCGCCACGTCGAGACGCTCGCGTTCCACGCGCGCCGCCTCGGGCTGCAGGGCCGGGTGACCGGCTCGCACCTGACCTCGATGCACTCGATGGACAGCTACTACGTGTCCAAGCTGATCCCGCTGATCGCCGAGGCGGGGCTGTCGGCGATCGCGAACCCGCTGATCAACATCACGCTGCAGGGCCGCCACGACACCTACCCGAAGCGTCGCGGCATGACCCGCGTGCCCGAGCTGATGGCCGCGGGCGTGCCGGTCGCGTTCGGCCACGACTGCGTGATGGACCCGTGGTACCCGATGGGCTCGGGCGACATGCTCGAGGTCGCGTCGATGGCGCTGCACGTCGCTCAGATGACCGGTCGCACCGCGATGCGCGCGTGCTTCGACGCGGTCACCGAGACGCCGGCGCGGATCCTCGGACTGGAGGGCTACGGCCTCGCACCGGGCTGCTTCGCCGACCTGGTGCTGCTGCAGGCGCGCGACCCGGTCGAGGCGATCCGACTGCGGCCGGCGCGGCTCGCGGTGCTGCGGCGCGGCCGCGTGGTGTCGGAGCAGCCGCCGGCGACGGCGGCGCTGCGGCTCGACGGCCGGCCCGCGAGCGTCGACTTCCTGCACCGGCGCTGAGGCGCCGGCCGCGGCGGTCCGGAGCCGTCGGAACGGAACGGCGGGCGTTGCGTTCCGGGGCGTCCGGTCTACGATCGGCTGCATCCTCGCGGACGAGCACGCGCAGCCGGGTCGAGCCCGCGCGCCGCATCCGACACGGAAGGAGACCGATGAACATCGCCGCCACGCTGATCAACCGGGCCCGCAGCGCCCCGGACCGCGCCGCGCTCACCTGGCGCGACGGGACGCTGTCGTACGGCGCCTTCGTCGACCTCGCGGCGCGGATCGCCGGCGGCCTGCGGGGCCTGCACGGCCTCGCCGCCGGCGACCGCGTCGTGCTGTGCATGGAGAATCGCCCCGAGTTCCTGCTCGGCCTGTTCGGCTGCTGGATCGGCGGGCTCGCCGCGGTGCCGACCAACGCCAAGCTGCACGGGCGCGAGATCGCGCACATCGTGCGCGACAGCGGCGCGGCCGCGGTGTTCACCTCCGACGCGCTCGTCGAGTCGATCGACCTCGCGCTGCGCGAGGACGGCGCGCCGCGCCCGCCGCTGATCGTCGCCGGCAGCGGCGACTGGGCCCGCCTGCTCGGCGCCGCGCCGATCGGCTGCGTCGACGTGGCGGCCACCGAACTCGCCTGGGTGTTCTACACCAGCGGCACGACCGGCCGGCCGAAGGGCGCGATGCTGTCGCACCGCAACCTGATGTTCATGAGCCATGCGTACTTCGCCGACATCGAGCACGTCTCGCCCGGCGACGTGAAGCTGCACGCGGCGCCGCTGTCGCACGCCTCCGGGCTCTACGGGCTGCCGCACCTGTTCGCCGGCGGCCACCAGGTCGTGCTGCCCGGCTTCGAGCCGGACGAGGTGCTCGCCGCGTTCGAGCGCCACGCGAACGTGACGATGTTCGCCGCGCCGACGATGGTCACGCGCCTGGTGAACGCCGCGGGGGCCGGCGCCCGCGCCCCGGGGCTGCGCACGCTGTACTACGGCGGCGGCCCGATGTACGTCAGCGACCTGCGGCGCGCGCTGGACGCGTTCGGTGCGCGGCTGTGGCAGCTCTACGGGCAGGGCGAGAGCCCGATGACGATCTCCGGCCTGTCGAAGTCCGACCACGAGGGCGACGGCGGCCCGGCCCACCTCGCGCGGCTCGCGTCCTGCGGCATCCCGCGCACCGGCGTCGAGGTCCGCGTCGTCGGCGAGGACGGCCGCCCGCTTGCGGTCGGCGAGGTCGGCGAGGTGGTCACCCGCAGCGACTGCGTGATGGCCGGCTACTGGGGCAACCCGCAGGCGAGCGCGAACGCGCTGCGCGACGGCTGGCTGTGGACCGGCGACGTCGGCGCGCTCGACGAGCACGGCTACCTGACGCTGCGCGACCGCTCGAAGGACATGATCATCTCGGGCGGCACGAACATCTATCCGCGCGAGATCGAGGAGGTGCTGCTGCGCCACCCGGCCCTGCTCGAGTGCTCGGTGGTCGGCCGGCCGCACGCCGACTGGGGCGAGGAGGTGGTGGCGTTCGTCGTGCTGCGACCCGGGCACGCGGTCGACGAGCGCGACCTCGAGACGCTGGTGCTCGATCACCTCGCGCGCTTCAAGCGGCCCAAGGCATACCGCCGGGTCGACGCGCTGCCCAAGAACAACTACGGCAAGGTGCTGAAGACCGAACTGCGCAGGCTGCTGCGCGAGGAGAACGAGGATGCGTGAGGTCGTCATCGCGGGCGTGGGATCCACGCCCTTCGGCCGGCTCGCCGGCATGCCGATCGAGCAGGTCGCGGTGCGTGCGGCGGCCGCCGCCCTCGCCGACGCCGGCATCGAGCGCGAGCGGATCGGCGCGGTCTACCTGGGCAACTTCATCAGCGGCCCGCTGAACGGCAAGGAGGTGCTGGCCGGGCTGGTCGCCGACCAGCTCGGGCTGCCGAACGTGCCCTGCACCAAGGTCGAGGGTGCCTGCGCGTCCGGCGGCATCGCGTTCCGCCACGCATGGCTCGCGGTCGCGAGCGGCCTGTGCGACGCGGCGCTGGTCGTCGGCGTCGAGACGATGACGCACGCGCCGACCTCGGCGACGACCGCAGCGCTCAACTGCGCGATGGACAACGAGAACGACGGGCCGAGCGGGCTGACCTTCCCCGGCCTCTTCGGGCTCGCGTGGCGGCAGCACGCGCAGCGATACGGCACGACGCGCGGGCAGGTGTCGGCGGTCGTGCGCAAGAACAAGGGCAACGGTCTGCGCAATCCGCTCGCGCAGATGGGCGCCGAGCTCACCGACGAACAGATCGCCGGGTCCGCGTCGATCTGCGATCCGCTGCAGCTCTACGACTGCTGCCCGACCAGCGATGGCGCCGCCGCGCTGGTCGTCGTCGCGAAGGCCCTGTCGAAGGGCCTGCCGCGCCTGCCGATCGACGTGCTCGCCGCGATCCAGACCCGCGGCTCGGCGCGGATCGCCGGCCACCCGGACCTGTGCTCGTTCGACGCGACGGTCTCGGCCGCGCGTCGGGCCTACGAGACCGCCGGCGTGTCGCCCGCGGACGTCGACGTGTGCGAGCTGCACGACTGCTTCTCGATCGCCGAGATCATCGACAGCGAGGACCTGGGCCTCGTGCCGCGTGGCCACGGCGGCGGCTGGGCGGCCGAGGGCCGCACCGCGGTCGGCGGCGACGTCGCGATCAATCCGAGCGGCGGGCTGCTCGCCAAGGGTCACCCGGTCGGCGCGACCGGCGTCGGCCAGCTCTACGAGGTGGTGCACCAGCTGCGCGGCACGCATCCGAACCAGGTCCCGGGCGCGGCGGTCGGCATGACGCACAACCTCGGCGGCACCGGCGTGGCCTGCACGGTGAGCCTGCTGCGACGGAGCGATGCATGAGCGCCGCACGGCGGAGCCGGGGTCGCGGCGAGCACCGCTCGCCGCCGGCGGAGCGGGCGCCGCATGCTTGCGGCGCCCTCCCGCATCGGAGGCGCTCGGGCCCCCTCGGGGGGCCGGGCCGAAGGCCCTGGGGGGCGTCATGAGCGCCAGGCTGATCGCGATGGTCCGCTGCGCCGACTGCGGGCGGATCGACTCCCCGGGGCGCGCGGTCTGCGCCGGCTGCCTGTCGACGCGGCTCGAGCCCGCGAGCGTGCCCGGCACGGGCCGGCTGTCGACCTGGACCACGATCCGGCGCGCGCCCACGGCCTTCCGCGACGAGGCGCCGTACGACATCGCGGTCGTCGACCTCGACGCGGGGCTCCGGGTCACCGGCCGGCTCGCGAAGGGCACCGTGCCGGTCGCCGGCGCCGCGGTCCGCGCGGTGCCGGGCGACACCCCCTATCCGACCTTCGAGATGGCGGCCCCGTCCGCCGAGAAAGGCTCCGCATGAGCGACATCCGATACGAGCGGCACGGCCGCGTCCGGCTGATCACGATCGACCGCCCCGCGAAGATGAACTCGCTCGACTTCGAGGCGAACGACCGCCTGGTCGAGGCCTGGCGCGAGTTCGATGCCGACGACGAGGCCCATGTCGCGGTCGTCACCGGCGCGGGCGACCGGGCGTTCTGCGCCGGCGCCGACCTGAAGACCTACACGATGGCCTTCGCGCGGCGCCCCGCGCCCGAGTTCCGCCGTCGCTTCACCAACGGCCCCGGCTTCGGCGGCATCACCCGCAACCTCGACATCGACAAGCCGATCGTCGCTGCGGTCAACGGCTTCGCGATCTCCGGCGGCTTCGAGCTCGCGCTCGCCTGCGACCTGCGCTTCTGCGCGCCCAACGCCGAGTTCGCGCTGCAGGACGCGAAGTGGGGCTTCCACGCGTGCGACGGCGGGCTGATCCGGCTGCCGCAGATCGTCGGCATGGGCCACGCGATGGAGATCGTGCTGTCGGGCGAGCGCGTCGACGCCGAGCATGCGTACCGCATCGGCCTCGTCAACCGGATCTGGCCGCAGGCCGAGCTGCTCGCGAAGTCGATGGACTACGCGCAGATGCTCGCGAAGCGCTCGCCGCTGTCGCACCGCTTCGCGAAGGAGGTGATCCGGCGCTCGCACGGGCTCACGCAGCCCGAGGCCCTGCGGCTCGAATCGTCGAGCTTCCACGACGTCGGGCTGACCGAGGACCTCGAGGAAGGCACCACCGCGTTCCGCGAGCGCCGCGACGCGGACTTCAAGGGCCGCTGAGCCCTGCGCCGCGCTACACTCGTCCGACCCGACCGACGCCGCGCGCGAGCCGCCGATGCGCACCGACCCCCGCTTCCCGAACCTGTTCGTGCTGGACCACCCGCTGATCCAGCACAAGCTGTCGCACATGCGCGACCGCACCACCTCCACCCGCACCTTCCGTCAGCTGCTGCGCGAGCTGACGCTGCTGATGGGCTACGAGATCACCCGCGACCTGCCGCTCACGACGCTGCACATCGAGACGCCGCTCGCGCCGATGGACGCGCCGGTGATCGACGGCAAGAAGGTCGCCGTGGTGCCGGTGCTGCGCGCGGGGCTCGGCATGGCCGAGGGGCTGATGGAGCTGATGCCGTCGGCGCGGCAGGGTCACATCGGCCTGTACAGGGGCGAGGACAACCGCCCGGTCGAGTACTACGTGCGGCTGCCCGAAACGGACGGCCGCGTGTTCGTCGTCTGCGACCCGATGCTCGCCACCGGCCACTCGGGCGCACACGCGGTCCAGGTGCTGCTCGACCGGGGCGTGCCGGCCGACCACGTCCGCTTCCTCGCGCTGGTCGCCGCGCCCGAGGGCGTGACCGCGTTCCACGCGCGCCACCCGGCCGTGCCGGTCTACGTCGCCGCGCTCGACTCGCACCTGGACGAGCACGCGTACATCGTGCCGGGCCTGGGCGACGCCGGCGACCGGATCTTCGGCACCAAGCACTGAGGCGTCGCGATGCGCGTCGCGCTGCTCGCCGACGTCCACGCGAACCGAGAGTCGCTCGCCGCCTGCTTGGACGACGTGCGTCGGCTCGGCGCCGACCGGCTCGCGTTCCTCGGCGACCTGGTCGGCTACGGCGCCGACCCGGGCTGGGTGGTGGACCGGGTGCGCGAGGAGGTGGCGCGCGGCGCGATCGCGGTGCGTGGCAACCACGATGCATCGGTGGCCGACCCGGCGCGCGAGGGGCTGCACGAGGAGGCGCAGCGCGTCGCGGACTGGACCCGCGCGCAGCTCGACGAGCCCTCGCTCGCGTTCCTGCGCGAGCTGCCCCTCGCGCACGAGGAGGGCGACGTGCTCTACGTGCACGCGAACGCCTACGCGCCCGGCCGCTGGGACTACCTCGCCGGCCGCGTCGAGGTGGGCCGCAGCCTCGCCGCGACGCGCGCCTCGATGACCTTCTGCGGCCACGTCCACGATCCGATGCTCTGGACCCTGTCGGGCACCGGGAAGCTGGGCGAGTTCCGCCCGTTCGCCGACACGCCGATCCCGGTGCCCGGCCACCGCCAGTGGCTCGCCGTCGTCGGCTCGGCCGGGCAGCCGCGCGACGGCGACCCGGCCGCGTGCTGGGCGCTGTTCGACTCGGCCGCGCGCACGCTCACCTGGCGGCGCGTGGCCTACGACCACGCCGGCGCGGCCGCCCGGATCCGCGCCGCCGGGCTGCCCGAGCGCTTCGCCGCGCGGCTCGAGACCGGCATCTGAGCCGCGGCGCCCGCACGGGCACCTGATCTGCATCAAGACGCGCGGCGTCGGCCCGCGCAAAGCTGGACCCGTCGCGGCAATGGGAGCGCGCCGGTGGGACAGGGCCTCGAGCCGGGCATGGAGATCGGCGGCTTCACGCTGCGCGAGCGGATGCACGCGGGCAGCATGGCGAGCCTGTGGAGCGTCGGGCGCGCGGGCGACGCCACGCCGTTGGTGATGAAGCTGCCGCGCGTGCGCGACGGCGACGACCCGGCCGCGATCGTCGGCTTCGAGGTCGAGCAGATGATCCTGCCACGGCTCTCCGGGCCGCACGTGCCGCGCTTCGTCGCGGCCGCGGGCTTCGACGCGCCGCAGCCGTTCATCGTGATGGAGCTCGTCGACAGCCCGACGCTGCGCGCGCGGCTCGACGACGCGCCGCTGCCCGCGGCCGAGGTCGCCGCGCTCGGCGCGCGCGTCGCCGAGGCGCTGCACGACCTGCACCGACAGCACGTCTCGCACCTCGACCTCAAGCCCAGCCAGGTGCTGTGGCGACCGGGCGGCGAGGCGGTGCTGATCGACTACGGCCTGTCGCGTCACGACCGGCTGCCGGACCTGCTCGCCGAGGAGTTCCGGCTGCCGATGGGCACCGGCCCGTACATCTCGCCCGAGCAGGTCCGAGGCGTGCGCGACGACCCGCGCAGCGATCTGTTCGCGCTCGGCGTGATGCTCTACCACCTTGCGACCGGCGAGCGCCCGTTCGGTTTCCCGCAGACGGTGCGGGGGCTGCGCAAGCGTCTGTGGCGCGATGCGCTGCCGCCGCGCGCGCACGTGCCCGACCTGCCGCCGTGGCTGCAGGAGGTGATCCTCGGCTGCCTCGAGGTCGACCCCGCGCGCCGCTGGCAGACCGCGGCGCAGGTCGCGCTGCTGCTTCGCCACCCGGAGCAGGTGCCGCTCGGGCCGCGCGCCGACAAGCGCGGCCGCGACGGGCTGCGCACGCGCTGGAAACGCTGGTTCCGCGCGATCGGGCACGAAGCCGAGGCGGCAACGCCAGTGCAGCGCCACCTCGCCGCCGCGCCGATCGTGATGGTCGCGGTGGACCTGTCGAACGGCGTCGACCCGCTCGCCGAGGCGCTGCGCGAGACGACGCGGCGCGTGATCCAGGCCGAACCTTCGGCGCGGCTCGCGTGCGTGTCGGTGCTCAAGGTGGCGCGGATCGCGATCGACTCGACCGTCGATGCGTCGGGCCGCAACCTGCACGTTCAGGGCCTCGCCGATCTCGCGCACTGGTCGCGCGCGCTCGGGCTGCCCGCCGAGCGCGTCACGCACCACGTGCTCGAGGCACCCGACGCGGCCGCCGCGATCGTCGAGTACGCGACGACGAACCAGGTCGACCACGTGCTGATGGGCGCGCGTGCGAGCTCGAGCCTGCGCCGCTACCTCGGCAGCGTGTCGTCGCAGGTGGTGGCCGCCGCGCCCTGCACGGTGACCGTGGTGCGCGTGCCGGGGCGGGCCGAGGTCGCGATCGAGCCCGTGCGCGAAGAGACCCCGGCCGACGTGCCGCCGTAAGGTTCGCGTCAGTCAGTTGTCCGTAAGCGGACAGGGTGACGATTCGATCGAGCGGCCGCGGGTGCGACCGCAACGGCAGTCCGGGTCCAGGCTTCATCAGGGAGACACAACATGGCGAGTTCAGCACCGGCGGTACGTGGCGCGGCCGCGCACGCACCGATGACCGCGGAGGAGAAGAAGGTCGTCTTCGCTTCTTCGCTCGGCACCATCTTCGAGTGGTACGACTTCTACCTGTTCGGCGCGATGGCCACCATCATCGCCAAGAACTTCTTCTCCGGCCTCGACGAGCAGACGCGGCTGATCTTCGTGCTGCTCGCGTTCGCCGCGGGCTTCGCGGTGCGCCCGTTCGGCGCGATCGTGTTCGGTCGGCTCGGCGACCTGGTCGGGCGCAAGTACACCTTCCTGGTCACCATCCTGCTGATGGGCGTGGCGACCTTCCTCACCGGCATCCTGCCGACCTACGCGTCGATCGGGATCTGGGCGCCGATCATCCTGATCGCGCTGCGGCTGCTGCAGGGCCTCGCGCTCGGCGGCGAGTACGGCGGCGCGGCGACCTACGTCGCCGAGCACGCGCCCGACGGCCGTCGCGGCTTCTACACCTCGTGGATCCAGACGACCGCCACGGTCGGCCTGATGATCTCGCTGCTGGTGATCCTGGGCACCCGCACCTACGTCGGCGAGGCCGCCTTCGCCGACTGGGGCTGGCGCGTGCCGTACATCGTGTCGATCGTGCTGCTCGCGATCTCGGTGTGGATCCGGATGCAGCTGCACGAGTCGCCCGCCTTCGCGAAGATGAAGGCCGAGGGCAAGACCTCGAAGGCGCCGCTGTCCGAGTCGTTCGGTCAGTGGAAGAACCTGAAGATCGTGATCCTGGCGCTGGTGGGCCTCACCGCGGGCCAGGCGGTCGTCTGGTACACCGGCCAGTTCTACACGCTCTTCTTCCTCGAGCGCATGGCGAAGGTCGACGGCGCGACGGCGAACATCCTGGTCGCCACGTCGCTGATCCTCGGCACGCCGTTCTTCGTGCTGTTCGGCTGGCTGTCGGACAAGATCGGCCGCAAGCCGATCATCATGGCGGGCCTGCTGATCGCGGCGCTCACCTACTTCCCGCTGTTCAAGGCGCTGACCCACTACGCGAACCCGGCGCTCGAGACCGCGCAGCTGAAGTCGCCGATCAAGGTGAGCGCCGATCCGTCGAACTGCTCGTTCCAGTTCAACCCGACCGGCACCGCGAAGTTCACCAACTCCTGCGACGTCGCCAAGGCGGCGCTCGCCGCGGGCGGCCTGAACTACACGAACGTCGCGGCGCCCTCGGGCACCGTCGCGCAGATCACCATCGGCGAGACGGTGATCGCGGCGTACGACGCCAAGGCGGCCAACGCCAAGGACGAGGCGGCGCGCTTCCGCAAGGAGCTCGACACGGCGATCAAGGCGGCCGGCTATCCGACGAAGGCCGACCCGGCGCAGATGAACAAGCCGATGATCATCCTGGTGCTGTTCATCATGGTGGTCTACGTGACGATGGTCTACGGCCCGATTGCCGCGATGCTCGTCGAGATGTTCCCGACCAAGATCCGCTACACGTCGATGTCGCTGCCGTATCACATCGGCAACGGCTGGTTCGGCGGCTTCCTGCCGGCGACCTCGTTCGCGATCGTGGCCGCGCAGGGCGACATCTACTCGGGCCTGTGGTATCCGATCGTCATCGCGCTGGCGACCTTCGCGATCGGCATGCTGTTCGTGCGCGAGACCAAGGACCGCGACATCTACGACGGCGAGGGCTCGCCCCGTGCCGTCCCGACCGCGACCCAGGCCGCGGCCGGCGCGTCGGCCTCGAAGTCCTCGGCGACCAAGCTGATCGTCGGCTTCGTCGTGCTGGCGGCCCTGGTCATCTTCGTGATGAACCGCGGCGGTCACGTCGAGATGGGCGGCGAACATGCCGGCCAGGAGGCGATGAAGGGCGGCGCCGAGGTGCAGAAGGCGGCCCCGGCGAAGTGACCGGTCCGTCCCGCTGACCCGTCCCGGGCCCCGACTCCACGCCGATCGAGCGCAGAGCGGGGCCCGTCCATGTCCGCGATCCACCGCGCGCCCGGGTCCGTCGTCACCGCGCTGTCGCCGACACAGCGACGCGTGGTGTTCGCGACGGTGCTCGGCACCGCGCTCGAGTGGTACGACTTCTACCTGTTCGTCGTGCTCGCGCCGGTCGTCGGCGCCACGTTCTTCGCGCCCCTGGATCCGGGGGCGCAGTCGTTTCTGGCGCTGCTCGCGTTCGTCGCGGGCTTCGCGGTGCGCCCGCTCGGGGCGCTGCTGTTCGGTTCGCTGGCCGACCGCGTCGGCCGCAAGCGGGTCTTCCTGCTGTCGGTGGTCGGCATGGGTGGCGCGACCTGCGCGGTCGGGCTGCTGCCGGGATGGGCGAGCTGGGGGCTTGCCGCGCCGCTCGCGCTGGTCGCGCTGCGGATGGTGCAGGGCGTCTCGATCGGCGGCGAGTACGGCGCGGCGGCCGCCTACATGGCCGAGCACGCACCGCCGGCGAGCCGCGGCCGCTACACCGCGTGGCTGCAGACCACCGCGACGCTCGGGCTGCTCGGTGCGCTCGGCATCGAGTTCGCGCTGCGCGCGGTGCTCGGCGACCGCGGCTTCGAGGAGTGGGGCTGGCGTGTCGCGTTCCTGCTGTCGATGATGCTGATGCCGCTGTCGATCTGGGTCCGGCTGCGGCTGCGCGAGTCGCCGTCGTTCGAGCGGATGCGCGCGGGCGGGCGGCGGTCGTCGGCGCCGGTGCTCGAGGCGGTCGCGACGCCGCGCCTCGCGGGGCGGGGCGTGCTCGCGCTGTTCGGGCTGACCGCGGGCCAGGCGGTGCTCTGGTACACCGGGCAGCTCTACGCGCTCTACTTCCTGCAGACGGCCGCCGGGGTGGCCGCCGCCGACGCCGCCGCGATGCTCGCGGTCGCGCTGCTGCTCGGCCTGCCCCTGTTCGTCGGGTTCGGCGCGCTGTCCGACCGCGCCGGCCGCAGGCCGCTGGTGATCGGCGGCTGCCTCGCCGCCGCGATCCTGTACGTGCCGGTGTTCGGCGCGCTGATCGACCATGCGAACCCGGCGCTGCGCGAGGCGCAGCACCGCGCGCCGATCGTCGTCCACGCCGACCCGGCCGGCTGCCGCTTCCAGTTCGACCCGGTGGGCCTGGACGCCGCCGCGGCCGGGCCCTGCGATGTCGCACGGCGCTACCTCGCGGCGCGGGGCCTGAGCTACGAGCGCGAGGCGGCGCCGGCCGGCGAGCCGGTGACGGTGTCGATCGGCGCGCGGCGGGTGTCCGCCGCCGACGTGCCGGCGGGCGACGCAGTCGCGCTGCGCGGCCGCATCGACGGCGCGCTGCGGCTCGAGGGCTATCCCTCGCGGGCCGATCCCGACCGCATCGACCGCGTCACGGTGGTGGCGCTGCTGTGGGTGCTCGTCGCGCTCGCCGCGTCGGTCTACGGTCCGATCGCCGCGACGCTCGCCGAGCTGTTCCCGACACGGGTGCGCTGCACCGCGATCGCGCTGCCGTACCACCTCGGCAATGGCTGGTTCGGCGGCTTCCTGCCGGCGATCGCGGTCGCGTCGGTCGCCGCGCGCGGCGAGGCGCTCGCGGGGCTCGGATATCCGATCGCGGTCGCGCTGACGACCGCGGTGGTCGCCGCGTTCTGGCTGCCCGAGACCCGCGGGCGCGACCTCGACCGGATCGAGTGAGCGTCGCGCGGGCCGCGGCGCTCAGGGCATGTACTGCCCGCCATTGACCTCGAGGATCTGTCCGGTCACGTAGCCCGACAGCCGCTCGGACGCGAAGTAGACGAACGCGCCGACGCATTCGTCGGCGGTGCCGAGCCGCGCCATCGGGATCGTGAGCCGCATCGACTCCAGCTGCTCGGGCGTCGAGAACTTCTCGTGGAACGGCGTCGTGATGACGCCGGGCGAGACCGCGTTGACGCGGATGCGGTCCTTCGCGAGCTCCTTGGCGAGGCCCCGCGTCGCGCTGCTGACGAAGGCCTTCGAGCCCGCGTAGATCGACGCGCCCGGGCCGCCGCCGTGGCGCGCCGCGATCGAGGTCACGAAGATCACGTTGCCCCCGCCCTGCGCCCGCATGAGCGGCACCGCGGCCGAGGTCGCGGCGAGCGCCGAACGCACGTTGACGTCGACGACGTCGTCGAAGATCTCGTCGGTGAACTGGTCGATCGGCACGCGCTTGACCAGCGCGCCGGCGTTGTTGACCAGCAGGTCGATCCGGCCGAAGCGCTTCGCGGTCTCGGCGACCGCGCTGCGCATCGCCTCGGACGAATGCGCGTCGGCGCGCACGGTGAACGCCTCGCCGCCGGCGGCGCGCACGTCCGCGGCCACCTGCTCGGCGGCGTCGCCGCTCGCGAAGTAGTGGACCGCGACCTTCATGCCGAGACGGCCGAACTCGCGCGCGACCGCGGCGCCGATGCCGGTGGAGGCGCCGGTGACGAGCGCGACCTTGCCCTGCAGATCATCCATGGACCGTCCTCGTTCCCTTGAGCGATTTGGCGAGCCACCACGCCCAGATGACGAGGGTGCACGCGCCGAGCACGCCCGCGATCGGGCGCTCGAAGAACGCGGTCAGGCGGCCGTCCGCCTTGACCAGCGAGCTGAAGAAGTGCTCCTCGAGCATCGTGCCGAGCACGACGCCCAGGATGGTCGGGGCGACCGGGAAGCCCCAGCGCTCCATGAAGAACGCGACGACGCCGGCGACCACCATCACGATCACGCCGAACAGCGAGTTGTTGATCGCGAAGCTGCCGACGATGCAGAAGAGCAGGATGATCGGCATCAGGATCTCGCCCGGGATCCGGAGCAGCTGCTTGGCGACCTTGATCGCGAACCAGCCGAGCGGCAGCATCAGCAGCTGCGCGAGCAGGAACACGATGAACACCGCGTAGATGTTCTGCGGGTTGTCGACGAACAGCGTCGGGCCCGGGTTCATGTTCTTGAGGTACAGCACGCCGATCGCGATCGCGGTGATCGAGTCGCCCGGGATGCCGAACACCAGCGCCGGGATCCACGCACCGCCGAGCGCCGAGTTGTTCGCGGCGCCCGACTCGACGATGCCCTCGACGTGGCCGGTGCCGAACTTCTCCGGTTCCTTGGAGAATTTCTTCGACATGCCGTAGGACATCCATGCAGCGATGTCGGCGCCCGCGCCCGGCAACGCGCCGACCGCGGTTCCGAGCGCCGAGCCGCGCAGCAGTTGCAACGGGTACTTCTTCACCAGGCCCCACATGCCGGCGAACACGTTGCCGAACGGCTTGTCGGTACCGAGCACCGGGCGATCGACCTGGGTCGCGTAGCGCAGCACCTCGGAGATCGCGAACATGCCGATCATCAGCGGGATCAGCGGGATTCCGCCGGTCAGGTCCGCGTTGCCGAACGTGTAGCGCGGGAACGCGGAAGGGTTCTCCAGGCCCACGATCGACACCAGCAGTCCGAGCAGCAGCGACACGCAGCCCTTCAGCGGGTCGGTCCCGGCGATGAAGATCGCGCAGGTGAAGCCGAGCATCACCAGCCAGAAGTACTCGAAGGAGCTGAACTTCAGCGCGATCTCGGCGAGCGCCGGTGCGGCGACGATCAGCACGAGCGTGCCGAAGATGCCGCCGAGCACCGAGAACACCAGCCCGGAGCCGAGCGCGATCTCGGCCTTGCCCTGGCGCGTCAGCAGGTACGCCTCGTCGGTGTAGGCTGCCGACGCCGGCGTGCCGGGCATCCGCAGCAGCGCGCTCGGGATGTCGCCCGAGAAGATCGCCATCGCGGTCGCGGTGACGATCGCCGCGACCGCGGGGATCGGCGGCATGAAGAAGGTGACCGGCACCAGCAGCGCGGTCGCCATCGTCGCGGTGAGCCCCGGGATCGCGCCGACGAACAGCCCGAAGAGCGCCGACAGCAGGATCACCAGCAGGACGTAGGGCTGGAACACCAGCCCGAATGCGGCGACGATCGGATCCATGCGGGGGCTCGGACGCGGGCGGCCGCGTCAGTAGAGGACGGGCACCACGCCCCAGGGCAGCGGGACCTTCAGCAGCTTGTAGAAGGACACGTGCACCGCGATCGAGGCGATGATCGACCAGGCGATCGCGCGGCCCCAGCCGACCTGCAGCGCGCGCAGCGCGACGATCAGGCTGAGGGGTGCGACGATCAGGTAGCCGACCGCGTCCGACGCGGCGACGTACAGCACGATCGAGGCGAGGATGCCGAACGCCGGCGCGATGCGCTCGCGCTCCGCGGGCTCGTCCGACGCGGGCGCGTACCGCGACGCGCTCATGCTCCGCAGCACGAGCAGCAGGCCGCAGACGAAGAGCCCGACCGCGACGATCCCCGGCAGCGTCGACGCGCCGAGCTTCTGGCCCGGCACGTTCGGGAAGCTGCGCGAGGACCAGAACACCGCGACCGCGAGCAGCGCGATCGCGGCGCCGACCGCGCGGTCGACGGTGCGCACGCGGGCTCTTACTTGACGATGCCGACGGCGGTCATCACCGCCTTCATGTCGGCGTCGCCCTTCGCCATGAACTTGCCGAACTCCTCGCCCGTGCCCCAGATGACGCCGAAGCCACGCGAGGCCATGAACTCCTGGTACTCCTTGCTGTCGTAGACCTTCTTCAGCGCGGTCTCGAGCCGGGTGCGGATGTCGGCGGGCAGGCCCTTGGGCGCAGCCATGCCGCGCCACGCGCCGGTGCCCCAGCCCGAGCCGGTGGCTTCCTTGAGCGTCGGGACGTTCGGGTACAGGGTCGCGCGCTTGTCGGCCATGACCGCGAGCGAGCGGACCTTGCCCGCGTCGATCAGCGAGCGCGCCTCGGGCAGCGAGCAGGGCACGAACTCGACGCCGCCGGCGACCAGGTCCTGCAGGCCGGGCGCCGCGCCGTTCGACGGCACCCACGGCACGCTGGCCGGGTCGATCTTCAGGTCGGACAGCATGCCCGCGAGCGCGAGGTGCCAGATGCCGCCCTGGCCGGTGCCGGACGCCTTGAACTTGCCGGGATTGGCCTTGACGGCCGCGATCACGTCGTTCATCGACTTGTACGGCGAGTCGGCGCGCACCTGGAAGCCCGCCGGGTCGAGGTTCACCAGCGCGAGCGGCGTGTAGCTGGCGTGCGTGAGGTCGGTCAGCTTCTGGTGGTGCATCATCGTGATCTCGACCGTGATCAGGCCGAGCGTGTAGCCGTCGGGCGCCGCCGATGCGATCGCCTGGTGGCCGACGACGCCCGAGCCGCCGGTGCGGTTCACGACGTTGATGGGCTGGCCGAGCTCCTTCTCGAGCAGGCTGCCGATGATCCGCGCGGTCGCGTCGGTGCCGCCGCCCGCGCCCCAGGGCACGATGAGCGTGATCGGCCGGTTCGGATAGGTCTGCGCGAACGCGGTCGCGGACGCGACGAGCGCGACGCCGACGGCCGCGGTCTTGAACAGGCGGAGCAGGGAACGCATCGGGAGTCTCCTCGGTGTGTCGTCGCCGCGCGTCGTGGCGGGGCGTGTCGTGGTGCCCGCGGATTCTGTGCGCGGCCCCCGGAGGCGTCAAGCCGAGCGCCGCGCGCACGCCGGACCGCGTTCCGATCCGCCCGTGCCTCTGGGCGATGCATCGCGCGAATCGCGATCGCCGTCTACAATGCAACGGCCGTCGGGTCCTCCCTGCTGCCGGCGTCGCGTCCGCCGCGCCGTTCCGCATCACGACACAGTTCCGCTTGAAAGTTCCCGAAGATCCCAAGAACCGGCAGTTCCTGCAGCTCAACCGGTATCGGCGAGAGCGGACCGCGGTCCACGTCTACCTGCTCAGCGGCACGCGCTTCACGGGGCGCATCCGCTCGTTCGACGTGCACACGGTGCTGCTCGAGACCCAGCACGGCGAGATGGTGATCTACGGGCACGCGATCAGCACCATCGAGCCCGCGACCGGCCAGCGCGGCCGTCGTCCGGCCGGCCCCGGCGGACCGCCGCGGCGCGCCGAGGGCGGCTATCGCCGCGACGGCGACGGCGGGGGCTACCGTCGCGAGGGCGGCGAGGGCCGCCCGTGGCCGGCGGAGTCACGCGATGCGCCGCGCGGCGCGCCTGCGGAGCCGGGCCTGCCGGCCGAC
>JBILTM010000060.1:0-23855 GCA_044371545.1 Burkholderiaceae bacterium
CGGATCGTGCTGCCGGCGAACTCGATCGTGTAGCCGGTGCCGCCGGCGGTGCCGATGCGGCCGATCACCGCGAGGACGACGTCCTTCGCGGTGACGCCGCGCGGCAGCGCGCCCTCGACCAGCACGCGCATCGACTTCATCTTCTTCGCGGTCAGGCACTGCGTGGCGAGCGTGAGCTCGACCTCGGAGGTGCCGATGCCGAAGGCGAGGCAGGCGAACGCGCCGTGCGTGGAGGTGTGCGAGTCGCCGCAGACCACGGTCATGCCGGGCAGCGTCGCGCCCTGCTCCGGCCCGATCACGTGCACGATGCCCTGCCGGCGATCGGAGATGTCGAAGTACGTCATCCCGGTCTCGCGCGCGTTCGCGTCGAGCGTCTCGACCTGCAGCCGCGCGATCGGGTCGGCGATGCCGGCCTTGCGGTCGGTGGTCGGCACGTTGTGGTCGACCACCGCGAGGTTCGCGGAGAGCCGCCACGGCGTGCGGCCGGCGAGCTTCAGCCCCTCGAAGGCCTGCGGACTGGTGACCTCGTGGACCAGGTGCCGATCGATGTAGATCAGGCAGGTGCCGTCGGCTTCCTGGTGGACGACGTGAGCGTCCCAGAGCTTGTCGTAGAGCGTGCGGGCGTGCATGTCAGGGGTCGGGGAGTCCAACCCGCGATTATGCCAGCGTGGCGGCGATTCGGCCCTTCAGACGTCGGAATCCGCCGTGCCGCGCATCGGGCAGATCATTTGCGCGCCTGCTGGTAGAGCGGCATCACCCGCTCCGCGTAGACCGCGAGGTCCTGCTGGCGCGTCTCGGCCGACGGGTGCGTGCTGAGGAACTGGGGCGAGCCCCCGCCGCCGCTCGCCTTCGCCATCTTCTGCCACAGCACGATCGCGGCGCGCGGGTCGTAGCCGGCGCGCGCGGCGAGCTCCACGCCGATCCGGTCGGCCTCGGTCTCGTGCGCGCGGCTGTTGGGCATGCCGACCGCGACCTTGTAGGCCATCTGCCCGAGGTCCGAGCCGATCGAGCCGACGCCGAGCAGCGCCGCGCCCACGCCGATCACCAGGCCCGCGGCCTGCTGCTCGCTCGCCCGCTCGCGGGCGTGCTCGCGCAGCGCGTGGGCGATCTCGTGGCCCATGATCGCGGCGATCTCGTCGTCGGTCAGGTTCAGCCGCGTGATGATCCCGCTGTAGAACGCGATCTTGCCGCCCGGCATGCACCAGGCGTTCAGCTGGTCCGACTGCAATACGTTGACCTCCCACTTCCAGGCGGGCGCGTCGGGCCGGAACGCCGCGGTGGTCGGGATCATCCGCTGCGCGATCGCGCGCACGCGCTGCGTGAGCTGCGCGTCCGCGTTCAGCGCGCCCTTCTGGCGCGCCTGGCCCATCAGCTGCGCGTAGGCCTGCTCCGAGCCCCTGCGCAGGTCGGCCTCGGACACGAGCGCCGACATCGACTGCTTGCGGTCGACGCCGACCGCGCCGGCGGAGGTGGTCTGCACCGACTGGCAGCCGGCCGACAGCGCGACCGTCGCGGCCGCGATCCACGCGAGGGCCCGTGGGCCAGGCATCCGGAGGGTCATCGTTCGGTCTCCTTCGATCGACGAGGTCGTGAGCTTATCGGAACCGCGCGGCGTCGATCATTCCCGCGCGGGTGCGGCCGCGCCGGTGGCGGCCGTCCGCTCCAGCCGGGCCGCGAGCACGACCGCGACCCAGCCCGCCAGACCGGCCGCGGCCGAGCCCCAGAACGCGGCCGGCGGCGACACGCGCTCCCACAGCCAGCCCGACGCGAGTCCGCCGAGCGTGCCGCCGAAGCCGTAGGCGACGACGATGAAGGCGGCCTGCGCGCGCGCCTGCTGCGCCGGCTCGAACCAGCGGTGCAGCACCGCCATCGACGCGCTGTGGTGCAGCCCGAAGGTCGCCGCGTGCATCACCTGGGCCCACAGCAGCACCCACAGCGCGCCGCCCGAGGCGGCGACCATCGCGAAGCGCAGGCCGCAGACGAGGAAGCTGAAGGCGAGCAGCCGCATCGGCGAGGCGCGGTCGAAGAGCCGGCGCTGCAGCATGAAGAGCGCGATCTCGGCGGCGACGCCGACGCCCCAGATCGCGCCGATCGCGGTCGTGCCGTAGCCGTGCCGCTCGAGGAACAGCGAGAAGAACGCATAGAGCGCCGCGTGCGCGAAGACCATCAGGAACGCGGAGGCGAGGAAGGCGACGACCGCCGGCTCGCGCAGCCGCGCGAGCACCGGCGCGCCGGTCACCGCCGCCCGCGTCGTCGCCGGCTCGCGGATCGACAGCGTCACCGCGACCAGCAGCACCATGCAGCCCGCCATCAGCGCGGGCAGCGCGCGCAGCCCGAACGCGTCGAGCACCGGGCCGCCGGCGACCACGGTGAGAATGAAGCCTACCGAGCCCCACAGCCGCATCCGCCCGTAGCGGCCGGCGTCGCCGCGCGCGACGTCGAGCGCGATCGCCTCGCCGATCGGCATCTGCGCGGCGGTGAGAAAGAAGAGCAGCAGCATCAGCACCGCGTACTCGAGCGGGCGCGACGCGAGCGGGAACGCCGCGACCACCACCAGGGCGCCGATCGCGGCGCCCCGCAGGATCGCCACGCGCCGCCCGCCCCGGTCGGCGAGCCAGCCCCAGAACGGCGGCGCGACGATCCGCAGCAGCTGCGGCAGCGCCATCAGCACCGCGATCTCGCCGATCGACAGGCCGCGCGAGTCGAACCACAGGCTCAGGTACGGCGAGAAGATCCCGACCCACGCGAAGTAGGCGAAGTACAGCGCGCGCACGCCGCCCGCGCCGATCGCGTCCGCCGATCGGGCCGGCTCGCGCGACGGGCTCGGGCTCAGCCGACGGCGCCGGGCACGCGCGGCGCCGGCGAGCGCACGTCGCCGCACTGCGCGCGGTGCCGCAGCGCGTGGTCCATCAGCACCAGCAGCAGCATCGCCTCGGCGATCGGGGTCGCGCGGATGCCGACGCACGGGTCGTGCCGCCCGAGCGTCTCGACCTCGACCGGCGCGCCGTCGACGTCGACCGAGCGGCGCTTCACGCGGATGCTCGAGGTGGGCTTGATCGCGATCGACACGGTGATCGGCTGGCCGGTGGAGATGCCGCCGAGCACGCCGCCGGCGTGGTTGGTCGCGAAGCCCCCGGGCGTCATCTCGTCGCCGTGCATCGAGCCCGTGTGCACGACCGACGCGAAGCCCGCGCCGATCTCGACGCCCTTGACCGCGTTGATGCCCATCATCGCGTGCGCGATGTCGGCGTCGAGCCGGTCGAAGAGCGGCTCGCCGAGACCGACCGGCACGCCGGTGGCCTCGACGTCGATCCGCGCGCCGCAGGAGTCGCCGGCGCGGCGCAGCGCGTCCATGTAGGCCTCGAGCTCGGCGACCACCGCCGCGTCGGCCGCGAAGAACGGGTTGCGCGGCACCTCGGCCCAGTCGGTGAGCGGCACCGGGATCTCGCCGAGCTGGCTCATCCGGCCGCGCACGACGGTGCCGTGGGCCTGCCCGAGCCACTTGCGGGCGATGGCGCCGGCGGCGACGACCGGGGCGGTGAGGCGCGCCGACGAGCGCCCGCCACCGCGGGGGTCGCGCACGCCGTACTTGCTCAGATAGGTGAAGTCGGCGTGGCCGGGGCGGAACGCGCGGGCGATCGCCGCGTAGTCCTTGCTGCGCTGGTCCTCGTTGCGGATCAGCAGCGCGATCGGGGTGCCGGTGGTGACGCCCTCGTAGACGCCCGACAGGATCTCGACCCGGTCCGGTTCCTGGCGCTGGGTCACGTGCCGCGAGGTGCCGGGCCGCCTGCGGTCGAGGTCCGGCTGGATGTCGGCCTCGGCGAGCGGCATGCCGGGCGGGCAGCCGTCGACGACGCAGCCGATCGCCGGGCCGTGCGACTCGCCGAACGACGTCACCGTGAAGAGGTGCCCTAAGGTGTTCCCGGACATGGGGCTATGCTTGCGGTCTTGCGGGGAAACTCGGCATTTTACCCGGTTACGACTTCAAGGAGACCCCTGATGACCCGTCCTGCCGACGTCCGCCGTCGACTCGTGCTCGCGCTCGCCGCCGCCGGTACCACCGGCGCCGTGCCGCTCGCCGCACGCGCGCAGGCCTATCCGAACCGCCCCGTGCGGCTGATCGTGCCGTTCGCGCCCGGGGGCACGACCGACATCATCGCGCGCGTGGTGGCCGACAAGCTGCGCGACAACCTCGGGCAGTCGGTCGTCGTCGAGAACAAGGCCGGGGCCGGCGGCGCGATCGGCGCGCTGGAGGTGGTCCGCGCGCCGGCGGACGGCTACGTGCTCGGCATGGGCACGGTCTCGACGACCGCCGCGAACCCGGCGATCAACCCGAAGGTCGGCTACGACCCGAACGGCGACTTCACGCCGATCACCAACCTCGCTGCGACCCCGAACGTGATCGCGGTGCACCCGTCGTTCCCGGCCAAGGACTTCAAGGCCTTCATCGAGGAGCTGCGCCGCAACCCGGGCAAGCACTCGTACGGCAGCTCGGGCGCCGGCGGCATCGGCCACCTGCAGACCGAGCTGTTCAAGTCGCTGACCCGCACCTTCATGACCCACATCCCGTACCGGGGCGCGGGCCCGGCGCTGGCCGACGTGGTCGCGGGCCAGATCCCGATCATCTTCGACAACCTGCCCTCGGCGCTGCCCTTCATCCGCGAGGGCAAGCTGATCCCGATCGTCGTCGCCGCGCCCGAGAAGCTCGCGGTGCTGCCCGGCATCCCGACCTTCAAGGAGGTGGGCCTCGAGCCGGTGAACCGCATGGCCTACTACGGCATCGTCGGGCCGAAGGGGCTGCCGGCGCCGGTCGTCGAGCGCCTGCACGCGGCCGCGAAGAAGACGCTGGAGGACCCGGGCGTCGCCAAGCGGATCGCCGACACCGGCTCGCTGGTCATCGGCAACACGCCGCAGCAGTTCGCGCAGCAGATCGCGGCCGAGTTCGAGGTCTACAAGAAAGTCGTCGCCGAGCAGAAGCTGACCCTCTGATGACCACCGACCTCACCTCGTTCGACGTGTCGCCCTGGGTCGGGCGCACGACCCGCACGCGGGTGCGCGCGACCCGCGAGACGGTCGAGCTGCTCGAGTCCTCGCTCGACCGTGCCGCGCCCGCACCCGACGCGCCGATCGTGCCGCTGCGGCACTGGCTGTGGTTCTTTGCGCCGCCCGCGGTGCCGACCTCGCAGCTCGGGGCGGACGGCCACTCGCCGCGCGGCGAGCTCGCGCCCGAGTGGCCGCTGCCGCGCCGGATGTGGGCGGCGAGCGACGTGCGCTTCCTGCTGCCGGTGCCCGCGGACGCGTGGCTGGTGCGCGAGAGCGTGCTCGAGTCGGCGACGGTCAAGAGCGGGCGCAGCGGCACGCTCGGCTTCGTGGTGCTGCGCCACCGCTGGACGCTCGAGGACGGGCGCGTCGCGATCGACGATGCGCAGACCGCGGTGTACCGGGAGGCGGCCGGGGCCGCTCCGGCAGCGCCCGCGGCGGCGGCGCCGCCGCCGGCCGACGCGCCGGCGCCCGCGTGGGAGACGGTGCACCGGCCGGGGCCGGAGCTGCTGTTCCGCTACAGCGCCCTCACCTTCAACACCCACCGGATCCACTACGACCTGCCCTACGTGACCGGCGTCGAGGGTTACCCCGGCCTCGTCGTGCACGGTCCGCTGATGGCGACGTTGATGCTCGACGCGTTCCGCGACGCGCATCCGGCCGCGACCGTGCGGCGCTACGTGTTCCGCGCGCTGTCGCCGGCGTTCTCGGGCGCGCCGCTGCACTGCGGCGGCGTGCCGGTCGGCGAGGGGCGAGCGAAGGTGTGGGTGCGGGGTGCCGACGGGCGCGAGCACCTGTCGGGCGAGGTCGAGTTCGACTGACGCGGCCCGCGCGGCGCACCGCGCCGCGCGGCGCGTTCCGGGCTGCGCGCCGTCAGCCCCGCAGCCGCGCGAGCACCGTCTCGCGCGGCATCAGCGCGAGCATCGCGTCGACCGACGGCGTCTGCGCGCGGCCGAAGACCTTGAGCCGCACCGGCACCGCGAGCTGCGGCATCTTCACGCCGTGCGCCGCGAGCGCCTCCTTGAAGGCCGCGGCGATGCCGGGCTTCGACCACTCGCAGCGCTCGAGCCGCTCGGCGAGCGCGGCGAGCGCCGGCAGCGCGGCGGGCGCGGTCTGCGCGGCGAGCTCCTGCGCGAGGTTGGCGTTGGAGTGCGCCGGATCGACGTAGAGCATCGCGACCAGGTCGGCGAGTTCCTCGAGCGTCTGCGCGCGGTCCTTGAAGAGGCCGCAGGCCGCGGCGAGGTCGGGCGCCCCGGCCGCGCCCGCGTCGACGCCGCGCGCGACGAGCCGAGCCGAGATCCGGCCCGCGAGGTCCGCGTCGGCGAGCGCCTTCAGGTAGTGCGCGTTCAGCCACTTCAGCTTGTCGACGTCGAACTGCGACGGCGAGTGCGACAGGTGCGTGCCGTCGAACCACTCGACCAGCTTCTCGCGCCCGAAGATCTCGTCGTCGCCGTGGCTCCAGCCGAGGCGCGCGAGGTAGTTGACCACCGCGTCCGGCAGGAAACCGTCGTCGTCGTACTGCGTGACCGACACCGCGCCGTGGCGCTTCGAGAGCTTCTGGCCGTCCGCACCGTGGATCATCGGCACGTGCCCGTAGCGCGGCAGCGTGGCGCCGAGCGCGCGCAGCACGTTGATCTGGCGCGGCGTGTTGTTGACGTGGTCGTCGCCGCGGATCACGTGCGTGATCCGCATGTCCCAGTCGTCGACCACCACGCAGAAGTTGTAGGTCGGCGTGCCGTCGGAGCGCGCGATCACGAAGTCGTCGAGCTCGGTGTTCGCGAACGCGATCGGGCCCTTGACCAGGTCGTCCCAGGCCACCTGGCCGTCGTCCGGATTGCGGAAGCGCACCACCGGCTTCGCGTCGGCGGGCGGCACGAGGCCGAGCCGCGCGCGGTTCTCCGGGCGCCAGCGGCCGTCGTAGCGCGGCTTCTCGCCGCGGGCGCGCTGCGCCTCGCGCATCGCGTCGAGCTCGGCGGGCGTCGTCCAGCAGTGGTAGGCGGTACCCGCGGCGAGCATCGAGGCGATGACCTCGCGGTAGCGGGCCATCCGCTCCATCTGGTAGTACGGCCCCTCGTCGTGCGCGAGGCCGAGCCAGGCCATGCCGTCGAGGATCGCCTGCACCGCCTCCGGGGTCGAGCGCTCGACGTCGGTGTCCTCCACCCGCAGGATGAACGTGCCGCCGTGGTGGCGCGCGAACGCCCAGGAGAACAGCGCGGTGCGCGCCCCGCCGATGTGGAGGAACCCGGTCGGCGACGGGGCGAAGCGGGTGCGGACGGTGGGCTCGGACATGGCGCGGCGGCGGGTGCGGCCGGCGGTCCGGCGCGTCGGAAAAGCCTCGGATTCTAGTCGATCGGCCGACCGCGACCGTCCGTTCGTCCGCCGCGGCCGCGGCCCGTGCGACCGCCTCGGCTAACCTACCCCGATGATCACGACCTCCGCGTGGCAGGGGCTCGAGACCCTGCTGATCGACACCGCGCTCGCCCGCTGCGAGATCGCGCTGTACGGCGGGCAGGTGCTCTCGTTCGTGCCGCACGCCGACGGCCGCGACCTGCTCTGGTGCTCGGCCGGCCGCCTCGCCGAGGGGCGCCCCGTACGCGGCGGCGTGCCGGTGTGCTGGCCCTGGTTCGCCAAGCAGGACCGCCCGCCCGAGGCGATCCAGCACGGCTTCGTGCGGCGGATGCGCTGGCGCGTCGTCACCTGCGCCGAGCGGCCCGACGGGCGCGTGCGCGTGCTGATGCAGGTCGCGGCGCCCCCCGAGGGCTGGCCGGGCGGGCTGGGCTGGCCCGCCGAGTGCGCGCCCGAGCTCGAGGTGCTGGTGGGCGACGCGCTCGAGCTGTCGCTGCGCACCGTGAACCGGAGCGAGGCGCCGGTGACGCTGACCCAGGCGCTGCACACCTATTTTCGCGTCGGCGACGTGCGCCGGATCGGCATCGCGGGCCTGCAGGGCCTGCGCTACCTCGACAAGCTGCGCGACTTCGGCGAGTTCGCGCAGGAGGCCGCCTGGTCGTTCGACGGCGCCTGCGACCGCATCTACCTGAGGAGCGGCTCGCGCCACCGGATCGACGACCCGGTGCTGGAACGCTCGATCGCGATCGAGTCCGAGCGCTCGTCCTCGACCGTCGTCTGGAACCCGGGCGCCGAGGGCATCGCCGCGCTCGGCGACGTGCCGGTGGCGGACTGGTATCAGTATGTCTGCGTGGAGGCCGCGAACTGCGCGCCGCTGGACCGGGTGACGCTCGGGCCGGGGGAGGAGACGACGCTGCTGCAGCGGATCTCGGCGGTGGCTCTAGGCGGCTGACGGGGCGGCCCCGCAGGCCGACCCGCGGTTTGGCTCGGCCGCACTTTCGTGGCATGATTCGCGCCCTCGAATCCGGATGCGGTCGCTGGACCGTGTCCCGGCCATTCGGGCGGTTAGCTCAGCGGTAGAGCACTGCCTTCACACGGCAGGGGTCACTGGTTCGATCCCAGTACCGCCCACCATCCCGACCCTCCGCGCCACCGGGCGAACGCATCGGACAGGTGTCGTGAGGCCGTCCATGCGATCAGTGCGCCTTGACCGCGTGGATCAGCGCCCCCGCGAGCACCCCGCTCCGATACAGCCCCACGAAGTGCGCATACGCCCGGTCGTAGCGCTCGAAGTGCTCGCGCCCCAGCCGCGCGACCGTGTCCGCCTCCAGCGACCGATACATCGCGTGCCGATCGACCAGGATCCGGGTCCACTCCTGCGTCAGGTCCACGCTGCGCACGACCCTCATGCCGTTCGCTCCCGCGAGCGCCGCATACCCGACCGCGGTCCCGATCTCCGAGAAGGTCATGCCTTCGAAGAGGCGCCTCGCGTCCTCGGCCGACAGCGCGCCCCGATGGAGGATGTCCGAGAACACCAACCGGCCGCCCGGCTTCAGCACGCGCGCGCACTCGGCGATCAGCCGCGGCTTGTCGGGCACGTGGGCGAAGGCCTCCTGCGCGACCGCGAGCGTGAACGACGCGTCGTCGAACGGCATGTCGAGCGCGTTGCCGTGCACGAAGCGCACGGACCCGGCGAGCCCGGCGAGGCGCGTGAGCTCGGTCGCGCCGGCCACGCGGCTCGCGGTCAGGTCGAGGCCGGTGACGCGGCAGCCGGTCTTCCACGCGAAGTAGCGCGCCGGGCCGCCCATGCCGCTGCAGACGTCGAGAACGAGGTCGTCGGGCCGCACGCCGGCCTCGGCGATCAGCCGGTCGGTCGCCGGAGTGCCGCCGTAGTGGTCCTGGTCGTGATGCTGCAGGACCTCCTCGGTGATCGCGTCCGTCGCGATGCCACGCGCGCGCACCGCATCGAGGATCTGCCCGGCGTTGATGGGGTGGAAGTCGTAGAAGCGTTCGACCGATTCGAGGCGGACGTCATCCATGGGCGGGTCTCCGGGTCAGTGCGAACGGGCGTCGATCGACGCGCAAGGGGTGCGGGCCATCAGCTGATCGCCGGCGCGTCCTTCCCCACGAACCGCACCCGCAGCTCGCGCTTGAGCACCTTGCCGGTCGCGTTGCGCGGCAGCGCCTCGATGACCGCGACGTCGCGCGGCCACTTGAAGCGCGCGAGCCGGTCTCGGCAGTGCGCGAGCACGGTCTCCTTCTCCAGCGACTGACCGGGCTTGAGCGCCATCACCGCCAGCCCCGTCTCGCCCCACTTCTCGTCGGGCACGCCGATCACCGCGACCTCGGCGACCTGGGGCAGCTGGTAGAGCACGTTCTCGACCTCGGCCGGATAGACGTTCTCGCCGCCCGAGATGTACATGTCCTTCCAGCGGTCGACGATGTAGTAGAAGCCCTCGGCGTCGACGCGCGCGGCGTCGCCGGTCTTCAGCCACCGGCCCTCGAAGTTGGCGGCGGTGGCGTCGGGGCGGTTCCAGTAGCCGGGGGTGATGTTGGGGCCGGCGACCCACAGCTCGCCGATCTCGTCCGGGCCGCAGTCCTCGCCGGCGTCGTTCACGACGCGCGCCTCGGTGTGCATCAGCACCTTGCCGGTGGAGCCGAGCTTGCGGATCGCGTCGCCCGGGTCGAGGAAGATGCACGCGGGGCTGGTCTCGGTCATGCCGAAGCCCTGCATCAGGTTCACGCCGCGGGCGGACCAGGCCTGCAGGATGGACAGCGCGCACGGCGCGCCGCCGACGCCCGCGGCTCGCAGCCGCGACAGGTCGGTCGTCGGGAAGTCGGCGTGCTGCGCCATGAACTGGTACGGCGCGGGCACCCCGAAGAAGTGGGTGATGCCGTGGGCGGGGTCGCCGATCGTGCGCAGCGCGTGGCCGGGGTCGAAGGTGCGCATGATCACGACGGTGCCGCCCGCGTGAAGCACCGGGTTGGAGTAGCAGTTCAGGCCCCCGGTGTGGAACAGCGGCAGCACCGACAGGTGCACGGTGTCGAGGCCGACGCCGGCCGGAATGCCGAGGTTCACGCAGTTCCAGAAGTTCATCCCGTGGGTGATCATCGCGCCCTTGGGATGGCCGGTCGTGCCCGAGGTGTACATGATCGTCACGACGTCGTCGTGGGTCAGGTCCTCGCGCTCGACGGGGCGGCCCGCGGACGCGGCGAGCGCGGCTTCGTAGGGATTGACCGGTGCGTCGGCGCGCGGGTCGATGCACAGAAGAGTCGGGATCGCGCAGCGCTCGTGCAGGGTCCGCGCGGTGCCGGCGAACTCGACGTCGTGGATCAGCACCTTCGGGGCGCTGTCGTTCAGGATGTACTCGAGCTCGGACGCGGTCAGCCGCCAGTTGAGCAGCACCGCGATCGCGCCGGTGCGCACGCAGGCGGACTGCAGGTCGAAGTACTCGACGCCGTTGTGGGCGAGCAGCGCGACGCGCTCGCCGCGGCCGACGCCCGCCGAGCGCAGCCACGCGGCGAGCGCGTCGGCGCGGCGGTCGAGGTCGGCGTAGGTGAAGCGTCGGCCGGAGGCGAGCTCGCGGACGGCCTCCTTGGCGGGGCGGTGCGCGCGGTGGTTCGCGATCCAGTCGTAGGCGCGGACGGCGCCGCGGCTCGGGGGACGGGCGCTGCGCATCTGGGCGACGGCGGCCGGGTCGTCGTGGTGCATGGGTCGTCTCCTGGAGGGCGGTCCGCGGGGCGGCCGGTCCGCGCAGCCGGTGCGGGACGGAACGGATTCTGCTCCGAGGCGATCCTGGGGTCCATTCAAGGCCCCGCCGGCGACGAGCCCGTCGGCCGCCCCCTCGGCGCGCACCCGTCCGACACGACGGCCGAGCATTTCCTCACGGCCGCGACCGTCCGTCGGCCCTAGGATGCCGTCAACCCCAGGACGAGGACGTCATGCGCACACAGATCACCCTGCTGAGGGAGCAGCTGGCCCGGCACATCCAGGCGCGCGGCGTCGACGATCCGCAGGTCGAGCACCTGCGCTGGCAGATCGCGAGCCTGGAGCGCCAGGCGCGCTGGCGCGAGGACGCGGCCGGCATGTTCGGCACGGCGCACCGCGCCGCGTCGACGCCGTCGCAGGGCGGCCGGGCACGCTGAGCGCGACGGACGAACCGGGCGCGCCGGGCGCGCCGCATTGGCCGGCTCAGGCGTCGAGCTGGCCGAACTGGCCGAGCGAGCGCAGCCAGTCGCCGATCGAGCGCACCACCTCCTCGGCCGACATCACGTAGCGGGCGTCGCCGCCGAACAGGTGACCATGGCGCGTGCGCACGTCGTGGCGCACGACCGGCCCGGGGCGCCCGCCGATCGACAGGTCGTCGAAGAACTCGCGGTGCAGCCGCGCCGTCTCCACGGGCTGCGTGCACAGGTTCGCGAGCGGCACGTCGGTCGCGAGCAGGCGGTCGAGGTCGTCGGCGAGCCGGGTCGCCGGATACCACTGGAAGGTGCCGCGCGGGTCGACTCCGCCGAGGTCGGCGCGGCGGATCAGGTCGAGCAGCACGTTGCGCCGCATGCCGGTGCCGAACACCGTCGGCAGGCGCACGATCCGGCAGTCGGCGAACTGGCCGGCGACGATCCGCTCGAACTCCAGCCGGTGCTCGCCGTACGCGCGATGCCGCGGCGGCTCGAACGGCGTGGTCTCGTCGACCGCGACCGGCACCGGGTAGACGTCGGTCGTCGAGACGAACACGAAGCGCTCGGCGCGCACCTCGGCGAGCGCGTTCGCGAGGCTCATCATGTTGCTGCGGTCGCCGGCCGGGTTGGCGTTGGCACGCCAGCGGTCCGAGGGCAGCGCGGCGCAGACCAGCAGCTCGAACGAGCCGCCGCGCAGTGCGTCGACGTTGGCGCGGCTGAAGCAGGCGTCCCAGCGGCGCTGCCGCGCGAGGTGCCCGCCGATGAAGCCGGTGTGGCCGATCAGCCCGTTCATGCGGCGGCCTCGCGCGCGCCGGGGCGGGGGCCCGCGGCGGTCACCGGTCGCGGTGGGAGGTGGTCGGGAGCGAGGCCCGCACGGCGGCGCTCGGCCATGCGCAGGAACAGCGCGTCGAGCTCGTGCGCGAAGCGCTCGCTGTCGAAGAGCGGTCCGTGCTCGCGGCCGACGCGCAGCCGCTCGCGGATCGAGGCGAGCCGCGCCGGCTCGGTGGCGAGCGCCCGGGCGAGCGCCTCGTAGGCCGCGAGGTCGGCCGTCGCGAGCTCGGGCAGGCCGACCGCGGCGAGCAGGCTCGCGCAGACGCGACCCACGAACGCGTCGCCGACGCAGGTGACGATCGGGGCACCTGCCCACAGCGCGTCGCTCGCGGTGGTGTGCGCGTTGACCGGCAGCGTGTCGAGCACGAGGTCGGCGTGCCGCAGCCGCGCGAGGTTCGCCTCGGGCGCGACCATCGGCGCGAACACCAGGCGCGCCGCGTCGATGCCGCGCTCGGCGGCCTCGCGCACCAGGTTGGCCTTCGCCTGCGGGTTCGACTCGAGCAGCCACAGCACGCTGCCGGGCACGTCGCGAAGCAGGCGGCACCAGACGTCGAAGAGCTCGGGCCGGATCTTGTAGGTGTGGTTGAAGCAGCAGAAGACGAACGCGTCCTCCGGCAGGCCGCAGGCCGCGCGCCCGGGCGCCTCGCCGATCGGGCGCAGCCGGTCGTTCGGCTGGTAGCAGTCGGGCATCCACGCGAGCTTCTCGGTGAACTCGTCGGCCTGGGCGGGCGGGACCACCACCGGGTCGACGATCGCGTAGTCGACGAAGGGCGCGCCGCTGGTGCCGGGAAAGCCCAGCCAGGCGACCTGCACCGGCGCCGCGCGCATCGCGACCAGGCCGGCCCGCGCGTGCCGCGTGTAGCCCTTCAGGTCGACGAGGATCTCGACGCCGTCCTGGCGGATCCGCGCGGCCGCCTCGGCGTCGGACATCCCGGAGATGTCGACGAAGGCGTCGAACGCGGCCTCGACGCGCCGGCGCAGCGGCGAGCCGTCGTCGGTCGAGTACGAGTAGGCGCGGACCTCGACCTTCGAGCGGTCGTGCAGCTCGAGCACGCGCACCAGCAGCGTCGAGGTCGCGTGCGCGTGGAAGTCATTGGACAGGTAGCCGATGCGCACGCGATCGGGCGGCGCGCCGCGCGCCGGCTCCGGCTCCGGCGCCGGCAGCGGCCGCACGGCGTCGACGATCCGCGCGGCCTGCTCGGCGAACACCCGCTTCTGCGTCGCGGCGTCGGCGCCGAGCGACAGGAACATGAAGGGACCGATGTCGTGCGGGCCGGGTGTCGTGAGCAGGCCGCGCAGCGCGGCGAGGTCCTCGTCGAGGTGGCGCCAGTCGCAGGCGTAGAGCGCGTGGTAGACGATGCCGCCGAGCCCCTGCCCCCAGCCTGGCTTGAGCGCGACCGCGGTGCGCAGGCACTCGACCGCCTCGGTGTGCAGGCCGAGCGGGTCGAACGCGTTGCACAGCACGACGTACGCCTCGAACAGGTCGGGCTTGCGCGACAGCGCCTGCAGCGCGGCGGACACCGCCTCGCGCGGCCGGCCGGCGCGATCGAGCACGACCGCGTACTCGAACCACGAGCCGTGGCCGGCGTCGGGCCGGCGCACGACGCGCTCGGCGTCCTCGACCGCGTCGCGCCAGCGGTGGCGCGCCATCAGCGCGGCGAGGCGCAGCTGGGCGGCGAGCGCCGACTGCGGATCGGCCTCGAGCGCGCGCGTGGCCGCCTCGGCCGCACCGTCGAGGTCGCCGAGCTTGCGGCGCGCCTGGCCGAGGTTGATCCAGTAGAGCGGCTCGCCGGGCGCGGCGCGGACCGCGCGCGCGTGGGCCTTCTCGGCCTCCTTCCAGCGACCGGCGCGCGCGTGCTCGACGCCGGCGCGCCAGTGGCGCTCGGCCTCGGTGCGGGCGGCGGCCGTGGGCGCGGGGCGCGGCGGCGAGATCGTGGACGACATGGGGGGACTCGCGGTGGGGTTGCGGTCGATCCTGCCGGCCGGGGCATGCCGCCGACCGCCGGAATAACGGTGCGATCCCCCCCCATCTCGGCCGCCCGACCGTCCGGCGGCGAGGGGCGCCGCCGGTGCGCCGAAGCACGGACGAAAGCGGCCGCCCTGCGGCTTTCCGACACCGCGAACATGCGAAACCCGTGTGGCATCATCGCCGCATGGACGTGAACGAATACGATCGCTTCCGCCTCGACGATGGCGCGGAGGTGCTGGCGCTGCTGCGCCGCTCGGCCGAAGCCCGCTCGCTGTGCTCCGTGCGCGCCGCCGGTCGTCCCGAAACCTACCTGTCGCCGCTGCGCGCCGTCGCCGACGACGGCGAGCCGGTGCTCGATCCGCCGCGCGTGCCGGTCATCGAGCGCGCGCTCGCGCCGGGCAGCGTCGCGGAGATCGACCTGCGGCTGCGCGACTGCCGCGTGACCTTCGAGGCCCGCGTCGCCCGGATCGGCCTGTCCGACGGCAAGCCGCTGCTGCGCCTCGAGCGCCCGTCGGCGCTGATCCGGATCCAGAAGCGCGAGACCTTCCGCGTGCAGGTGCCCGCGGGCACGGCGATCCGGCTGACGCTGGACGACTCGGACCCGGCGCTGACCGGCGTGCCGATGCAGGACCTGTGCGTGCAGGGCGGCTCGCTGTCGGTGACCGGCGCGCGCGAGCGCTTCGGCGCCGGCAAGGTGTTCGACCACGCCCGGCTCGAGCTGCCCGACGGCTCCGACTGGCCGGTGTCGCTGCGCGTGGTCCACACCGGCGTCGTGCGACGTCTCGCCGAGGGCGGCGAGATGCGCGTCGGCGTGCAGTTCGTGCAGACGCGCGCGGGCTTCGAGACCGCGGTCGCGCAGCTCGTCGGCGGCATCGCGCGCGGCGCGCGCGACTGAGCGGCCCGGCGGGCGCGGCGCGCCGCCTCGCTCTTCCGGGTGCGGGGCTCGCGCGGGGTCGCGCGATGCCGGCGGGTATACTCCGGGGGTCGACCGAGAAGATCCGCCCCATCCGAAGGAGCAGCGCGATGACCCCCGCCACCGATTCGACCCGAGCGAAGATCGCCGACGAGTTCGCGACCGCGATGTCCGAAGCACAGGACATGCTGCAGCGCGCCGCCTCCGAGACCGGCGACCGCGCGCGCGACCTGCGCTCGCAGGTCGAGACCAAGCTGCTCCACGCGAAGATGCGCCTGCAGGAGCTCGAGGGCGAGGCGGTCGACCGCGCGAAGAACGCCGCCCGCGCGACCGACGACTACGTGCACGACCACCCCTGGCAGGCGGTCGGCATCGCGGCCATCGTCGGCTTCGTGGTGGGCCTGCTGATGAACCGCCGCTGAAGCTGCGCGGCGATGTCCGAGGCCGGCCCCGCCCGAGCCGAGTCCGCCGGCCCGTCCGCCGGCGGCACCCCTCCCCCATCCGACGACGCCTCGGTGCCGCCCGGCATCCGCGACCTGCTCGGCCGGCTCGCCGCCTCGCTCGCGAGCGCGGTCGACACGCGCGTGCAGCTCGCGGCGCTCGAGTTCGCCGAGGAGCGGGACCGCGCACGCGACCGGCTGGTGCTGGTGCTGGTCGCCGCGATCGCCGCGGCGCTGGCGCTGCTGGGCCTGAACGGCGTGTTCGTCGCGCTGCTCTGGGACCGGCTCGGCTGGGTGGCCCTGCTGCTGCCCACGCTGCTGTGGATCGCGGTCGCGGCGCTCGCGTTCCGGCGACTGGCCATCGCATCGCGCCGCGAGCAGCGGCCGTTCGCGGCCACGCTGGCCGAGTTCTCGCGCGACCGGGCGTTCATCGTCGAGCGCTTCACCAAGGGGCGGCGATGAGCGCCGAACGCGAGCGCCTCGAGCAGCGCAAGGCGCTGCTGGTCGCGCGCTCCGAGCTCGAGCGGATGCAGCTCGCGCTGACCGTGCACCAGCTCCGCGAGCGTGTCTCGCCCGACGCCCGCACCGCCGGCGACGACGGCGCGTCGCGCCCGGCGCGGCTCGCCGCGGCGATCGTCGCGATCGGCGTGCCGCTGCTCGGACGCCGCAAGCTCGGGCGGCTGCTGCGCGGCGCCTCGATCGCGATGACCGCCGCGCGCGTCGTGCGCAACTGGCGCGGCTGAGCGCCGCGCCGCGGGTCAGTCCTCCGCCTTCCAGCCCGCCCCGGGGTCGAACCGGTCGATGCGGGCGGCCGCCGCGCGCGTGCCGGTGCCGAGGTCGACCGACCAGACGCGGCCCTCGTGGTTGACGACGAAGGTGTGCACGCCGCTGCGGCCGTACTCGGCAGGCGTCGCGATCGCGCCGAAGCCCGCGACGAGGCGGCCCGAGACGCGGTAGTCGCGCGGGCCGCCGCGTGCCGACGCGCCCTGCGCCTCGAGGATCCGAAAGCGGTAGCCGTGGTACGCCTCGCCGTCGCGCGCACGCTCGTCGGCCGCGGCGATGCCTGGGCCGAGCGGCGATCGCGCCCCGCCCGCCTCGTCCCAGTGCAGGCCGTCGCGGCGACCCGGTCGGCTGTCGAGCCGGCGCGCGTATTCGGCGACGCCGTCGCCGTCGCGGTCGACCCGTGCGTAGTCGTGCTGCGCCGCGACATAGGCGCGCAGCGCGTTCATCGCAGCGAGCTCGTTGCGCCCGACGCGCCGCACGGCGACCTCGCGCGCGCCGGCCGCGGTGTCCCAGCGCCAGCGCCCGTCCGCGCCCCGCACGATCGGCACCGGATAGGTCCAGCCCGCGTCGCCGACCGCGAGCCGCGCGCGGTCCGGCGAGAGCGTCTCGATCGCATGGCCGCGGCTCCAGGCGCCGACGAAGCGCCCGCGCGCGCGCGCCATCGCGGCCTCGTCGGCGACCGGCGCGATGCGTGCGACGTCGGCGCCGAACACCGGCACCAGCTCGCGCGGATCGCCCGAGACGAGCGCGTCGAACAGCGCGTCGACCGCGGCCTGCGGACTCGGATAGGCGCGCTGGGCGCCCGAGGCCGACAGCGCGGGCGCCGCCGCGGCGAGTGCGATCGCGAACGCGACGCGGCGCGCGGTGCGCATCGGAAGTACGGGGAACGTCATGGCGTCGACTCCGGGGGATCTCGGGTCAGCGGGCGGCGCGGCCGCCGCCGCCGTGGGCGGGGCGTCCGGCGGGCATGGGGCGCGACGACGGCGCCGGGCGGGCGCCGCCGGGCTGCGGGCGCGGCGTGGGCCGCGCGGACGGCTCGGGGCGCGGCGACGGGGCGGGGCGCGAGGTCGGCATCGGCTTGGCCGGCACGTTCGGCGTCGGCACCGGCCGCGTCGACGGCACCGCCGGGCGACCGGGCGCCGGGCGACCGAGCGCGGCCTCGCCGCGGTCGATCGAGGGCCGCTCGCGGTCGGGGCGGTCGATCCCCTCGAACGCACCCTGGTCGATCGACGGGCGCGTGCCCGGCCGCGTCGCCGGGCGGTCGGCCGCCGCCGGTCGCGCGTCGGGACGCCCGGTCGAGGGGCGCACCTCGGAGCGGTCCGGCCGCGCGGCCTCTTGCGTCGCGGGCCGCTGCGCGCGGTCGCGGTCGAACCCGGCGAAGTCGTCGCGGTCGCGCTGCGCGGTCGCGTTCTTCTGCACCCGGTCGCGCGATTTCGGGTCGTTCATCGGCACGTCGCGGCGGTGCGTGCGGTCGAACTCCCAGCTGTTGCCGGTGCGCACGTAGTTCTGCTTGTTGTTGACGTGGACGTTGTTGAAGTTGTTGACGTTGATGTTGACGTCGTTGCCGCCCCAGTTGAAGCCGCCCCAGATCGCGTTGGTGACCGCGATGCCGACGCCGAACGCGATGCCGCTCGCGAACGCGGTGCCGACGTAGTAGCCGGGCGGCGGCGGCAGGTACATCGGCGGATACGTCGGGTACGGCCACGGGCCGTAGACCACCGTCGGGTTGTACGCAGGGACGTAGACGACCTGGGGCGCCGGGTTGTTGATGACGATCGTGCGGTCCTCCTGCGAGACCGTCCAGCGCTCGTTCGACTGCAGGTTGCCGGCGAGCTGGGCGCGCGTTCGCAGCGCCTGCACCGCGGTCATCGTGTCGGCGCGCTGGGCGATGAACGCGTCGCCCACCGCCTGGGTCCAGTCGGGGTTCGAGTCCATCAGCTCGAGCGCCGCGGGGAACGCGACCATCGAGCGTACCGACGCGTCCCAGGGCTGGTCGTCGACCGCGCGGACCGCGGCGTCGCCCTTGTCCTTGAAGGTCGGGTTGCGGCGCAGCCAGTCGGCCGCGAGCCGCACCTCCGCCGGATAGGCCGAGGCCATCAGCACCTGCGCGAGCAGCGCGTCCGGATACAGCGCGATCGGCGCGAGCAGTTGCTCGAGCTCGGGTTGCGTCCAGCGCGTCGACTGCGCGCGGGCGTCGCCGACGGGCGCGACGAGCGCGGCGAGCGCCACCATCATCGCGAGCAGTGCGACCAGCGCGCGCACGGGGCGCACTGCGGGGCGGTGCGGCCGCACCGGGCGGGACGGATCGGACGGGAGCGTGGGGAGGGGCATCTGGACGTCCTCGCGGGCGGCTCGCCCGGCAATGGAAAATGTCGCGACCGCGCGCGGCGCGACGTGGCATCGGACGGGGCTCATCTCGCCCCCTGCGCGGGCGCCGCGCGGCGCATCGACATCAGCTCGGCCCCGGCCGCGTCCAGCAGCCGCAGCCGGTCGCCGGCCACGCGCCAGTGGCCCGCGCGCTGCAGGCGACCCAGGAACTCGGCCTCGAGCGCCATCGCCTCGGGCGGCCCGGCCATCCGGGTGACCATCGGCGAGGCGACGCGCAGCCAGCCGTCGCCGGCGTCGACGCGCGCCCCGAAGCGGTTGACGCCCGACCCGCCCGACGCGCGCGCGGCCGCCTCGAAGCGCAGCGTCGGCGCGACGCCCGCACCGGCGGGCGCGAGCGTGGCGCCGGGCATCGCATCGAGCTGCCATGCGCTGCCGGCGAGCGCGGCCGGCAGCGTGTCGGCCGTCAGCGTGCGGCGCGCGAGCTCGCGGACCGCCACCGTGCGGCGCGACGGCGCGTCGGCGGGCGGGCGCGGCACCGCCTCGAAGCGCACCGCGAGCTCGACCTCGTCGCCGGGCCGGAACTCGAAGCCCTCGATGCGGCCGTAGTGGCGCTTCCATGCGCCATCCGGCGCGTCGCGGTACTGCAGGCACCACATCGGGCCGACGCCGCTGCACTCGACGAGCGAGGGGCCGATCGTCCAGCGGACCGCCTCGGCGGGTACCACGGCGCCGGCCGTGCCCGTGGCCGACGACGCGGGCGTGCCGCTTACGGCACCCGGGGGACCGGACGGCGACGCGACGCAGGCGACGATCAGCATCGCGCAGCACGCGCCGGCGGCGGGCTGCGCGAGGCGGTGACGGGACATGGGCAGGCTCTCCCAGCGCCGTGCTCGGGCACGGTCGGATCGGAGCCGAGTGTACCCGAGCGTGGCCGCGCGGCACGAGCGCGCGTCGCACCCGGCGGGGCGCGGCCCCGCTGGTACGATCGACGTCACACCTGGAGGAGCACCGCATGCGCCGACCCGACGCCCCGATCCGCGAGGCCATGCGAGGGCCGGCCGCGCTCGCGTTCGCGCTCGCGCTCTGCGCGCCCGCCGCGATCGCGCAACCCGCGATCGAGCGCGGCCGTGCGCTCTACGAGACGCGCTGCATCGCGTGCCACGAGAAGTCGGTCCACCAGCGCGAGTCGCGCAAGGCGCAGGATTTCGCCACGCTGCGACGCGAGGTCGAGCGCTGGAGCACGAACATCGGCGGCGAGTGGCGCGCGGAGGAGCTCGACGCGGTGGCGGTGTTCCTCAACGACCGGTACTACCGGTTCACCTGCCCGCCCGCGGTGTGCCGGGAGCCGGCACGCGCGGGCGGCGCGTCCGGCCACCAGGGCGGCTGAGCCGCGAAGTCGCGACGCGCGCACCGTGCGGTGCGCGCGGACCTGTCGGGGCGGCCGCGTCGCGGCCCGGGGGACGGTGTTCCGCCGGGCCCGCGCGCCTCAGGGAATGCGACGCAGCAGCGCGCCGGTGCCCGGCGTGGCCGGGCGGTCGCCACCACGGGCACCGCCGTCGGCCGGACGCGCGCCGCGGTTGCCCGCAGGCTGCGGCCGACCGTGCGGCGCGGGCGCGCCGCGATGCGCGGGCGGCTGCGCGGGCGACGCGGGGCCGCGCCCCGAGCCCTGCTGCGCGGGACGCGGACCGGCCCCGCCCTGCGCGGGCCTCGACGCGCCGCGGTCCTGCGGCGCGCCGTGCGCGGGCGCACCGCCGCGCGACGGCTGGGGCGCCGCACCGCGCGACGGCTGCGGCGCGGGACCGCGCGACGGCTGCGGCGATGCGCGACCTCCGGCGGACGCACCGCCCTGCGAGCGCCGGGGCTCGCCGCGACGGCCCTGCGGCGGACGCGGCGGCCGGTCGTCGTCGAGCGTCGAGCGCTGCGACGGCGGCGGCGGCACGAAGCCGGCGGGCAGCGCCGCACGCGGGATCGCGCGCTTGATCAGCCGCTCGATGTCGGCGAGCAGCTTGGTCTCCTCGCGGTCGACCAGCGACAGCGCCGAGCCCTCGCTGCCGGCGCGGCCGGTGCGGCCGATCCGGTGCACGTAGTCCTCGGGCACGTTCGGCAGCTCGAAGTTCACCACGTGCGGCAGCTGGTCGATGTCCAGGCCGCGCGCGGCGATGTCGGTGGCCACCAGCACCTGCAGCGAGCCGTCCTTGAACGCGGCGAGCGCGCGCGTGCGGGCGTTCTGGCTCTTGTTGCCGTGGATCGCCAGCGACTCGACGCCGTCCTTGGTCAGCTGCTCGGCGAGCCGGTTGGCGCCGTGCTTGGTGCGCGTGAACACCAGCACCTGGAACCAGTTGCCGTCCTTGATCAGGTGCGACAGCAGGTGGCGCTTGATGCCCTTGTCGACCAGGTAGGCCGACTGCGTCACCAGTTCGGAGGCGGTGTTGCGCCGTGCGACCTCGACGCTCGCCGGGTCGCGCAGCATCGAGTCGGCGAGCTCGCGGATCTCGTCGGCGAAGGTCGCCGAGAACATCAGGTTCTGGCGCTGCTTCGGCAGGTATGCGAGCACCTTGCGGATGTCGCGGATGAAGCCCATGTCGAGCATCCGGTCCGCCTCGTCGAGCACCAGCACCTCGATCGCCGACAGGTCCGCGGTGCGCTGGCCGAGGTGGTCGAGCAGGCGGCCCGGCGTCGCGACCAGGATGTCGGTGCGGTCGCGCAGGGCCGCGATCTGCGGATTGATGTTGACCCCGCCGAAGATCACCGCGGAGGTGAGCGACAGGTACTTGCCGTAGGTGCGGACCGACTCCTCGACCTGCGCGGCGAGCTCGCGCGTCGGCACGAGCACGAGGCAGCGCGGCTTGCCGGGCAGCGAGCGGCGCGGCTTGCCGTCCGGGCCCGGGGCGCAGAGGCGCTGCAGGATCGGCAGCGTGAAGCCGGCGGTCTTGCCGGTGCCGGTCTGCGCGGTGGCGCGCAGGTCGCGACCCGTCAGCACGACGGGGATCGCCTGCGCCTGGATCGGGGTGGGGGTGTCGTAGCCCGCGTCAGCGATCGCGCGCAGCAGCGGTTCTGCGAGCCCCAGGCTCGCGAAGTTCGATTCGAGTGTCATGAGATCTCGGTTCCAGCGACAGCCTGCCGCTCTTGCCGAGTGACACCAATCGAGGCGGACGTCCGGGGGAAGGAAAGGAGCCGGGAGGGAACCAGGCAGGTCGCGTGGATTGGCTGCTCGCGACCAGAGGGCGATCGTACCACGCGGGGCCGCCCCGCCCGTGCGCCGTCGGTCGGCCCCCGCCGCGCCCTATACTCGACCGATGGACAAGCCCCTCGCCGACCTGAGAAAGAGCTACGAGAAGGACGAGCTGGTCGAGGGCCGCGCGCACGACGCGCCGCTCGACCAGTTCTCGACCTGGATGCGGCAGGCCCTCGACGCGAAGCTCGAGGAGCCGAACGCGATGACCGTCGCGACGGTCGGGCCCGACGGGCGGCCGTCGACGCGGATCGTGCTGATCAAGGACTGCGACGCGCGCGGCATCGTCTGGTACACGAACTACGCGAGCCGCAAGGGCCGCGAGCTCGACGCGCACCCGTTCGCCGCGCTGCAGTTCCACTGGGTCGCGCTCGAGCGCGTGGTGCGCATCGAGGGCCGCGTCTCGAAGGTCGACGACGCCGAGTCGGACGCGTACTTCGCGTCGCGCCCGCTCGCCTCGCGGATCGGCGCATGGGCCTCCGACCAGAGCCGCCCGATCCCGTCGCGCGCGACGCTGGTGGCGCGCGCGGCCGAGTTCGGGCTCAAGTTCGGGCTGCACCCGCCGCGCCCGCCGCACTGGGGCGGCTACCGCCTGGAGCCCGACTACTGGGAGTTCTGGCAGGGCCGCCCGTCGCGGCTCCACGATCGGCTCGCCTACCGTCGGCGAGCCGATGGCGGCTGGGACCGCGAGCGCCTCGCACCCTGACCGGACGACCGTCCGTCGGACTGGAGCGCGTAGCACCGTCCGCATCGCGCCCCGCCGCGACCGACCGTCCATTCGGACGATGGCGGGGCAGCGGGCGGCCGATCACACTGCTGCGTCCAGCGCCGCCGCGCGGCCGGAGTCCCGGCCCCGCGTGAACGTCGCGCAGGCGTGCCGCCCCATGACCCAGTCCGTCTCCCCGTCCGACGCGAACCCGCTGCGGATCGACGTGTTCCGCGACCGGCTCGAGGCCGGCGTCGAGCACCACGTCGCGCAGATTCACGGCGACGAGCGGATCGTCGCGACGCTGCGCCTCGATCCGGTCCGCAGCGCGCCGCTGCGCACGATGGCGCGCATCGGCGTGTCGGTGCTGCCCGAGGCCGAGGGCGCCTACGCGACGCTGGTCGCCGAAGCGGACGCGGCCGGGCACGCGGGCCTCGAGCTCGCGACGCTCGCCGCGCTCGCCGCGCGCCGGCGCGACGCCGACGACACCTTCTGGCTCGCCGCCTGCCCCGCCGCGCTCGTGCAGCGCGCGACCGCGCTCGGCTGGCGGCTGCTGCCGCGCGCGGCCGACGCACCGGCGCAGCAGGCCGTGCCCGCGGTGCTGCTGCTCGACGACGTGGAGTACTTCTCTCTGATCTGCTCGCCGCTCGCCGCGATCCCGCCGCGCTCGACGGCACCGGCGGTCCCGCCGCAGGTGCTGCGCGACGCGTTCGGGCTCCCCGCCCCCGAGGGCGCGGCCGTCCGCGCGGGCGCCGCGCGCTGACGCGGGTCAGCCGAGCTCGAGCGCGTCGCGGATCGCGCGGATCCCCGCATTGCCGCAGGCGTCGTCGAGCTCGCCGCTCGGTGCGCCGGACACTCCGATCCCGCCGACGAGGCTGCCCGCCGACTGCAGCATCAGGCCGCCGCCGACCATCGCGACGTTCGGCAGGTGCCGGATGCCCCCGTTCGGGCCGCCCGGCGCGGTGGCCCCGACCAGCTCGGTGGTCGCGCCGCGGAAGCTGACCGCGGTCCAGGCCTTGCGCACCGCGGTCTCGGGCGTGTGCATGCCGGCGAGCGGGTCGCGCAGCACCACCACCGGCACGCCCGAG